>NZ_JBIVDY010000008.1:0-352760 GCF_044747365.1 Kitasatospora sp. NPDC090091
GCTAAGCCTCACAGCGCCGATGGTACTGCAGGGGGGACCCTGTGGGAGAGTAGGACGCCGCCGAACAATCATTCCGAAGAACCCCCGATCCATTCCGGATCGGGGGTTCTTTGCGTTTCCGTTGACGTATCGTCAGGACATGGACGAACAGCAGGAGCAGCGGTTCTACAACGGCACGCCGGCGACCGACGAGGGGGCCGTGATCGCGCACGAGGTGCTGCGGCCCGAGCAGCGTGACGGTGCGCTGCTCGTGCTGGCCGACGCCCAGGAGGCGGACGGCCGGGCGGCGGTCTCCGAGCAGGGGCGGCTCAGGCTGCGTTCGGCCGAGGACGGCCGGCCCGGGGTGGTCCACTTCGTGCAGGGCCGTCGGGCCGACGTCGGATACGGCCAGCTGGAGGTGCCGCAGGGCGCCACGGCGGGGAACCCCGCCGCCGAGCTGGTGGTGGCCCCGGGGGCACGCGGCCGCGGCCACGGCCGGGCCCTGGTCGATGCGGTGCTGGCCGAGGCGCACCGGGCCGGCCGCGACCACGTCGACTTCTGGGTGCACGGCGGTCACCCGGCGGCCCGGCACCTGGCCGAGCAGTACGGCGCCGAGCTGGTCCGCGAACTGCGGCAGATGCGGCGGACCGGACCGCAGACCGACGAGGTCTCCCTGCCGGACGGCGTCGAGCTGCGGACCTTCCGGCCCGGTGAGGACGACGCCGAGTGGCTGCGGCTGAACGCGCTGGCCTTTGCCCACCACCCCGAGCAGGGCGCCTGGACCGAGCGGGACCTCGCCGAGCGGCTGGCCGAGCCGTGGTTCGACCCGGCGGGCTTCTTCCTCGCCATCCGCAGCGACAAGGTGGTCGGCTTCCACTGGACGAAGGTGCATCCGGCGACCAGCACCGAGCCGGCCCTCGGCGAGGTGTACGTCGTCGGTGTGGACCCGGCGGAGCAGGGCAGCGGCCTCGGCCGTTCGCTCACCGCGGCGGGCCTGCGTCACCTGACCGGCGGCGGCCCGGGCGAGCGCGGCCTGGCGACCGTACTTCTGTACGTCGACGCCGACAATGCGGCCGCCGTGCGGGTATATGAACGACTGGGGTTCGCCATCCACGAGGTGGACCTCATGTACCGCGCCGCCTACCGAGGCGGTCGGGAGGTCTGACCGGGCCACGAGCCGGGCCACGGCGGAGGCCGAGTCGGAGCCTCTGCCACGGTCCGGGCCGAAGCCCGGGAGACACCGGGCGGAAGCGCGTGGCCATACGCGTGGCCATAGCGGAGGAACGGGTCCGGGGCAATTGGTGGGTCGTACCGCCCCCGACCCCGACCGACTCAGCTTTCCTCCTGGCCATGCGGTGTTTACCGTGGATTCAATTGCTGCCGCGAAGATCACAGGATGAAGTCCGTAGTGTCTCGCTCGTGCAGCGTCGGCCGACACTCACCGGCCGGTGCTGTAGCGACCGCGCCGGGTGGGTGGGCGCTGGTACCGGGCGAGGGCGACGGCCCGTTGAGTCTTTCGCGACCGGACGCCGTCCTGCTGGAGGAGCTGGAGCCCATGAGCATCCCCCGCCCCGTCCCTGCCCCGCTGTCCCCGCCGGCCCGGATGTCGAGTGCGCTGGGGATACCGCCGGAGCTGCCGGCCGCCGACGACAAGGACTTCGAGGAGCTGCCCCAGGGCCGCTTCCTGGACCGCGAGCGCAGCTGGCTCGCCTTCAACGAGCGCGTCCTGGAGCTGGCCGAGGACTCGTCCATCCCGCTGCTGGAGCGGGCCAAGTTCCTGGCGATCTTCGCCAGCAACCTGGACGAGTTCTTCATGGTCCGGGTGGCCGGCCTGAAGCGCCGGATCGCCACCGGCGTGGCCCAGCGCAGTGCCTCCGGCCTGCAGCCGCGCGAGGTGCTCGACCTGATCTGGACCAGGTCCCGTGAGCTGATGGCGCGGCACGCCGCCGCCTTCCAGCAGGAGGTCCTGCCGGACCTCGCCGCCGAGGGCATCGAGGTGGCCCGCTGGGCCGAGCTGGCGGAGAAGGAGCAGGCCCGCCTGCACACGCTCTTCCGGCAGAAGATCTTCCCGGTGCTCACCCCGCTCGCGGTGGACCCGGCCCACCCGTTCCCCTACATATCAGGACTCTCCCTCAACCTCGCCGTCGTCGTGCGCAACCCGGTGTCCGGGCACAAGCACTTCGCCCGCGTGAAGGTCCCGCAGTCCCTCGCGCGCTTCCTGGAGGCCTCCCCGCAGCGGTACGTGCCGCTGGAGGACGTCATGGGTGCGCACCTGGAGGAGCTGTTCCCGGGGATGGAGGTGCTCGCCCACCACGCCTTCCGGGTCACCCGCAACGAGGACCTGGAGGTCGAGGAGGACGACACCGAGAACATCCTCAAGGCGCTGGAGAAGGAGCTGATGCGGCGGCGCTTCGGCCCGCCGGTCCGGCTGGAGGTCGAGGAGTCGATCGACCCCTACATCCTGGACCTGCTGGTGCGGGAGCTGAACATCACCGAGGCGGAGGTCTTCCCGCTGCCCGGTCCGCTCGACCTGACCGGTCTGTTCGGCATCGCCGACCTGGACCGGCCGGAGCTGAAGTACCCGAAGTTCGTCGCGGGTACGGCCCGCGGCCTGACCGACGTCGAGTCGGCCTCGCAGCCGGACATCTTCGCCGCGATGCGCGAGCGGGACGTGCTGCTGCACCACCCGTACGACAGCTTCTCCACCTCGGTGCAGGCCTTCCTGGAGCAGGCCGCGGCCGACCCGGACGTGCTGGCGATCAAGCAGACGCTGTACCGGACCTCCGGTGACTCGCCGATCGTGGACGCGCTGATCGACGCGGCGGAGTCCGGCAAGCAGGTGCTCGTCCTGGTCGAGATCAAGGCGCGCTTCGACGAGCAGGCGAACATCAAGTGGGCCCGCAAGCTGGAGGAGGCCGGCTGCCACGTCGTCTACGGCCTGGTGGGCCTGAAGACGCACTGCAAGCTGTCGCTGGTGGTGCGCCAGGAGGGCGACACGCTGCGCCGCTACTCGCACGTGGGCACCGGCAACTACCACCCGAAGACGGCCCGGCTCTACGAGGACCTCGGCCTGCTGACCTCGGACCCGCAGGTCGGGGCGGACCTCTCGGACCTCTTCAACCGGCTCTCCGGCTACTCGCGCCGCGAGTCCTACCGCCGCCTGCTGACCGCCCCGCGCGGCCTGCGGGACGGGCTGATCTCGCGGATCCACAACGAGATCGCCCACCACAAGGACGGCCGCCCGGCCTTCGTGAAGCTCAAGGTCAACTCCATCGTCGACGAGGCGGTCATCGACGCGCTCTACCGGGCCTCCCAGGCCGGGGTGCCGGTGGACGTCTGGGTGCGCGGGATCTGCGCGATCCGGCCGGGCGTGCCGGGGCTGAGCGAGAACGTCCGGGTCCGCAGCATCCTCGGGCGGTTCCTGGAGCACTCTCGGATCTTCGTGTTCGGCAACAACGGTGATCCGGAGGTCTGGATCGGCAGCGCCGACATGATGCACCGGAACCTGGACCGCCGGATCGAGGCGCTGCTGCGGATCACCGACCCGGCGCACCGGGCGGAGCTGTCCGGGCTGATCGACCTCGGGGTGTCGGACGAGACCGAGTCCTGGCACCTGGGCCCGGACGGCACCTGGACCCGCCACGCCCAGGACACCGAGGGCAAGCCGCTGCGGCACGTTCAGGACCTGCTCATCGACTCGCGCCAGCGCCGCCGGGCCGCCGCCGCCCGGTGACCGTGCGTCGCCGCCACGACGCACGGACGCGACCCACCGACGTGAGCCACTGATGCCGACGCGAGCCACCGATGCGAGCCGCTGAGCGGTCGGGACCCGCCACAGCGGTCGGCCACCAGCCCCGGGGGACGGCCCCGGGGGAACGGGGATCTACCTAGCCATGACCGATGCGCCGATGACGGCCCAGGCGGCCTCCACCGCGACCGCCGGGGACATCCTCTCCAGCCATCTCACCGCCCAGGCCGGCGCGTTCCTCCGCGCCCTGCCGACGGCGGTGGGCGAGGTCGGCGCGAGACCGGGCACGGCGGCCGCGCCGTCCGGCGGGACGGCCGACCTGCTGCGGGCGGTGCGGCGGATCGGCGGGCTGCTGCACACCTTCGGTGCGACCTTCGAGCAGTCCTGGGCGCAGGAGTCGCGAACCGAGCTGCGCTGGCTGCTGAACCTGCTGGCGCTGGAGCCGGGCTACGTCCGCCGGTCGGCCCGGCTGCTGGGGGCGCTGGACGCGCTCACGGGCACGGAGGCGGACGGGCCGGGGATGCTGGCCGGGCACGCCGGGGCGCCGAAGGCGCGGGCGCTGCTCGACCGCCAGCTGACCCTGGCCCGGACCAGGGCGCACTCGACCGTCCTCCAGGAGCTCCGCTCCGCCCGGCTGCACGCGCTGGCGGACCGGATGACGCTGCTGGTGGCGGAGGCGCCGCTGCTGGACGCGGCGGCCGGCCGGGCCGGGGCGGTGCTGGTGCCGCAGGCCGCGGCGGCGTTCACCGCGCTGACCGCCAGCACCCAGCAGCTGCCGCTGCAGCGCGCCGCCACCCCGTACGGAGGGGAGGGGCTGCGCCGGCTCGGCTCGGTGCCGGCGGCCCGGGGCGCGGTGGACGCGGACACGGCGCTGGCGGCGGACGACGCCCCGTGGCACCGGGTGCGGATCCTGGTGAAGCGGGCCCGGTACGCGCTGGAGGTGTGCAGCCGGCCGGCCGTCGAGCTGGACGAGCTGGACGAGGTGCTGGCGCGGCACCAGGACGCCTCGGACGCGGCGGTCACCGCGGCCACCGCGGCGCGGACGCCCAGGATCACACCCGCGACCGCGTACGTGCTCGGGGTGGTGCATGCTGATCAACGACTGGAGGTGGAGGCGGCCCGGTACGCCTTCGGCCGCCAGTGGCCCGAGCTCCCGCCAGGCCTGGACGGCTGGCTGGAGATCCCCCCTGCCGAGGGCGGCTGGGGGTACACCCCCGCACCCCGGATGGCATGAGTTGCGCAACCGCCTGAGCACCGAGCAGGCCGAGGGTCCCGCCCGGACCCGTTCCACCGCGCCGGGGGCGACCCCGGGCCCCGCCGGTCGGGCGCCGGTGATCCTGGCGGCGGGTGCGGTGCTCTGGCTGCCGGGGCGGCCGAAGAAGAGCGGTCGGCTGGGGCGGCCGCGGATCGCGGTGATCCACCGCCCCAAGTACGACGACTGGAGCCTGCCGAAGGGCAAGCTCGACCCGGGGGAGGGCGTGGTCGAGGCGGCGCTTCGCGAGGTGTGGGAGGAGACCGGCTTCTCCTGCGTGCTGGGGGCGGAGCTGCCGACCCAGCACTACCTGGCGCAGGGGCGGCCGAAGGAGGTCCGGTACTGGGCGGCGGTGCCGGGGGCGGGGGCGTTCCGGCCGAGCCGGGAGGTGGACCGGCTGGAGTGGCTGCCGGCCGGCAAGGCCCGGGCCCGGCTGACGCACGAGCGGGACCGGGTACTGGTGGACGCGCTGCTGGAGCTGCTGGGCGCCCGCCCGCTGCGGTAGCGCCGTCCGCCGGAGCGCTACGGGCCGTGTGCGCCCGCCCGGCGCGACGGGTGCCGCGTCCCGGTGCGTCGCGTGCGGTCGGACCCGGGCGGCCGCTGCCGCGGGACCGGAGTGGCCGGTGGGTCGGGCGAGGTCAGGCCTGTGGAGGAACCATGGAAGTGATCTCCCCGCGCTCTTGCCGTGACGCAACCGTTACTACCTGACGTAGTTTCCTGCCATCCGTTCGAGGTTCACTCTCCGTTCACTTCGGACCGGCTGACGTGTCACTTGCCCGGCCTAACTTCGGCTACACCGGAGGGCCGAACGGGCCCCGGACCACAGCAAAACCCGCGCTCCGCCGTGCTCGCACGGCCCGCGTGCCGGGCAATGCCACAGAAAGGGACACCCCTGTGAAGCTCCAGCGGAACGGCCGCTCCAAGGCCCTCGCCATCGGTGCCATGGCGCTCGTCAGCTCGCTGTCGCTCGCCGCCTGCGGTTCGGACGAGAACAACAACAACACCGCCTCCGGCAGTGGCAGCGGCTCGGCCGCCCCGGCCGCCGCGATCAACTGTGGCAGCAAGCCCAGCGCGCTGGTCGCCGCGGGTTCCACCGCCCAGGGCAACGCGATCGACGTCTGGAAGACCAACTTCGGCGCGGCCTGCTCCGGCGCGACCATCAACTACGGTGGTGGCGGCTCCGGCGCCGGTGTCCAGCAGTTCACCCAGGGCAAGGTCCAGTTCGCCGGCTCCGACTCGGCGCTGAAGCCGGCCGAGGTCGACGCCACCAAGGCGGTCTGCACCGGCGGCCAGGGCGTCAACCTGCCGCTCGTCGCGGGTCTGATCTCGATCGTCTTCAACGTCGAGGGCGTCGACAACCTGGTCCTGGACGGCCCGACCACCGCCAAGATCTTCGACTCGCAGATCACCAAGTGGAACGACCCGGCGATCGTCGCCCTGAACCCGGGCGCCAAGCTGCCGGACGCCGACATCCAGGCCTTCCACCGCTCGGACGACTCCGGCACCACCGACAACCTGACCAAGTACTTCGCCAAGACCTCCGGTGGCGCCTGGTCCTACCCGGCCAGCAAGACCTGGGCGGGCAAGGGCGGCCAGTCGGCCAACGGCTCCGCCGGCGTCTCGGCCCAGGTGAAGCAGGTCAAGAACTCGATCAGCTACGCCGAGCTGTCGTTCGCCCAGACCAACAACCTGAAGAGCGCCGCGATCGCCACCGGTGCCGCCAAGCCGGTCGAGGCCACCGCCGCGAACGCCGCCAACACCTTCGCCAAGGCCAAGATCGCCGGCACCGGCAGCGACCTGGCGCTGACCCTCGACTACGCGACCAAGGACGAGGGCTCGTACCCGATCGTCCTGGTCACCTACGAGGTCGTCTGCGACAAGGGCAACAAGGCCGACACCCTCGACACCCTGAAGGCGTTCCTGACCTACGGCGCGAGCGACGCCGGTCAGAAGGCCATCGGTGAGAAGGGCTACGTCCCGCTGCCGAAGGAGCTGACGGACAAGGTCAACGCCGTCATCCCGACGCTGGCCTGATCCACGTAGTACCTCCGGTGGAGCGGCCCCGTGAACGAGGGGGGCCGGGGCCGCCCCACCGGACAGCACACACCATGCAACACGTCCGGGGCACCGCCGCCAGGGTGCCGCCCCCTCGGGGCAGCACCACCAGACCGGAGTAGACCAATGACTTCATCCACCCCTGCCCCCCCGCGAGGCAGGGAACGCCGCAAGCGCGACAGCCGCGTCGGCGACAAGATCTTCATGAACCTGTCCCGCGGGTCGGGCATCCTGCTGCTGGTCGTCATGGCCGCCATCGCAGGCTTCCTGACCTGGCGCTCGGGCATCGCCCTGAGCAAGAACGAGGGCAACTTCCTCACCACCTTCGAGTGGACGCCGGACGCCCCGAAGCCGGTCTTCGGCATCGCCGTCCTCGCCTTCGGCACCATCGTCAGCGCGCTGATCGCGATGGCGATCGCCGTTCCGGTGGCCATCGGCATCGCGCTGTTCATCTCGCACTACGCGCCGCGCCGGATCGCCCAGCCGTTCGCCTACCTGGTGGACCTGCTCGCGGCCGTCCCCAGCATCATCTACGGCCTCTGGGGCGCGCTCTTCCTGGTCCCGCACCTGGACGGGCTGACCAGCTGGATGGACGAGTACCTCGGCTGGACGTACATCTTCGACCAGTCCCGGGCCGGCACCACCCCGCGCACCCTGTTCACCGTCGGCATCCTGCTGGCGATCATGATCCTGCCGATCATCACCGCGGTCTCCCGTGAGGTCTTCCGGCAGGTGCCACGGATGCACGAGGAGGCGGCGCTCGCGCTCGGCGCGACCCGCTGGGAGATGATCCGCACCGCGGTGCTGCCGTTCGGCCGCCCCGGCATCATCTCCGCCTCGATGCTCGGCCTCGGCCGTGCGCTCGGCGAGACCATCGCGGTCGCGGTGGTGCTCTCGTCCAACAATGTCTTCTCGCTGCACCTGCTCGACCCGGGCGGCGGCACCTTCGCGCAGAACATCGCGCTGAAGTTCAGCGAGGCCCAGCCCTTCGGCCGGGACGCGCTGATGGCCTCCGGCCTCGTCCTGTTCGTGATCACCCTGCTGGTGAACGGTGCTGCGCGGCTGATCGTCGCCCGCCGCAAGGAGTACTCGGGGGCCAACGCATGAGCGCGGCGACCACTACCGTTCCCGCGGACGCGCGCCCCGCGGGGCGCCCGCTGACCGCGAACCGACTGCCCAAGTGGGCTCCGGCGGCGGTGACCGTCGGCTCGATCGCCCTCGGCTGCGCCATCGGCGCGGCCGGCGGCCTGGAGAGCCACATCCAGTGGGGCCTGATCTCCGCCGTCCTCTTCCTGGCGATCAGCTACCTGCTCGCGGCCCGGGTCGAGGGCCGCCGCCAGGCCAAGGACCGCCTCGCCACCTCGATGGTCTGGGTCGCCTTCATCCTGGCGGTCATCCCGCTGCTCGCGCTGACGGTCTACACGGTCCAGCAGGGCGCCGAGGTGGTGAACGGGAACTTCCTGAGCCACTCCATGAAGGGCGTTCTCCAGTCAGGCCCCGGCGGCGGCATCTACCACGCGCTGATCGGCACCCTGGAGCAGGTGCTGCTGGCCTCCGCGATCGCCGCCCCGATCGGTCTGCTGACCGCCGTCTACCTGGTCGAGTACGGCCGCGGCCGGCTCGCCAAGGCCGTCACCTTCTTCGTCGACGTCATGACGGGTGTCCCGTCGATCGTCGCCGGTCTGTTCATCCTCTCCCTCTGGAACCTCGCGCTCGGCTTCAACTACTCCGGCTTCTCGGGCGCCCTCGCGCTGGCGATCCTGATGCTGCCGGTGGTGGTCCGCTCCACCGAGGAGATGCTGAAGCTCGTCCCGAACGAGCTGCGCGAGGCGTCGTACGCGCTCGGCGTGCCGAAGTGGAAGACCATCCTGCGGATCGTCCTCCCCACCGCCATCGGCGGCATCACCACCGGTGTGATGCTCGCGGTCGCCCGCATCACGGGTGAGACGGCTCCGGTGATGATGCTGGTCTTCGGTGCCGACTACATCAACAACAACCCGTTCGACGGACCGCAGCAGTCGCTGCCGATGTACATCTGGCAGCAGTACGCAATGGTCAACAACGACTACGGCTACGCCCGTGCCTGGGGTGCCGCGCTGGTGCTGATCGCCTTCGTGATGGGGCTGAACCTCATCGCCCGGGGCATCGCACGCTGGCGCTCGCCCAAGGCCGGACACTGACCGGCCGACTGACGTACGAGTACTGAGAGAAGACGAAGGATCATGGCCAAGCGCATCGACGTCAGCGGACTGTCGGCCTTCTACGGCAACACCAAGGCCATCGAGGACATCTCGATGAGCATCGAACCCCGCTCCGTGACGGCCTTCATCGGCCCCTCCGGCTGCGGCAAGTCCACCTTCCTGCGGACCCTCAACCGCATGCACGAGGTGATCCCCGGCGCCCGCGTCGAGGGCAAGGTCCTTCTGGACGACGAGAACCTGTATGCCTCGAACGTCGACCCGGTGGCCGTCCGCCGCTCGGTCGGCATGGTCTTCCAGCGCCCGAACCCGTTCCCGACCATGTCGATCTACGACAACGTGGTCGCCGGGCTGAAGCTCGCGGGTGTGCGCAAGAAGTCCGTCCTGGACGGCGTGGTGGAGAAGTCCCTCAAGGGCGCCAACCTCTGGAACGAGGTCAAGGACCGGCTGAGCAAGCCGGGCGCCGGCCTCTCCGGCGGTCAGCAGCAGCGCCTCTGCATCGCCCGCGCCATCGCGGTCGAGCCGCAGGTCCTGCTGATGGACGAGCCCTGCTCCGCCCTCGACCCGATCTCCACCCTCGCCATCGAGGACCTGATCGGCGAGCTGAAGGAGCAGTTCACGATCGTCATCGTGACGCACAACATGCAGCAGGCGGCCCGCGTCAGCGACCGCACCGCCTTCTTCAACCTGGCCGGCGTCGGCCAGCCGGGCAAGCTGATCGAGCTGGACGACACCCAGCGGATCTTCTCCAACCCGTCGGTCCAGGCCACCGAGGACTACATCTCCGGCCGCTTCGGCTGAGCCATCCCGGCTGAGGAGCACTCCTCGCGCCACAGACTGCTTCGCGGTGCTGCATGGCGGTGCCGCCGCGAAGTATGAAGAAGGGCCCGCCCCCGAGATGTGGGGGCGGGCCCTGTTCTTTCCCCGGCGTCCGTCGGCCCTTCGGCCGTCCGCCCGCGGGGGCGTTCCGTTCCCGGGACGTCGTTCCAGCTCCGGGACGTCGTTCCAGCTCCGGGACGTCGTTCCGCCTCCGGGACGTCGTTCCATCTCCGGGAGGCCGTTCCGTCTCCGGGGCGCCGGGCACTCCGGGCCGTGCTCCAGGGCGTGGCCCCGGCGCACGGCGCCCGGGGGCTCAGCCCCAGAAGAGGTGGACGAACCAGTAGATCAGCGCTGCGACGAGGGCGGCCGCCGGCATCGTGATGAACCAGCCGAGCACGATGTTCTTGGCGACGCCCCAGCGGACCGCGCGGATCCGCTTGGTGGCCCCGACACCCATGATCGCCGAGGTGATCACGTGGGTGGTGGAGATGGGCGCCTTGTAGACGAACGAGGTGATGTACATGACGATCGACGCGGTGGTCTCGGCGGCGAAGCCCTGCGGCGGGTCCAGCTCGATGATCTTCCGGCCGAGCGTCCGCATGATCCGCCAGCCGCCCGCGTAGGTGCCCAGCGAGAGCATCGTCGCGCAGGAGATCTTCACCCAGACCGGGATGTCGTAGGTGGCCTGGTTGCCGGAGATCACCAGGGCCATCACCACGATGCCCATGGTCTTCTGGGCGTCCTGCAGGCCGTGCGCGAGCGCCATGGCGGCGGCCGAGGCGGTCTGGGCGACGCGGAAGTTGCGCTTGGCGCGGTGCGGGTTGGCCCGCCGGAATATCCAGAGGATCGCCAGCATCACCAGGTAGCCGCCGACCAGGCCGACCACCGGGGAGACGATCATCGGGATGATGATCTTGTCGATGACCCCGCTCCAGATCACCTCGGTGCCGCCGGCCAGCGCCGCACCCACCATGCCGCCGAAGAGGGCGTGCGAGGAGGAGGACGGCAGGCCGAAGTACCAGGTGACCAGGTTCCAGGCGATCGCGCCGATCAGCGCGGCGAAGAGGATCGCCATGCCCTGGTTGCCGCTGGGGGTCTCGATGATGCCGCTGGAGACGGTGTGCGCCACGCCGCTGCCGAGGAAGGCGCCGGCCAGGTTCATCACCGCGGCCATCGCGAGCGCGGCCTTCGGGGTCAGTGCCCGGGTGGAGACCGAGGTGGCGATGGCGTTCGCGGAGTCGTGGAAGCCGTTGGTATAGGTGAAGAAGAACGCAACGCCGATGACGACGATGAGTGCTGCCGTGTCCACGGGGGTCAGGACTCCTTGACGGCGATGGTCTCCACCGTGTTGGCGACGTGCTCGAACGCGTCCGCCGCCTCCTCAAGGACGTCCACGACCTGCTTGAGCTTGAGCACCTCGATGGCGTCGTACTGGCCGGAGAACAGGTGGGCGAGCAGCTTGCGGTGGATCTGGTCCGCCTGGTTCTCCAGTCGGTTGACCTCGATCCAGTACTCGGTGAGGTTCGACATGCTGCGCAGGTTGGGCATCGCCTCGGCGGTGAGCTCGGCGGCGCGCGCCAGCACCTCGATCTGCTGCTCGATGCCCTTCGGCAGGGTCTGGATGTCGTAGAGGACGACCAGGTCGACGGCCTCCTCCATGAAGTCCATGATGTCGTCCAGCGACGAGGCGAGGCTGTAGATGTCCTCGCGGTCGAAGGGCGTGATGAAGGAGGAGTTCAGCTGGTGGAAGACGGCATGGGTGGTGTCGTCCCCGGCGTGCTCGGCGGCGCGCATGCGCTCGACGATCTCCGCGCGGGTCGACACGTCTGATCCCAGCAGTTCCAGCAGGAGCTTCGATCCGACGACGAGGTTCTCCGCGGCTGCGGCGAACATGTCGTAGAAGCTCGTCTCCTTCGGGGTCAGGCTAAAACGCACGGAAATCTCCGATGTGCGGGGTTCGGACTGAACGATGCTAGGTGCAACCGAGCACGATCACGCAAACGGGGTGGTGGGGGAGGAGCCGGAACCTCCCCTTCCGGTTGGCCGCCGCAGCGGTGGATCCGGCCCGCACTTCCCTGTGCAGACGCGAGCCCCCAGTCTGACGGAACCTCGTCCCGATTGCCCCCGTCCTGCGAACGGAAGCCCGGGTGTCAGCCCTTACGGGGGAACACCACGAGGGGTCCGCGTGTTGGACACTGGAGGTCGACGCAGCCACCAGGCACTGATACGAAGGCGGGCCGATGACCACGACGGAAGCGCGCACCGAGCCGGACCACACGCCCGGGGCCGAGCCGCACGCCCACCACGGCGGGCACGGCCAGCACGGCTACAGCGCCCAGAAGGACGCCCACCTGAAGCGGCTGCGCCGGATCGAGGGCCAGATCCGCGGCCTCCAGCGGATGGTCGACGAGGACGTCTACTGCATCGACGTGCTGACCCAGGTCTCGGCCGGCACCAAGGCGCTGCAGTCCTTCGCGCTCTCGCTGTTGGAGGAGCACCTGCGGCACTGCGTCGCCGCGGCCGCCGAGGAGGGCGGCGCCGAGCTGGACGCCAAGGTGGCGGAGGCCACCGCCGCGATCGGCCGGCTGCTGCGCAGCTGACCCTCAGCTCCCCGGTTCCGACGGCCCGTCGGCGGACGCCCCGCCGTCGGGCCGGTCCAGCAGCACCTCGTCGATCCGCTCGGTCGGCAGCCGGTCGCCGGTGCTGGCCGTGGCGGCGATCATCAGCTCGCCGGCCAGGTCGATCTCGTCGAGGGCCGCGTCGTCGTGGCCGCCGCTGCGGCCGCCCGTGGACGACACCACCTGCACCACCCCTTCAGTGCCTCGCCAGCCCGGGCGGCAGCCACCCGCCCTCCAGCCTAGGCACTTCGGAGCCCGCCCACATGGCACGGACGGGCCATCTCGGGGCCGCCGAAACGGGTGGGCCGGGCGATCCCGGGTGACCCACCGGCGCCGGCGGCGCCCCTGCGTCCGGTTACTTCGGGCTCTCCGTGGGCTTCATCGCGTAGATGTCGGCAGCGGCGGGCTCGGCCGCCTCCACCGGCTTGCCGAAGTCGGCCAGCGAGGTCGTCGACACCACCTTCACCTGGTCCTTCGCCTCCTTCGAGCCGGGCGCGCCGGCGAAGGTGTAGACCTCGACCACCTTGTGCAGCCGCCCCTGCTCGTCCAGCCAGACGTCGTACGGGACGTCCCGGACGGTGAAGGTCTGCGCCCCCATCCGCAGGCCGTCCCCGCCGCGGCCGCCGGTCGCCTCGGCGGCCTTGGCGAGGTCCAGGGTGCCCCGGTAGTGCTTCAGCGGCACACCGCCGACCGTCTCGATGCCGACCAGCTCGGCCTTCTGAGCCCCGCGCAGCGCGCCCGCGGCGGAGGCCGGGTCGGTGGCGCCGCTGCTCACCAGGTTGCCGTCCGGCAGCTGGCGCACGTCCAGCTTGACCCACTTGCCCTCGGGCACCTTGGCGCCGCTGTTCTGCAGGTAGACGGTGCCGGGCAGGACCACTTCGACGATCTTCCCGGTGGTCGCCGCACCGGGCGGCACGGCCACCTCCAGCCGCCCGATCCGCTTCACGTAGTCGTACCCGCCGGTGCCGGTGAAGACGGCCTTCTTCTCGGCGGACTCGGTGACCAGCTCGGTGGCCGCGTGTGCGGAGCCGGTCCGGCCGGTGATGTCGGCGGCGCTGCGAACGGCCGTCAGCGGGTCCGCCGAGAGCTGGTCGGGGGCGGCCGGCTTCCGGTCGGCCGAGCCGGCGGAACCCGTGGCGCCGCCCGAGCAGCCGGCCAGCCCGGCCAGGGCGGCGGCGAGTACGACGGCTCCGGCCGCCGAGCGCAGCTGGGGCAGCGGGCGGCCCGGCCGCCGGCCGCCGCGCTGCTCGTCGGTCACATTCATCCTCGCCACAACCCCCTCGGGCCCGACTGCTCCGCCGACCACCACCGGGTGGGCAGAGCTCTTTCCGGGCAAACGAGTTGGGGTGCCGGGAGTTACGCGGTACCCGGCGCGCACCGGGCGTCGCGCGCCGGGTCCGGAGCGCGTTACGGTGAGGTACGTGCACAGTGAGCTGCCGGCGGGGCCCGGCACCACCCCGATGCCCGAGCACCGTGTCGCGATCAGCGAACGCGGTTCCTTCTGCTACGCGAGCTGCGTCTGCGGTTGGTTCTCACCGGCCCGCCGCTCCCGGGACCTGACCAGACGCGAGGCCGCCGACCACCTGGCCGAGAGCGGCGGCCCGGCGTAGCGGCCGCTCCCCGAACCCCTTGGTACCGGGCCCCCTGCGAAGCTGCCGGGGGCCCGGGCCGGCCACGGCGGTTCAGGCCGCGAGGTCGGACTCCGGCGGCTGCTCGTCGGCCCGGACGGCGCCGCGGGCGCCGCCGCGCTTGCGTCCGCCGCGCGGTCGCGGTCCGCCCTGGGGGGCCCGGATCAGCGGGGCGACGGCGGTGCGGCTCAGCGCGTGACAGAGCGGCACCAGCACGGCCATCGCGATCGGCGCCAGCAGCAGCACGACCGCGGTGGCGAGCGCGAAGCCGCCGATCACGTCGGTGGGGTAGTGGACGCCCATGTACATCCGGCAGAAGCCCTGCAGCAGGGCGAGGCCGCCGGCGATCCAGCCGAGCTTCCGGTTGACCAGGAACAGCCCCACCGCGATGCCCATCGACATGGTCGAGTGGTCGCTGACGAAGGAGTGCGTGCCCGCCTTGCCCTCGACCAGGACGTCCAGCCCGGTGTGGTCGACGAAGGGGCGCGGGCGGTCGACGATGGCGGCGATCGGCAGGTTGGCCAGCTCGGCGATGGCGGTCGCCAGCGGGGCCCAGAGCAGCCCGGCGACGGCCACCGGGGCGTCCGGCCGGCGTCTCGCCTGCAGCCAGCCGACCAGGCCCAGCAGGGCAAGGCCGATCAGGATGCCGTACTCGCCGATCCAGGAGACCAGGTGGTCCAGCCACTCCGGGGAGCGCTTGGCCAGGCCGTTGACGGCGTAGAGCAGGCCGAGGTCGGGGTTGGTCGTGTCGGCAAGCGGCGTCGACACGCCGCACCTCCTTCTGGTCCGCTGCACTGGTCGTTCCGGCCGTGGTCCGCTCTGCCCCGCCCGGATCAGGGGGGTGACGGCGGACCACCGGACACAACGTCATAACCGGGGCACAGCGTTCCACGGAAACTGGGGGTTATGGAAACTTGACTCAGCGTCCACAGTGCACTCACACCCGGGGGTCCGGGACGGGTCAGCTCTTTGCGCTGTTTTGACCTGGACCTGTCGGGGTGGGGCGGGCCGCCGCGGAGCCGGCGGGCCGGGACGCCGTGGATGAGGGGTCGGGGGCGGTCAGGGCGGCCGGGGCCGGTGTGGCCGGGGCGGGCGCGGCGGGGGCCGCGGGTGCGGGATCGCCGGGGCGGCTCGGCGCGGTGATGCTGCCGTCCGCGTTGCGGCCCGGCAGCGCCTGCGCGCCGTCCGTGGTGACCCGGGTGGCGCCGATGTACTCCTTGGTGTCGATCTTGTCGTAGCGGATCACCGCGCCGGTGTGCGGGGCGTCGATCATGTAGCCGCCGCCGACGTAGATGCCGACGTGGTGGATGCTGCGCGGGTCGCTCAGGTCGGTCGCCCAGAACACCAGGTCCCCCGGGCGCAGCTGGTCCCGCGACGGGTGCGGACCGGCGTACCACTGGTCGTTGGCCACCCGGGGGAGCGTGATGCCCACGCTGGCGTACGCGGCCTGGGTGAGCCCCGAGCAGTCGAACCGCCCGTTCTGCGAGGGCAGCCCCTCGCCGCCCCACAGGTACGGCGTGCCGAGCTTGGTCTGCGCGAAGTAGATGGCGCCGGCGGACTGCTGGGAGACCTCCACCGGCGCGGTCGGCGCGGTGAAACTGCGGGCCATGGCCTGGATGTTGCGCACGTAGCCCTGCGTCTCCCGGTACGGCGGGATCCCGTTGTACTTCGTCACCGCGTACGGGCCGGCGTTGTACGCGGCCAGGACGTTGGCCTGCCGGTCGCCCGGCACACCGGCGACGTCCTTGGCGAGCGCGCAGTCGAACGTCGCCGCCGAGGCGATGGCGTCGAACGGGTCCCAGACGTCCTTCCGGCCGTCATTGTTGCCGTCGGTGCCGTATGTCGCCCAGGTCGCCGGCATGAACTGCGCCATTCCCTGTGCGCCCACGCCGGATCGGGCGCCCGGGTCGAAACCGCTTTCCTGGTACAGCTGCGCCGCGAGCATCGGCGGGGAGATCTCCGGACAGAGCGAGCCCCACTGCTCGATCGGCCCCTGGTAGGCCGCCGGAACGGTTCCACGGGAGAGTCCGGCGCGATTGGCCGACTGCTGCGGCGTACCGCTGGCCGCATACGTCCCGACCGTCACCAGGCCGACGAAGCCGATCGCGACAACTCCCGCAGCGGCGGCGGCCGTACCGGCCTTCCGGAGTACCATCAGCACCATCCCGACGAATCGTCAGTCGAAGTGTCCCGGAAGGCGTTGCTCACCGCAATCATCAGAGATACAAAGAGTGAGCGCTATCCTTCGTACGGTGGACATCCTCGCGTACGTGTCCGATGCCTCACGACCAATCCGCGAGAAGTAGCCAAGTCGACATCAGATCTGGCCAAGAATAGGTTCGGACCCTTCGCGCGGACGGGGTCTGGGCCCTTGAATTTGCCTGATCGGGCGGTGAGATGGAAATGAACCTGAGCAGCGTGGACAGCATCGCGATCGGCCACCTGGCCGAGGAGCCTCCTAAGAAGCCGAATATCGACACCATCATCGGCGGGATCGCCCCGGACTGGGGCCCGTTCGCGAGCCTCGGCTCCGAGGCCCGGGTGATGGTCGAGGTCGTCATGGCCGTGGCCATCCTGGCCTGCCTCGGCATCGCCGTCTGGGGCGCGGCCAAGCAGCGCATCGGCGCCACCGCGATGCGCGACAGCTTCGGCGCCGAGCAGGGCAAGGGGCTGATCATCGCCGGACTGACCGGCGTGTTCATCATTGGATCACTCGGCACTCTGTTCACCATTGTCTACGGCATGGCGATCTGACGATCGGACAGCCCTGACGTCCCCGTGAGGACGCGGCCGACCCCGTCGGGAATCCATCCACCACCCGCCCTCCGCCCCCGTCCACGGGCGGAGGGGCCCCGGAGCCGCCCCGGCTCCCCGCACCAGGAGGGCCGCCGTGCCGTTGTCCGACGACCAGCCGCACACCCGTACGCGGCTGCCGGTCGGTGAACAGCCCTCCTCCCAGCCGAACGGCCGTCAGTCGCGCCCGCTGCGCACCCTGGTGACCGTCCTCGTGGTCGTCACGCTGCTGGTCGTCGCGATCTCCATCGCCAACCGCGGCAAGCCCGACCCGGCCCCCGCCGGCCGCTCCGCCGACGGCGCGGCCGCCACCCCCACCGCCCCCTCCGGCGCCGGCCCCGCCCCCAGCGGCGACCAGCCCGTCGCCACCACCGCCAACGGCATCGCCGCCGGCTTCCCGCACACCGAGCAGGGCGCGCAGTCGGCCGCTGCCAACTACGCGGTGGCCATCGGCTCCGCCGAGATGTTCCGCACCGACAGCCGCCACACCATCATCGCCACCATCGCCGACCCGTCCGCCGCCCAGTCCCTCCAGACCCGCCTGGACCAGGGTTTCGGCGGCGACACCGCCACCCGCTACGGCCTCGACGCCCAGGGCCGCGCGCCCAAGGGCCTCACCTTCGTCAGCCGGACCGTCCCGGTGGGCGCCAAAGCGGTCGGCTACGGCGACAGCGAGACCAAGGTCGAGGTCTGGTGCACCGGCCTCACCGGCCTCGCGGGCGAGCGCTCCGTCCAGCCAGTCACGGCGAACTGGTACACGCTCACCCTGACCCTCCGCTGGACGGGCAGCGACTGGAAGCTCACCGACTACGCAAGCCGGCAGGGCCCAGCCCCGATGCCGGGCGACCAACAGGCCGCCACCGCCGACGAGATCACCGGCGCCGTCCAGCAGTTCGGAGGATTCCGCTATGCGCGGTGAGGGTCCAGCCATCTGGAAGACGGCCCGCGTCGGTGGTGTTGCCGGGGCATTGCTCGTGTTCCAGGCCGTCGTTCTGGTGTCGGCCTCCGATGCGGCGGCCGAGCCCAGCCCCAGCCCCAGTGCGTCGCCCACCGGCAACGACTGTGATGTCCTGCCCCTGCCCGGGAGCGGCGTCTACTGCGCCTCGAAGCCCGGAGGCGGATCCGTTCCCGGCGGTGGCACCGTCGGGAGTGTCACCGATCCGTTGGGGTCGTTGGCGAAGGGGTGTGCGCAGGCGGCGTCGTGGGTGGTGCGGAACCTGTCGGGGGCGATCGACGGGACGACGCAGGTGGACTTCACCAATGCGTCGTTCCTGCAGCAGTACGCGGTGGTGTTCGCCGCGTCGACGATCATCACGTTGGTGCTCTGGCTGCTGGCGGTGACGAAGCGGGCCGTGCGCGGGGCGCCGCTGACGACGGCGATCTCGGAGGCGATCGGCTTCCTCTGGCTGACCGTGGTGGCCTCGGCGTTCACGCCGCTGATCCTGTACACCGTGGTGAGCGCGACGGACGGGCTGACCAAGGCGGTCGCGGTGGGGACGAAGTCGGACACCGGGACGTACCTGGGAGGGTTCGCGGACACGTTGGAGAAGGGCAGCATGGGCGGTGGCCCGCTGATCCTGATCATCGTGTCGCTGGTGGCCGTGCTGGCCGCGGCGGTGCTCTGGATCGAGCTGCTGATCCGGGCGGCGATGCTGTACGTGGGGGCGCTGCTGGGGACCGCGGTGTACGCGGGGCTGGTGGACAAGCAGCTGTGGAAGCACGTGCGCCGCTGGGCGGGGGTGATGCTGGCGGTGGACCTGGCGAAGCCGATCATCGTGATCATCCTCGGGCTGGCCGGCGCGGTGGCGACCGGCGCCGGGGCGAGCGACGACTTCGCCCGGGTGCTGTCGGGCCTGGCGATCCTGTTCCTGTCGATCTTCGCGAGCGCCGCCGTCTACCGCTTCGTGCCGGGCTTCGGCGACGAGATCATGAGCATGCGGCACGCCCGGGCGAGCGCGGTCTCCGCCGGATCGGCGATGATCAACGGCACCGCGAACCTCGTGAAGCAGGGCATCAGCACGCACGGCGACCGCGGCCCGCAGGGCGTCGGCGGCGGGAGCCCGGGCGCCGGCGGCGGCTCGGTCGCGCCGGGCATCGCGGCCCACGCCACGCGTGCCCCCGCCCCGCCGCCGCAGGCTTCGGTTCCGATCCGCGACAGCAATCCAGCGAAGGGAGGGTGACGGGTAAGTGAGCAGCGAACCGCTCGGCCAGTACGGTGCCCAGTACGCCCAGCCGTACGTGCACCAGCGCCGCACCTACCTGATCGGCAAGGCCCGCCCGAACGCGCCGATCGGGCGCAACCGGGAGTCCGGCGAGATCGTCCTGATCATCTTCGGGGCCTTCCTCGGCATGGTCTGGGGCCTGATGATGCCGATCCTGCCGCTGCGCATCGCCGGCCTGGTCGGCCTGCCCGCGCTGGCCATCGCGGCGGTCTACGTGCCGTACCGGCGGCGGACGTTCTACAAGTGGGTGGAGATCAACCGCACCTACCGCCGGACGGTCCGCAGCGGCCGGGCGGTGTGGCGGTCGGACGCGATGGACGCCGGCACCCGGCTGGACGGGCGCGAGGTCGAGGTCGGGCCGCCGCCCGGGGTCGGGCGGCTGCGCTGGCTGGCGGCGCCGTTCGGGCCGGACGAGGTTGGGGTGCTGATGCACCTGGAGCGGCGGACGGTCACGGCAGCGATCGAGATCGAGGGCCCGGGCGTCGGGCTGCGTGACTCGGAGGACCAGGAGGCGCTGGTCGACCGGTTCGGCACGCTGCTGAAGCACGTCGCCAACGGGGACGGCTTCGTGACCCGGCTGCAGATCCTGGCCCGGACGCTGCCCGCAGACCCGGACGCGCACGCCAAGGACGTGGAGCGGCGCGGCGACGTGGACTCGCCGCGCTGGCTGCAGGACTCGTACGACCAGCTGCAGTCGATGGTGTCGACCTCGTCCGAGCAGCACCGGGCGTACCTGGTGGCCTGCATGCACTACACCCGCGACCTGGCGGCCGAGGCGCACGCGATGGGGCGGACGGCCACCGGCCGGCGGGCCCGGGACGACGAGGGCCTGGCCGCGGTGATGGCGCGCGAGCTGACGGACATCTGCGCGCGGCTGGCGGAGGCGGACATCCGGGTGCGCCAGCCGCTCGGCCAGGCGCGGCTCTCCTCGCTGCTGCACTCGATGTACGACCCGGACCACCCGATCGACCACATCCAGGCGATGTCCCGGCGCAACGCCTGGCCGGCCGAGCTGGACGCGACCCACCCGCAGTTCCTGCAGGCGAAGACCCGTGAGTCGGTGACCCGCGAACCCTGGTGCCACGCCACCGCCTGGATCAAGGAGTGGCCGCTGACCCCGGTCGGCGTCAACTTCCTGGCGCCGCTGCTGGTGCACACCCCGGACGTGATCCGCACGGTCGCGGTGACGATGGACCTGGAGCCGACCGACGTCGCGATCGAGCGGATGCTGACCGAGAAGACCAACGACGAGGCGGAGGCCAGCCGCGCGGCCAAGATGAACCGCACGGTCGACCCGCGCGACCTGGCCCACACCGGCCGGGTCGACCAGCGCGGCGACGACCTCGCCTCCGGCGCGGCCGGGGTCAACCTGGTCGGCTACATCACGGTCTCCTCGCGCAACCCCGACGCGCTGGCCCGCGACAAGCGGACCATCCGCGCCTCGGCGGGCAAGAGCTACCTCAAGCTCGAATGGTGCGACCGCGAGCACCATCGCGCGTTCGTCAACACCCTGCCGTTCGCCACCGGCATCCGCCGCTGATCCTCCTGGAGGCCCCGCATGGCGCTCGGCAACCTCACCGACGCGTTCACCAGCCTGATGTTCGGCAAGGTGGAGACCACCCGGCTGCCGGTGCGCACCTCCACCGGCCAGGCGCAGGCGGTCTACCTGCCCACCGCCGCACCGGGGCTGGGCGACTCGGGTGTGATCATCGGGCGTGAGGTGTACAGCGGCAAGGGGTACGTGTACGACCCGTTCCAGCTGTACGGGCAGCAGCTCCCGGCCCCGCACTGGCTGGTGCTGGGCGAGTCCGGCAACGGCAAGTCGGCGCTGGAGAAGACCTACGTCCTGCGCCAACTGCGCTTCCGCGACCGGCAGGTGGTGGTGCTGGACGCCCAGGGCGAGGACGGCGTCGGCGAGTGGAACCTGATCGCCGACGCACTGGGCATAAAGTCGATCCGGCTCGACCCGATGGCGGCCCGGGACGGCGGGGTGAAGCTCAACCCGCTGGACCCGGCGATCACCCAGACCGGCCAGCTGTCGCTGCTGCGCACCATCATCGAGGTGGCGATGGGGCGTGGCCTGGAGGAGCGGGCCGGCTTCGCGCTCAAGGCGGCGCACGCCCACGTGGTGGCGACGGTGACGGACCGCCAGCCGGTGTTGGACGACATCATCGACACGCTGCGCAACCCCGAGCTGTCCTCGGTGGAGTCGCTCGGCGTCGCGGTGGACGAGGTGCAGTCCTGGGGCCTTGACGTGGCGCTTGTGCTGGACCGGCTGGTCGACGGCGACCTGCGCGGCATGTTCGACGGGCCGACCACGGACGGCATCGACCTGGACGCGCCGCTGATCGTCTTCGACCTCTCGCACATCGACCGCAACTCCATCGCGATGCCGATCCTGATGGCGATCGTCGGCGTCTGGCTGGAGCACACCTGGATCAGGCCGGACCGGAGGAAGCGGATCTTCCTGGTCGAGGAGGCCTGGCACATCATCAACAGCCCTTTCGTGGCCCAGCTCTTCCAGCGGCTGCTGAAGTTCGGCCGCCGGCTCGGGCTCTCCTTCGTCGCCGTGGTGCACCACCTGTCGGACGTGGTGGACGGTGCGGCGGCCAAGGAGGCGTCGGCGATCCTGAAGATGGCCTCCACCCGGACCATCTACATGCAGAAGGCCGAGGAGGCGAGAGCCACCGGCCGGGTGCTCGGTCTGCCGCGCTGGGCGGTGGAGATCATTCCCACACTTTCGCCGGGCATCGCGGTCTGGGACGTGAACGGCAACGTCCAGGTGGTGAAGCACATCATCACCGAGACCGAGCGGCCATTGGTCTACACCGACCGGGCGATGACGGAGGACGCGGTGGCCGAGCGGGCCCGCGCAGAACGGCAGTTGGCGGCCGAGCCGGGCGTCTGACGCCGTCACGTCCCGCTCGCCGGGCTGGTCCGGCCCGGTCCTCCGGCGGTCGGCGGGGGCCGGTCCCCGGGCGGTCCCGGTGGTGTCGGACGACGACGATTCGTCAGTAGGTAACCCGGTCGTTACGTTCGGGGTCCTGACAGCTACGCGCGTTGACTCTAGGCTGCACTCGCGCAATTCATGGCCGACGCCCGGACCTTCCCACAACTGGGCGCTCTTCGAGGTGCAGGGGACCCTTCATGCTCACCGCCAGATCCCGACGTACGGCGCTCGCCGTCGTCGCCTCCGCCGGTCTGCTCGGCGCGGTGGTCGTACCGACCGCCGCCCAGGCCGCGGACGCCAAGCGAAACAAGACCGTCAACCTCCAGCTGCTGGCGATCAACGATTTCCACGGCAACCTGGAGCCCCCGGCCGGCTCGTCCGGCACCATCAAGGAGATCGACCCGGCGACCGGTCAGGTCGTCTCGACCCCGGCCGGCGGCATCGAGTACCTGGCCACCGCGCTGCGCCAGGCCCGGATCCCGGCCGACGACTCGATCACCGTCGCGGCCGGCGACATCGTCGGTGCCTCGCCGCTGACCTCGGCCCTCTTCCACGACGAGCCCACCATCGAGGCGATGGACAAGCTCGGCCTGGACGTCACCGCGGTCGGCAACCACGAGTTCGACGAGGGCGCCAAGGAGCTGATCCGGCTCCAGGAGGGCGGCTGCCACCCGGTCGACGGCTGCTACGAGGAGGGGCGCAAGTTCAAGGGCGCCAACTTCAACTACCTGGCCGCCAACGTCACCAACGAGAAGACCGGCAAGCCGATCCTGGCCCCGTACTGGGTGACCAAGTCGCAGGGCGTGAAGGTCGGCTTCATCGGCGCCACCCTGGAGGGCACGCCGAACATCGTGACCGCCGAGGGCGTCAAGGGCCTGAAGTTCGGCAACGAGGTCGCCACGATCAACAAGTACGCCGCGGAGCTGAAGAAGCAGGGCGTCAACTCGATCGTCGCGCTGATCCACGAGGGCGGCTACCCGGCCGGCAGCACGTACAACTACGACTGCGGCACGGCCGGCCAGGGCATCTCCGGCCCGATCGTCGACATCGCCAAGAACCTGGACCCGGCGATCGGCGCCATCGTCACCGGCCACACCCACAACGCGTACGCCTGCACCATCCCGGACCCGCAGGGCGTGCCGCGCTCGGTGACCAGTGCCGCCTCCTTCGGCCGGCTCTTCACCGAGATCAACCTGAAGCTCGACAAGACCACCGGCGCCATCGTCCGCCCGTCGGTCAAGGCCGAGAACCACGTCGTGCGCCGCACGGTCGAGAAGGCCCCGGACATGACGGAGCTGATCGCGCACTACTCCAAGCTGGCCGCCCCGATCGCCAACCGCCCGATCGGCTACATCGGTTCGGACCTCAACGGCCGCGGCAGCAGCGACCTGGAGAAGCCGCTCGGTGACGTGATCGCCGACGCTCAGCTGGAGGGCCTCGCCCCGGCCGACAAGGGCGGCGCGCAGATCGCCTTCATGAACCCGGGCGGCATCCGCTCGGACCTGGTGTACAAGGCGAGCGGCGCCGAGGGCGACGGCGTGGTGACCTACGGCGAGGCGTTCACCGTCCAGCCGTTCACCAACATGATGCAGGTCAAGACGCTGACCGGTGCCCAGCTGGTCCAGGTGCTGCAGCAGCAGGTCAGCGGTGGCAACGACGCCGCGCCGAAGATCCTCCAGGTGTCCAAGAGCCTGAGCTACACCCTGGACATGCGCAAGACCGGTGCCGACCGCGTGCTGGTGGACTCCGTCCGCCTCAACGGCGCTCCGATCGACCCGGCCGGCAAGTACCGGGTCGCGGCCAACGAGTTCCTGGCCGGCGGCGGCGACGGCTTCCCGGCCTTCGCGGCCGGCACCGACAAGCTGGTCGGCGCCTCGGACCTGGACGTCTTCACGGCCTACCTCGGTGCCCACAGCTCGGCGGCCTCGCCGCTGCAGGCCCCGGCGCAGGACCGGATCAAGGTCATCGGCCCGGGCAGCGACATCGACTGACCGTGTGCCGGACATGAGGCGGGCGGGGCGCTGTCGGGGCGCCCCGCCCGTCCGCCTTTTCCGGCCCCCGCTCAGTCGGGGGCCGGGCCGCCGGGCAGCCGGACGGTGGCGAGCGCACCCGGGCCGCCGTCCGCGGCCGGGCCGAGCGAGACCTCGCCGCCGGCCTCCCGGACGCTCTGCGCGACGATCGACAGGCCGAGGCCGGAGCCCGGGAGCTGACGCGACGACGGGGAGCGCCAGAACCGGTCGAAGACGTACTGCAGCTCGTCCGGCGGGATGCCGGGGCCGTGGTCCCGCACCGTCAGCACCCCCTGGTCGAGCCGGACGTCGATGGTGCCGCCGGGCGGGCTGTACTTCACCGCGTTGTCCAGCAGGTTGATCACCGCCCGTTCCAGCGCGGCGGCGTCCCCGTGCACGTACCAGGGCCCGACGGCGGTCTCGAAGACCAGCCCCGGACCGCGCAGCTTCGCCCGGGCGACCGCGCGGTCGGCGATCTCGTGCAGGGCGACGACGGCCAGGGTGCGGGCCGGCCTGGGGGAGTCCGGCCGGGAGAGCTGCAGCAGGTCGCCGATCAGGCCGGTGAGCTCCTGCATCTGCGCCTTCATGTTGCCGAGCAGCTTGGTCCGGGTGGCCGGGGGCAGCGGGCGGCCGGTGTCGTCGCTGCGGATCAGCAGGTCGACGTTGGTGCGCAGGGAGGTGAGCGGGGTGCGCAGCTCGTGCCCGGCGTCGGCGATCAGCCGGGTCTGCCGGTCGCGGGAGTTGGCCAGCGCGGTGGACATGGAGTTGAACGAGGTGGCGAGCCGGGCGATCTCGTCGCTGCCCTGCACCGGGATGGTGGCGCCGACCTCCTCGGTGCGGGCGATGTGCTCGACCACGTCGGTGAGCTGGTCGACGGGCTTGAGTGCCGAGCGGGCCACGAACCGTCCCGCTATCCCCGCGAGGACGATGCCGCCGAGCGCCACACCGCCGAGGATGAGGGCGAGCTTCTGGAGGGCGTTCTCCACCGGCTCGGTGGGCGTGGCCACCATCACCAGGACGGGCGGCCCGGTGGGCGAGTTGGCGTGCGTCCAGAAGACCCGGACCATGGCGGACGCGCCGTTGGTGTAGTGGCCGCTGCGGAACACCGAGTGGTTCGGCGGGAGCTGGAAGACCTTGGCGTCGTCGGCCTCGATCACGACCGCCCTGGTGGTGCCGGGCGGCAGGCAGACCCCGGGCGGGTCGGTCACCACGAACTGGGTGTCCCGGACGGCGGAGCCGGACTGCTCCGGCCCCAGGGTTTCGCGCTGGGCCTGCTTCAGGGCGTCGTCCAGGGTGGCCGGACAGACCGGGGGGAGCCGCACCCGCTGCAACTGGGTGTTGGCCAGGTCGTTGCGCACCTGGCCGTAGAGCTGCTTCTCCACGAGGAACCAGCAGGCCAGCGCCGACAGCGCGATCGCCACCGCGACCGCCGCCGCCGTGAGGAAGGTGAGCCGGCTGCGCAGCGAGCGGGCGCGGTACCAGGAGAGGAGGCGCCGGCGGCGGGGCACGGTGGGCGGGACCAGCGGGGGCGGGGGGACGGCGTCGCTCACGCGGGGGTGCCGGGAGCCGGGCGGAGGGCGTAGCCGACGCCGCGTACGGTCTGGATGAGCCGGGGCATGCCGCCCTGCTCGGTCTTGCGGCGCAGGTACATCACGTACACGTCCAGGGAGTTGGAGGAGGGCTCGAAGTCGAAGCCCCAGACCGCCTTGAGGATCTGTTCGCGGGTGAGGACCTGGCGCGGGTGAGAGAGGAACATCTCCAGCAGCATGAACTCGGTGCGGGTCAGCTCGACCGGCCGCCCGGCGCGGGTGACCTCGCGGGTGGCGGTGTTCATCCGCAGGTCGCCGAAGGCCAGCACCTCGGTGTCGTCCTCGGCGGCCGCGGCGCGGGCGGCGGCCTCGGTGGCGAGGGCGTTGCGCCGCAGCAGGGCGCGGACCCGGGCGAGCAGTTCGTCCAGCTCGAAGGGCTTGGCGAGGTAGTCGTCCGCGCCGACGTCCAGGCCGGTGACCCGGTCGCCGACGGCGTCGCGCGCGGTGAGCATCAGCACCGGGACGGTGTCGCCGCGCGAACGCATCCGGCGGACGGCGGTGAGGCCGTCCATCCGGGGCATCATGATGTCCAGCAGGACGAGGTCGGGCTTGTCGCGTTCGACGGCCTCCAGGGCCTCGTAGCCGTCGGTGGCGGTGGCGACCTCGTAGCCCTCGAAGGCGAGGCTGCTCTCCAGGGCGTCCCGGAGGGCGGGTTCGTCGTCGACCACGAGGAGCCGGGCAGTGGGCTGCCCGGACTCGGAGGGGGTGCGGTCGTCGGCGGACGGGGTCATGGGCGGGTGCCCTTTCTCGTCGTCGGTGGGCCTGCTGGGGGTGTGCCGGGCCGCTGGAGGCGCCCGGCGCTGGGACCTGCTCGGAGCAATTGTCCCGTCCGAGACAGGATCTAGAGGTTCTGGCCGGACTGCAGCTGCGGGAGCACCTGCTTGATGTCGTTGATCGGGATGGCGAAGCCGAGGCCGACGCTGCCGGCGCCGCTGCCGCCGGCCGTGGCACCCACGCCGCTCGGCGAGTACATGGCCGAGTTGATGCCGATGACCTGCCCGTTCGCGTTGATCAGCGGGCCGCCGGAGTTGCCGGGGTTGAGTGCGGCGTCGGTCTGGAAGGCCTTGTAGGTGGTGGTCTCGCCGCCGCTCTGCGGGGTGCTGCCGCGCAGGCCGGGCAGGTTGGGGAAGCCGAAGCCGCCGTTGCCGCTGGTGGTGCCCTCGTCGACCTGGACGGTGACGTCGCGGTTCTCGGCGCTGATGATGCCCGAGGTGACGGTGCCGGTCAGGCCCTCCGGGTTGCCGATGGCGACGACCGGGTCGCCGACCGAGACGGCGCTGGAGTCGCCGAGGGTGGCGGGGGTGAGGTTCTTGGCGCCGCTCGCGGTGATCACGGCGACGTCGAGGCCCTTGTCGGCGCCGGTGACGGTGGCCCGGGCGGTGGAGCCGTCCTTGAAGGTGACGGTGGTCTGGCCGCCGTCGGCCGCGCCGGCGACGACGTGGTAGTTGGTGAGGATCCGGCCGTCCTTGTCGAGCACGACCCCGGTGCCGGTGGCCGTGCCGTTCGCGGTCTTCACGGTGATCTGGACGACGCTGGGCGAGACGGCGGAGGCGATGGCCGCCACGTCGGCGCTGCCGTCCGAGCGGGCCGCGACCGGGCTGGCGATGGTGCCGGTGCGGCTGCCGGAATTGTGCTGCTCGGCGGCGACCACGCCGCCGGTGACCCCGCCGAGGACGGCGGCGACCGCGGCGACGGCGGTGACCAGCGCGACCCGGCCGCGCAGGAAGCCCCGCCGGGCCCGGCCGCCGTGGCCGCTCTCGCCGCCGTGGGCGGCCGGGCCGCCCGCCTCGGGCGGTGTCGGCGGCGCGGGCGGCATGGCGGGCGGCGGGGGCGGCGGACCGGCCGGCGTGCTGCCGGCGGCCGGGTACCCGGCGGTGGTGCTGCCGAGGACCGTCCCGGGGACGACCCGGTCCCCCGCACCGCCGTGGCCCTGGCCGTCCTGGACGCCGTGGCCGGCGTAGCCGCCCTCGTACCCATGGCTGTACCCGTACGGGTGGCCCCCGTCGTACTGCTCGCCGTGCGTGCTGCGGTGCTGGTGCTGGTGATCGCTCATGCCGACCAACGTCCGCCCGCCGGATGAGAATCCGGTGAGAGTCCGCTCAGAAGGGCCCGAGAAGCCCGTTGACTTCTCATAAAGCCTGGTCAGGCCGGGGTCGGGACCCCGTCCGGGTGGCAGCCGCAGGAACGGCGCACGACCAGGCGGGACGGGAACTTCCGCACCCGCTCGGTGTCCGAACCGGGCACCATCAGCGAGTCGTCCAGCACCAGGTCCACCGCGGCCCGCGCCATCGCGTCGCGGTCGGAGGCGACGGTGGTCAGCGGCGGGTCGGCGAGGGCGGCCTCGGGCACGTCGTCGAAGCCGGCCACCGCGAGGTCCTCCGGTACCCGCAGACCGACCTCGCGGGCCGCCCGCAGGACGCCGATCGCCTGGTCGTCGGTGGAGCAGAAGATCGCCGACGGGCGGTCCGCCGAGCGCAGCACGCCGAGCGCGACCTCGTAGGCGCCGTAGCGGTGGAACGGCGCGTCGATCAGGTGCGGCTCGGTGGGCAGGCCGTGCGCGTCCATGGCGCGCTGCCAGCCCTCGACGTGGTCGATGACGGGGTCGCCGGGGGCGGGGGAGTCGACCGGGCCGCCGAAGCAGGCCACGTACGGGTGCCCGTGCTCCTCCAGCAGGTGGCGGACGACGGCCTCGGCGCCGCCCACGTCGTCGGTGACCACCGCGACGTCGTCGATCGCCTCGGGCCGGCGGTGCAGCAGCACCACCTTGGCCCCCTCCATGGCGGCGAACTCCTCGGCGGCCCGCTGCGAGGGGCCCTGGCTGACCAGGATCAGGCCGGAGACCCGCATGCCGAGGAAGGCACGGACGTAGTGCACCTCGCGGTCGTCCACGTAGTCGGAGTTGCCGATCAGCACGAGCTTGCCGCGCTCGGAGGCGGCCCGTTCGACGGCGTGCGCCATCTCGGCGAAGAACGGCTGACGGGCGTCGGGGACGACCATGCCGATGAGGTTGGTGCGACGGGAGGCCATCGCCTGGGCGACGCTGTTCGGCCGGTAGCCGAGCTGCTCGATCGCCGCGAGCACCTTCTCCTTGGTGGCGGGCGCGACCGGGCGCGGCCCGTTGTTGATGACGTAGCTGACGACCGCGGTCGAGGTACCAGCCAGTCGGGCTACATCGTCGCGCGTCACTTTGGCCACGGGGGGAGTCTACGCGTGTGGCGTCCGCCGGGGCAGTGGGAGCTCGGCCCGCCGCCGGAATCCCCCTGGACAGCCCGGGGCGAATCCGGACAGGCCGGGCGGGCACGCCCGCCCGGCCTGCGGTCAGGCCTCCGCCGGGGCGGAGGCGCGCTGGGCGAGCTCGGCGCGCTCGCCCTTCTCGCCCTTCTCGCCCTTGTCCGGGACGACGAAGCGGTAGCCGACGTTGCGCACCGTGCCGATCAGCCCCTCGTGCTCGACGCCGAGCTTGGCGCGCAGCCGCCGGACGTGGACGTCGACCGTCCGGGTGCCGCCGAAGTAGTCGTAGCCCCAGACCTCCTGCAGCAGCTGCGCCCGGGTGAAGACCCGGCCGGGGTGCTGGGCGAGGTACTTGAGGAGCTCGAACTCCTTGAAGGTGAGGTCGAGCACCCGGCCCTTGAGCTTGGCGGAGTAGGTGGCCTCGTCGACCGAGAGGTCGCCGTTGCGGATCTCCATCGGGCTGTCGTCGACGGACTCCTGCAGCCGCCGTCCGAGGGCGAGCCGGAGCCGGGCCTCGACCTCGGCGGGGCCGGCGGTGTCCAGCAGGACGTCGTCGATGCCCCATTCGGCGGTGACGGCCGCCAGGCCGCCCTCGGTGACCACCAGGATCAGCGGGCAGCCGATCCCGGTCGAGCGCAGCAGCTGGCAGAGGCTGCGGATCTGCGGCAGGTCGCGCCGGCCGTCGACCAGGATGACGTCGGCGCTGGGGGTGTCGACCAGGGCCGATCCCTCGGCCGGGGCCACCCGGACGTTGTGCAGCAGCAGGCCAAGGGCCGGCAGGACCTCCGCGGAGGGCTGCAGTGCGTTGGTGAGGAGGAGCAGAGAACTCATACCCGGTAGTCCCCTTTCCGGGTCGTCGCGGTCGCGTTGCGGCTGCCGCCACAGCCGAATGGCGCTCGTGCTGAGGTGAGGGGGAGAGAGGACGCCTGGTCTCCTCCGGAGGATTCGCCGGCGTGCACGGCGGGACGGCTCGCACACCGGGGGTCCCGCAACCCCCGTGGCACCGTTCCTGCCCTGCTCATCCCGCGAACCTTCCGGTCTGTCCGGTACCGGGCGGCGGCCCGGCGCCCGGGTGTCCGAACACCCCGGCCGGGCCCGGGCACGTCGTTGTGCCGCGAATGGCGGGGCGGTTCCTGCGGTGCGCCGGGGGTGGGCCGACGAATCGCAAGAACGTCCGTACTGGCGTCCTGAAAGCACAAAAGGATCCGGGGGCGACTCTGCCCGGATCCCTCAGAGCACGAGAATAGCCGACCGGCTCCCGCGCCGGGAGGGTCCTTGAGCGGCGCATCGGGCGAACCGGGCGCATCCGGGGTGAGCCTGGCCACAGCCTCGGCCGGTCCGCGGGCGGCCTGCGGGCCGGGGCGATTGCCGGTCGCGGTGACGGACACGCCATCATGGGACGCACATCGGCGGCACCGCGCGCATACCCCTTTCGGGTGGTGTCCGGCCGCTCCGATGGCGGCCCGACCGGGCACCGGTCGCGGGCGAGGACGACGAGAAGGGGTTGCCATGGGCGCGACCACGGAGCCGGCGGAGGCCGCCCGGGTGAGCGGGACGATCCGCTACTGGGCGGCGGCGAAGTCGGAGGCCGGGCTGGCCGAGGAGCCGTACGAGGCGGCGACCCTGGCGGAGGCGCTGGCCGGGGCCAAGGAGCGGCACGCGGACCGGCCGAAGCTCGTCCGGCTGCTCGGACACTGCTCGTACCTGGTGGACGGCTCGCCGGTCGGCGGCCGTGACCACGCGACCGTGGCCCTCACCGAGGGCGGGACGGTCGAGGTCCTCCCGCCGTTCGCGGGAGGGTGAGCGGCGTGACGGATCCGAACCAGGTGCACGGCGCCCAGGGCGGCTGGCCGCAGCCGCAGTACCCGCAGGCCCGGCCCCCGTACCCGCAGGCGCCTGGGCAGCCCGGGCAGCCGCAGTTCCCGCAGGCCCCGGCGCCGCAGGCCCCGCCGCAGCAGCCGTACGACGCCCAGCAGCCGTATCCGGCGCAGGAGGCGTACGGCCCGTACGACCCGCAGCAGGCGTACGTGCCGGAGCCGGAGGCACTGCAGGGGCACGCGGCGCAGCCGTACGCCCCCGGGCAGGGCTACGCGCCGGACCCGTACGGGGCGCCGGCCGACGCTCCGGGCCACGGGCTCCCGGGCCACGGTGCGCAGCCGTACGGCGGTCCGGCGTACGGACAGCCGCCCCTTCCGCCGGTCGACGACGCCGCGGCGACCACGCTGCTGCCGCCGGTCCCCGCGATGAACGACGCCGCGGCGACCACGCTGCTGCCGCCGGTCGCGGCGTCGGGCCCGCTGCCCGGCGCCGCCCCGGTGCCCACCCCCGGCCAGGCCCCGGCCCAGGTCTTCGACCCGCCGACCATGACGCTCAAGCGCCCGGCGCCCCCGGCCGGCCACCGGCCGCAGGCCCCCGCCGGGCCGTACCCGGCCGTGCCGCCGCCCGGCGCCGTCCCGGTGCAGCCCGGCCCGCCGGCCGCGCCCGCACCGGCGGCCCGGACCGGCTCGCCGATCATCGACCCGGGCCTGCAGCCGGCCCTGATCACCGCGGGCGCCGCCGCACTGCTCGCCGGCGGTGCCGCGCTCGGGCAGGTCGGGCTCGCGCTGGCCCTGGCGCCGCTCCAGGCACTGACGGCGGCCGGCTGGTTCCGCCTGAACGGCATGTGGCCGGCCCGTCAGGGCATCGCGCTCGCCGCGCTGGCCGGCCTGACCGCCGACGCGGCGGTGCTGCTGGCTGACGCGAACGGCGGCGCGGCGGCCGTGGTCGGCACCCTCGGCGGGTTCTTCCTGCTGGTGATGGTGCTGCAGACGTTCCGGCCGGCGGACCCGAAGGAGCGGTTCTACGCGCTGACCGTGCTCGGCTCGGCCACGGTGGTGACGGTGCTCTGCACCGCGCTGCTGCTGGCCGACTGGGTGCCGGCGGCGGTCGGCGCGGTCGCGCTGGCCACCGTGCTGGCCGCGGCGCCGCTGCCCGGCCCGAAGCTGCTGGGGCCGGTGCTCGGCCTGGTCGCGGCGGTGGTGTTCGGTCTGGCCGTGGGCGCGCCGCCGGCGCTCGGCGCCCTCGCGGGCCTCGGTGCGCTGGTCGGCCGCCGGGTGGCCGGGTACGACTTCCCGTCCCGCTTCGTGCACATGACGGCGGGCGTGGCGCTGCCGCTGGCGGTGGCCGCGCCGCTGGTCTGGATCGCGACCCGCCTGCTGGCCGGCTGACCCCGGCGCCGCACCGGGCTCCGGCCCGGCCGGCCCCGCCCACGGCGCCGCACCCTTACGACGTCCCGCCCCGGAACCATGCTCCGGGGCGGGACGTCGTACGGTCGTGCGGAAGCGGCCGTACCGGATGGCCGCGACCGGGCGGGGACGACGACCGCAGGACAGCACGGCAGGAAGACACCGGCAGGACGACGACAGGCGACGACGGGGGAGAGCGATGCGCGGTTGGCTGAAAGCGACGATCGTCGTGGGGGTGCTCTGCGGTCTGCTGACGGGCGCCGACCGGATCGCCGTCGGCGTGGCCGAGGACGAGGCCGCCGACCAGCTGCTGAAGAGCGGCCGGATGAGCAAGCGCCCCGACGTGTCGATCGAGGGTTTCCCGTTCCTCACCCAGGCCCTGTCGATGAAGCTGGACGACGTCCGGATCTCGGCGGACGGGCTGACCGTGGGCGACGGCAGCCGCCAGGTGGCCCTGCACTCCTTCAAAGCCGAGCTGTCCGGGGTCGAGGTGAGCGGCAGCATGACGAGCGCCACCGTGGACCACGGCAGCGGCACCGGCCTGGTCACGTACGCGGACCTGTCCCAGCTGATGCCGCCGGCGTCCCAGCTGGTGCCGAGCGCGGGCAAGCTCCCGATCGGCGGCAACACCCGGTTGAGCCTCTCCTACGGCGGCCCGGGCAAGATCAAGGCCTCGATGGGCCCGCTCCCGGTGGGAGAGGGCGTGCTGCACAGCCAGGGCAACACCGTCACGGTGGACGGCTTCAAGCTCAGCGGGGTGGCCGGGATGCTGGCGGGCCTGTCCAACCAGCAGATCGATCCGGTCAGCTTCACGCTCTCCGCGCTGCCGGCCGGACTCAACCTGGCCGGAGTGTCGCCGCAGGAGGACGGCCTCCGGCTGAGCTTCGAGGGCAAGGACGTCAAGCTCATCGGCTGACCATGGCCCCGACCACGCCGCCGCCCGGCCCCCGGGCCCCCTGACCCCGTCCCCGGCCCCCGTCCCTCCCTACCGTTCCGCTCCGCGAGACGCGCTGTCCAGCGCCGGCCGCGGAGCGGTGTCGTTCCCGCCCCCGCACGGGCCTCCGGGCGGCCCCCGGCCGGTGCCCGCCGCCCCGCGAATGGCCAAATCCCATCATGCGAATGTTTTGGTCTCGCTATTCGATACGCTGATGACAGCGGGCGCCCGGTGTCCCTAGCATCGTCGGCATGAAGCGACAGACGGACCTCACGAAGCGGCGGGCGGTAGACCTGTGCCGCGTGGCCGCCTGTCTGTGTCGAATGCGCTAACTCGGCGTAGTGGCAGGGCAGTTGCCGCCCGCCGCCGATTTCCCCGGTGACCAGGGCCGGCGCTCCGCCCGCCCGTCCCCGCCGTACCCCGCAGAGCACCGCCCGGCCGTACCGCGCACCCTCCGTCGTCCCAGTATTCGGACAGGGATTCGGACCGGCCGCCACCGGGCGATCCGCACGACCTCCTCGGCCCCGGCCGGGGGACCCCCCGTAGCAGCACCACCTTCCGCCAACCGCCCCCGGATGGAGACACCACCATGAGCCGCAGCGACGTCCTGGTCGACGCCGACTGGGTCCAGGCCCACCTGGACGACCCGAAGGTCGTCATCGTCGAGGTCGACGAGGACACCTCCGCCTACGAGAAGAACCACATCCGCAACGCCGTCCGGATCGACTGGAAGAAGGACCTCCAGGACCCGGTGCGCCGCGACTTCATCGACCAGGCCGGCTTCGAGGCGCTGCTCAGCGCCAAGGGCATCGCCAACGACGACACCGTCGTGCTCTACGGCGGCAACAACAACTGGTTCGCCTCGTACGCCTACTGGTACTTCAAGCTGTACGGCCACGGCGACGTCCGCCTGCTGGACGGCGGCCGCAAGAAGTGGGAGCTCGACTCCCGCGACCTGGTCTCCGAGGTGCCGCAGCGCGCCGCGACCGAGTACAAGGCGCAGGCCGCCGACTCCTCGATCCGCGCCTTCCGCGACGACGTGGTCGCCGCCATCGGCACCCTGAACCTGGTCGACGTCCGCTCGCCCGACGAGTTCTCCGGCAAGCTGCTCGCCCCGGCCCACCTCCCGCAGGAGCAGTCGCAGCGCCCCGGCCACGTGCCGAGCGCCCGGAACATCCCGTGGGCCAAGAACGCCAACGACGACGGCACCTTCAAGAGCGACGACGAGCTCAAGGCGCTGTACGAGGCCGAGGGCATCGACCTGGCGAAGGACACCATCGCCTACTGCCGCATCGGCGAGCGCTCCGCGCTCACCTGGTTCGTGCTGCACGAGCTGCTCGGCCAGGAGAACGTGAAGAACTACGACGGCTCGTGGACCGAGTACGGCAGCCTCGTCGGCGTGCCGATCGAGCTCGGCAACTGAGCCACCGGCTCCACGCGTAAGTCAGAAGGGAAGACAAGACATGTGCGGTGCGAAGGCCGGCGGCCCGGACCTGGCAGGAGTTGACGTGGCGAACGAGACGATCATCCAGGGTTCCGTGACCCGAGACGGCGAGCCGGTCAACGGCTACGTCCGGCTGCTCGACGAGGGCGGCGAGTTCACGGCCGAGGTGCCCACCTCGGCGACCGGACAGTTCCGGTTCTTCGCCCGCCCGGGCAAGTGGACCCTGCGCGCGCTGGTCCCGGGCCAGACCGTGGACCGCCAGGTGGTCGCCTCCCAGGGCAACCTGACCGAGGTCGCGATCGCGGTCTGACGACCGCCGGTCCGACCGCGGACACGCACTGAGGGCCCCTGCCGAGCAGGGGCCCTCAGGCATACCGTGGAGGGGTGCAGGCACGCCGGCGACACCGCTACTACTTCGCCATGATGGGCGTCTGCCTCGGGCTGTTCGTCCTGGCCTGGGGCGTGGTGCGGTTCTGGTCCGTGCCGGCCGCGATCGGCATGTGCCTGGTCGCGATGGTCATCCCGCCTGCCGCCGCGGTCTTCGCCAACCGGCGCGACCCGGAGGACGACTGGTGGAACGACCCGCGCTGGGAGGACCCGAAGTGGGACGACCCCGGCCACGACCGGAACCGCCCCGACCACGAACCGCCCGACCGGTGACGCCCGCCCGGGCGGACCTGCACCGGCGCAGCACCCGCAGTACCGGCAGCGCCCGCAGTGCTAGTAGACGAGCGCCTGTACGCCGTCGGCCATGATCTCGCTGACGAAGACCTGCGCGCCCGCGATCCGGACGCCCTCGACGGTGTCCTTCTCCTCGATCCCGCGCCGGGCGGCGCACTGGGTGCAGAGCGTGATGCCGCCGCCGCCCGCCAGGATCGACTCGATCAGGTCCGGCAGCGGCGCCGCGTGCGGCAGCTCGAACTCCGCCGCGCGGCCCGGGAGGGCGAACCAGGAGGACTCCCCGGTCAGCCAGAGCGAGACCTCGACCCCGCTGGCCGCGGCGACCGCCGCCACCGTGAAGGCCTGGGAGCACCGCTCCGGCGCGTCGGCCCCGGCCGTGACCTTGACTACGAGCTTCTTCGACGACATGACGTCACCTTAGCCACGAATGCCCGCCGGAACCGCGACGTGGTGGGGCTCACCGCGACCCGCCGACACCCGGCGGATAGAGTGAGCGCCAGCAAAATCCACCACACTGTCGCCGCCTGGGAGCCCCCCGTGTCCGGTCTGGAAATGTTCTTCGACGGTCTGCTGGCCCTCATGGCCGTGCTGATCACCTGGTTCGCCATCTTCTCCGTGATGAAGCTGTACCAGGGCCAGCGCTGACCCGCTGCCGTACGGTTGAAGCAGTCCCACACCGACGACAGCGACCAGGAACATGATCGAGATCCCCTCTGACCTCCACAAGGACGTCGTCCCGCTCGCCTTCCTCCTCGGCACCTGGGAGGGCGCGGGCGTCTACGCCCCGCTGCCCGGCGAGGAGGGCCTTGGCGCGGAGAAGTGCAACTTCGGCCAGGAGGTCGTCTTCCGGCACGACGGTCGCCCCTTCCTCGAGTTCCGCTCCCGCACCTGGGTGCTGAACGAGGAGGGCGAGAAGGTCCGCCCGCTGGAGAACGAGCACGCCTTCTGGCGCATCACCAGCAACGCCCACGGCACCAGCGGCGCCCGGGGGATCGAGATTTCCTCCGTCCGCGACGACGGCACCGTCGAGGTCTGGTACGGCGAGCTGGCCGACGGCAAGCCGCAGGTCGAGGTCGCCACCGACGCCGTGGCCCGGATCGAGGGCTCGGCGCCGTACTCCGGCGGCAAGCGCCTGTACGGCTTCGTCAACGAGGAGCTGCTCTGGGTCGGCGAGAAGTCGGCGCCCGAGGTGGAGCTGCGCCCGTACATGTCCGCGCAGCTGAAGAAGGTGCTCAGCCCGGCGCAGCTGATCAAGGACATCAACGACCTGCCGGACGACGGCATCGCGTTCTTCCGCTGAGCCGGCTCCGCACGGAGCCCGCGAAGCGTGCAGGAGGTAGGGACCGGCCGTCGGCCGGTCCCTACACTTGCCTCAGGACCCCCGACCTTGGCAGGGACAGCACCGTGGCGGACACCGGCACCACCGACTGGCAGCTCTCCAGCGACTGGAAGGCGGACCTGCGCGAGCGCGGCTACCGCCTCACGCCCCAGCGCCAGCTCGTCCTGGAGGCGGTCGACGTGCTCGACCACGCGACCCCGGACGACATCCTCGGCCACGTCCGCAAGACCGCCAGCGGCATCAACATCTCCACCGTGTACCGGACGCTGGAGCTGCTGGAGGAGCTCGGCCTGGTCTCGCACGCCCACCTCGGCCACGGCGCCCCGACGTACCACCTGGCCGGCCGCCACCACCACCTGCACCTGGTCTGCCGGGACTGCGAGAAGGTCACCGAGACCGGCACCGAGATCGCCCGCCCGCTGATCGACAGCCTGCGCGAACAGCACGGCTTCGACACCGACCTGAAGCATTTCGCCATCTTCGGCCGCTGTGCCGACTGCACCGCCAAGCGCGCGGAGGGCGGGTCGTAAGCTGGCCGGTATGAAGAGCCCGCTGCTTGCGCTGCCCGGTGCCGTCCCCGCCGAGGGAACCGACGAGGGCGTGGCCGCCCACTACGGCGACATCTTCCGTGAGCAGCGCAACCTCGCGCAGGGCGCGGGCTTCGTGGACCTCTCGCACCGCGGCGTCGTCACCGTCACCGGTGCGGACCGGCTGAGCTGGCTGCACCTGCTGCTCACCCAGCACGTCAGCGCACTGCCGCCGCAGCAGGCCACCGAGGCGCTGGTGCTCTCCCCGAACGGGCACGTCGAGCACGCGCTCTACCTCGTCGACGACGGCACCACCACCTGGGCGCACGTCGAGCCGGGCACCGAGCAGGCGCTGGTCGGCTACCTGGAGAGCATGAAGTTCTTCTACCGGGTCGAGGTCGCGGACGCGACCGCCGACTACGCGGTGGTGCACCTGCCGGCCGGCTCCACCGCCCCGGCGGACGGTGCGGCGGCGGTGCGCGAGCTGCCGTACGGGCGGGACTTCTTCCTGCCGCGCGCCGGGCTGGAGGAGCTGACCGCGGGCTACGGCCCGGCGGCGGGGATCTGGGCGTACGAGGCGCTGCGGATCGAGGGCCACCGGCCGCGGCTGGGCTTCGAGACCGACCACCGGACCATTCCGCACGAGGTGGACTGGCTGGCGACCGCCGTCCACCTGCAGAAGGGCTGCTACCGGGGCCAGGAGACGGTCGCCCGGGTGCACAACCTGGGCCGCCCGCCGCGCCGGCTGGTCTTCCTGCACCTGGACGGCACCGAGGAGGTGCTGCCTCCGCACGGGACGGAGGTGCGGCTCGCCTCGGACCCGGACGGCCGGTCGCTGGGCTTCGTGACGTCCTCGGCGCGCCACCACGAGCTGGGGCCGATCGCGCTGGCGATCGTCAAGCGGAACGTGCCGGTGGACGCGGTGCTGCTGGCCGGGACGGTGCCGGGGACGCAGGACGTGATCGTCCCGCAGTGAGCCCGGCCCCGGAGCCGCGGCGCCCCGACGCCGCGGCCCGCGAGGCCTCAGACCTCGACGAGCACGGTGAACGGCCCGTCGTTCACCAGGGCGACCTGCATGTCCGCGCCGAACCGGCCGGTCTCCACCTTGGCCCCGAGCGCGCGCAGCTGGGCGACGACCTCGTCGACCAGCGGCTCGGCGACCGGGCCGGGGGCGGCGGCGTTCCAGGTGGGGCGGCGGCCCTTGCGGGCATCGCCGTAGAGCGTGAACTGGCTGATCACCAGCAGCGGCGCGGCCAGGTCGGAGCAGGACTGCTCGACGCCGTTCTCGTCGGCCTCCAGCAGCCGCAGGGTCCAGAGCTTGCGGGCCAGCTGGGCCGCCTTGGCGGGGGTGTCGTCGTGTGTGACGCCGACCAGGACGCAGAGCCCGGGCCCCTCGATCGCGCCGACGGTCTCGCCGGCCACCGTCACCCGGGCCTCGGCCACTCGCTGCACCACTGCTCGCATGCGGCCATTGTGCCGGAGCCGGACGACCCGCCGTACGGCCCCCCGGCCTGCTGCCGCCCGGCCCTGCGGCGGTTCCGCGCGGGCTTCACGCGGCCGCCTGCCCCCGCTCCCGAGTGCCTCCGGTGGGGGCGCGTGACGGTGTGGCGCGCGCCGGACGGTGTGCGCCCGCGCTCGGTCTGGTGCTGGTTCCGCCGCGGAATGCCCCGGTCATATCAGCCACCCCCGTTCGCCAGGGGGCCGTTCGGGTGCACGGGCGGTGCACGGGCGACGGGCGGGGTGGCACCCTGGGGCCGTACCAGGGGTCCGGGGCGTCAAGGTCCGCCGCGCCGGGCCCGGTTCGGCCGGGCGGCCGAACCGGTGGATCGGGTGTTCGGGCGGTGTCGCCCCGGCGGGTGGCACCGGCCGGGGGCGGGAACCACCGGGGGCGCCCGGGGCGTGCCATCGGACGACCCGTCCATCGACGGGCGGCCGCGCCGGGCGTGCGACGGCCGCCCGGGAACGGGCCGGACCGGCGGCAGGCGACGGGGTGCCGCGAGCGGGCGGGATCGGACGACGGCAGGTGGTTGGTTGATGGACGCGAGCAGCGCGGCACAGGACCGGTACGGTCGGGCGCCCGGGGGCGCGGAGCCGGCGGGCCCCGCCGGCCCGGTCCGGCCGGGAGGCGTCCCCGGCCCGCCCGCCGCCCGGGCACCGGCCGACCGGACGCCGGAGGGCTCGGCGGACCGGACGGCGGACGGCCCGGCGGCGGAGCCCGACCTGGAGGGGCTCGGCCTGGACCAGCTGCGGACCCTGCGCCGGGAGACCCTGGAGCAGGAGGCCGACCTCTCCTACCTGCGGCGCCTGCTGCACGGGCGGATGGACATCCTCAGGGCCGAGCTGGACCGCCGTCCCGGCGCCTCGGTCCCGGTGCCGGCGGGGGCCGAGGGCGCCCCGGCCGGGGCCCTGCTGGACCGGCTGCCGGCCATCCTCACCGACGCCCCCTCCACCGTGCGGCGCTCCGCCCGGCACGTCACCCTGGGGCCGCCGCGCGGCCTGCAGTCGCAGGTGGAGGCGGACACGCTGATGGGCGACGTCCAGCTGGCCGACCTGGCCGCGCACCCGGCGGAGGAGCTGCTGGCGGCGCTGGACCGGCTCCGGGCGCACGAGCGCGAGGTGTCCGGCCGGCGGCAGCTGCTGCTGCGGACGGCGGACGGCTGCAGTGCGGAGATCACCCGCAGGTACCGTGATGGGGAAGCACGGGTCGACGACCTGCTCGCAGGCGGCCCGCTCTGACCGGGTGAGGCACCCTGGGGGCGGGGGCGGGCCCGGCTCGCCCCCGGTTCACCCTCACCCCGGAAGGCCTCCGCCATGACCGACTCCGCAGCCCTGTCCGTCCTCGCCGAGGTCATACGGTCGGGCTTCACCGAGGGCCGGCACCACGGTTCGCTGGTGCTGCTTGCCGCCGACGGCTCGGTGGAGTTCGCGCTCGGCTCGCCGGACGCGCCGGTCTTCCCGCGGTCGTGCGCGAAGCCGTTCCAGGCGGTGGCCACGCTGCGGGCGGGGCTGGAGATCGAGGGCGAGCTGTTGGCGCTGGCGGCCTCCAGCCACTCTGCGGAAACGTTCCACCAGGACGGCGTCCGGCGGATCCTGGCCGCCGCCGGGCTGGACGAGTCCGCCTTGCAGACCCCGGCGGACCTCCCGCTGGACGAGACCGAGGCCGAGCGGCACCTGCGCTCCGGCGGCGAGCGCGCGCCGATCCTGATGGACTGCTCCGGCAAGCACGCCGGCTGGCTGGCCGCCTGCGTCGCCAACGGCTGGCCCACCGACAGCTACCTGGACCCTGCCCACCCGGTCCAGCAGCTGGCGGGCGAGGCGCTGCAGGAGGCCACCGGCGAGCCGGTCGCGCACGCCGGGGTGGACGGCTGCGGCGCGCCGCTGCTGGCCGTCACGCTGACCGGCCTGGCCCGCGGCTACCGCGCCCTGCTGTTGGCCGAGGAGGGCACCCCGCAGCGCCGGGTCGCGGACGCGATGCGGGCGCACCCCGAGTACGTGGCCGGCACCCGCCGGGCCGACACCTGGCTGATGCGGGCGGTGCCGGGCGCGCTCTCCAAGATGGGCGCCGAGGCGGTGCAGGTGGTGGCGCTGCCGGACGGCCGGGCGCTCGCCTTCAAGATCGACGACGGCGCCGAGCGGGCCCGCGGGCCGGTCCTGGCGGCCGCGCTGCGCCGGCTGGGAGTGACGGCGGCGGACGGCACGCTGGAGCGGATCGGCGCCGCGCCGCTGCTCGGCGGCGGGGTGCCGGTGGGCGAGGTCCGCGCCGCCTTCTGAGCCGCCCTGGCCGGCTGCCCCCGGCGTGCGGACCGCCCGGACGCGGTGCACGGTGGACCGGGGGCCGTCGCACAGCTGAGGGAGTGGTCATGAGCGAGCACGTCTACCGGGTGACCGAGATCGTCGGGTCCTCGACCGAGTCCATCGACGCGGCCATCCGCAACGGGGTCGAGCGGGCGTCCCGGACGCTGCGCAACCTCGACTGGTTCGAGGTGACGCAGGTCCGGGGCCACCTCGCGGACGGCCGGATCCAGCACTACCAGGTCGGCCTGAAGATCGGCTTCCGGCTGGACGACGAGGCCTGACCCGCCGCCGCCCGCATCGCCGCGACGGCGGACGACAGCGCTACCCGCGCTCCGGCAGCACCAGCGGGACGCCGGTGCGCGGGTGCGGCAGCACCTCCACCGGGTGGCCGTACACCTCGCTCAGCAGCGGCGCCCGCAACACCTCGGCCACCGGCCCGTCCGCGACGGTGGCGCCGGCCGCCATGAGCACCACCCGGTCCGCGTAGGCGGCCGCCAGCGAGAGGTCGTGCAGCACCACCACCACGGCGTCGCCGGCGGCGGCGCGCGCCCGGGCGACCCGCAGCACCAGCTCCTGGTGGCGCAGGTCGAGGGCGGCGGTGGGCTCGTCCAGGAGCAGCAGCGGGGCCCGCTGGGCCAGCACCCGGGCGAGCGCGACCCGGGCCCGTTCGCCGCCGGAGAGCGCGGTGAACGGGCGGCCGGCGAAGGCGGCGGACTCGGTGGCGGCCATCGCCTCGGCGACCACCGCGCCGTCCTCGGCGGCGGCCGGGGTGCCGGCCCAGGGGGCGCGGCCCATCCGGACCACCTCGCCCGCCAGGAACGGGAAGGACAGCTCCGCGGACTGCGGCAGCAGCGCCCGGTGCAGGGCGAGCTCGGCGGCCCCGTAGCCGGCCGGCGGGCGGCCGTGCAGCCGGACCTCGCCGGCGGTCGGCGGGACGTCGCCGGCCAGGACGGAGAGCAGGGTGGACTTCCCGGCGCCGTTCGGCCCGAGCAGCGCCAGAACCTCGCCGGCCCGGACCCGCACCGAGGCGCCGGCCAGCGGCTCGCGTCCGCCGACGGCCAGCCGGACCGCCTCGGCGGTGAGCAGTTCGGCCCCCGGCAGCGGCCGTTCGGGCACCTCGCGGCGGGTGCGCATCCTCATGCCCAGCCTCCCTGCTTGGTCCTGGTGCGGCGCAGCAGCCAGAAGAAGAACGGGCTGCCGATCAGGGCGGTGAGCACCCCGAGCGGGAGTTCGGCGGGTTGGGCGAGGGTCCGGGCGGCGAGGTCGCCGGCGACCAGGACGAGCGCCCCGCCGAGGGTCGAGGCGGGCAGCAGGAAGCGGTGGCCGGGGCCGGCGGCCATCCGCAGCAGGTGCGGGACGACCAGCCCGACGAAGCCGATGATGCCGCTGACCGCGACGGCTGCGGCGGTGAGCAGCGCGACGACGGTGATCAGCACCAGCCGCATCCGCTCGACGTCCACGCCGAGGTGGCGGGCCGGGCGCTCGCCGAGGGCCAGCAGGTCCAGCCGACGGGCGTAGAGCGGGGCGGCCGCGAGCCCGGCGGCGGCGAACGGCAGGACGGCGAGCACCTTGCCCCAGGTGGCCTGGGCGAGCGAGCCGAGCTGCCAGAAGGTGACCTGGCTGATCGCGGCGGAGTCGGCGGTGAACAGGAAGATGCCGATCAGCGCGCCGCAGAAGGCGTTGACGGCGACCCCGGTGAGGATCAGCGTCACCACCTCGGTGCGGCCGCCGGCGCGGGACATCGCGTAGACCGCGAAGACCGTCAGCAGGCCGGTGGCGAAGGCGGAGACGGTCACCGTCCAGCTGCCGAGGGCGTCCAGGCCGAGCACGATGCAGCCGACGGCGCCGACCGCGCCGCCGGAGGAGACGCCGATCACGGCGGGTTCGGCCAGCGGGTTGCCGAACACGCCCTGCATCAGCGCGCCCGCACAGCCGAGCGAGCCGCCGACCAGCAGGGCCAGCACCACCCGGGGCAGCCGGACGTTCCAGAGCACGGATTCGGGGACGCGGTCCAGGGCGTGCCCGCCGAGGCCGAGCCGGTGGGCGCCGGAGGCGAGGATGTCGCCGAGCGGGATGCGGTAGGCGCCGAGGCCGGCCGCGAGTAGGGCGCAGAGCAGCAGGGCGGCCGCCAGCCCGGCGGTGAGCAGCGCGGTGCGGCTGCGGACGGCGGGCAGCGGGCGGCCCTTCTGCCGGACGGCGGTGCTCACCGGGCGGCCGCCGGGTGGAGCTGCCCGGCGATCTCGCGTAGGACCTGCGGGGTGCGCGGGCCGTAGCTGAGCAGTCGGCCGTCCGGCACGGAGACGATCCGCCGGTCGAGACCGGCCGGGGTCTGTGCGACGCCGGGCAGCTTGAGCAGGCCGTCGACGCCGCCGACCGACTCCAGGCCCTTGCTCATCACCAGGATCGCGTCGGGGGCGGCCTTGACCAGGGCCTCGCTGGTGAGCGGGGTGAAGTCGCCGGTGAGCCCGGCGGCGGTGCCGGCATCCTCGCCGCCGACCGCCTCGATCAGTGAGCCGGCGCCGGACTCCGGGCCGCCGAGCAGGTAGACGGAGGCGCTGCCGCGCAGGTAGAGGAAGGCGACCTTGGGGCGGTCTCCGGGAGCGGTGACGGCGGCCTTCGCCTCGGCGATCCGCTGCTCGGTGCGCTCCTTCAACCGCCGGCCGGCGTCCGGGACTCCGAGCGCCGCGGCGACGGTGTCGATCCGGGGGCCGACGTCGGCGAGCCGCTTGGCGTCGTCCAGGACGAGCAGCGGGACGCCGGCCGCGCGGATCTGGGCGACGGCCTCGGCCGGGCCGGTGGAGCGGTCGGCGAGGACGACGGTGGGGCGCAGCGAGAGCACGCCCTCGGCGGAGACGTCGTGGGCCTGGGTGATCACGGGCAGGGCGGCGGCCTGCTGGAAGGTGGTGGAGACGTCCCGGGCGACCACCTTGGGGCCGAGGCCGAGGCTGAACACGATCTCGGCGAGGCTGCCGTTGAGCGGGACGATCCGCTCGGCGCTGGCCACGGTGACCTGGCGGCCGTCGGCGGAGGCCGTGGTGGCCGGCAGGTGCGGGGCCGGCTCGCCGGGCAGCGGCTCGACGGTGTCGGGGGCCTTCGCGGTGCCGGCTCCCGCGGCCACGCCGGCGGGGCCGGCGGCCGGTCCGCAGGCGGTCGGTGTGAGCAGCAGGCCGAGGGCGAGCAGGAGGAGCGCGGGCCCGCGGGCCACCCGGTCTCGGATCATTCGGCTGCTCAACACTCTTCCCTTCGGCGGGAGTTGTCGCCGCCCGGCGGGCCGGTGGCGCGTACGGGCGACGGGACTCTTGACTCATATATTAGGTTAGCCTTACCTGAGTTTCGCAAGGGGGTCGGCGTCGCACCGGCCCCTTCCCCTGTCGCGCCGAGGAGTGATCCGCCGTGCCTCTGCCCAGACGGTTCCGTCGCCTGGCCGCCACCCTGGTGGCCGCCCTCGCCGCCCTGCTGACGGCGGCGCTGCCGCCGGCCGGGGCGGTGGCGGCGGAGGGCCGGGTCGCCGGCGGGCGGCTGGACTGGGGGATCCGGCAGTCCTTCCTCGCGTACGTCACCGGCCCCGTCGCCAAGGGCGGTTGGAGCCTGAGCGGCGGCGCCGCGACGGTCGGCGGGAACACCTTCCGGTTCCACTCGGCCGACGGCGCCTACGACCCGGCGACCGGCGCGCTGACCGCCGGGTTCTCCGGCGGGGTCCGGTTCACCGGGCACCGGGAGAACGGGGCCGACGCCCTCGACCTGAGCATCGCCCGGCTCACCTTCCGGGCCGCCCCGGGCGGGGCGGCCGGGCTGTATGCGGACGTCAGCAGCAAGTCGCGGGAGACCGGCCTGGTCGCCCGCACGAGCCAGGCCAAGCTGGCCGACCTCTCGCTGGCCGGTGTCGACCTGCGGGGCGCCACGGGGGCGCTGACGCTCACCGGGGTGCCCGCCACCCTGACCGACGCCGGGGCCCGGGCCTTCGGCGGCTTCTACCCGGCCGGCACGGCCCTGGACCCGGTCGGCCTCTCCGTCAACCTCCCGGCCGCGCCGCCGAGTCCGCGCCCGGCCGGCACCGCCTCGGGGCCGGCCGCCGAGCCGGCCGCCACCGCTCCTCCCGCCACCTCCTCCGCCTCCCCCTCCGCTGCGCCGGTGCCCGATCCGACCGCCGCCCCCGGCGCCCCCGAACGGACGGCCTTCTCGGCCGGCGCGCTCGACTGGGGCGTGCGCAGGACCTTCCGCGACTACGTCACCGGCGCCGTAGCCCAAGGCCGTTGGGAGCTCGGCGGCGGTGCGGCGGACGGCGGCGCGTTCTTCCGCTGGACCCCGGCCGAGGGCCGCTACGAGCCCGCCACCGGCGCGCTCACCGCCGCCTTCACCGGTACCGTCCGCTTCACCGGCATGCGCACGGGCGACGCCTACGGACTCGACCTCACCCTGGCCCGTCCGGCGGTGGAGGTCGCCGACGGCCGGGGCCGGCTGCTCGCCGACGTCTCCGGCCGTACGCCGGACGGCAGCACCCAGCAGCTGACCCGTGTCGAGCTGGCCGTCTTCGACGCGGCCGGCCTGAAGCCCGAGGGCGCTCTGCTCAAGGCCGCCGAGCTGCCGCTGAGGCTCACCGAGGCGGGCTCCAGGGCCTTTTGCGGGCTCTACCCGCCGGGCACCGAGATGGACCCGCTGAGCTTCGCCGTCGCCCTCGGACCGGGCGCCGCGCTCCCCCCGCTGCCCGACCTCGGCAGCGCCCCGCCCGCCGCGCCGAGCCCGACCGCCACGGCGGTGCCCACGGCGACGCCCGCAGCCGCTGCCTCCTCCCCGGACGGCCTCCCCGCCGCGGCGGTGGCCGGCGCCGTGCTGGCGGCCGCCCTGGCCGCGGCCGGCGGCGGCGTGCTCGCCCGCCGCCGGCGGCTCCGGGCCGCCCCGGCCGACCGGGGCGCCGCCGCGGCCGACCCCTCCGACGCCACCCCCGCCGATCCGGCCTGACGTCGGCCCTTCCCCCCGCTCACCGAAACGGAGTACTGCCATGTCCCGCAGCACCGCCCTGCCCGCAGGCCGCCGCAGCCGCACCCGGCCGGCCGTCCTCGCGGCCGCCACCGCGGCCGTCACCGCCGGCCTCGGTCTGACCGCCTTCGGCGCCCCCGCACTGGCGTTCGGCGCGGGCGGGCCCGGCAGTGTCGACTACGCCACCGGTGCGCTGGACTGGGGGGTCAAGGCCAGCTTCCGCAGCTACGTCACCGGGCCGGTCGGCCAGGGCGCGGTGGAGCTCAGCGGCGGCGCGACCGCCAACGCCGACGGCAGCTACCACTTCGCGCTGGCGAACGCGCGCTACGACCTGACCACCCACGCCCTCACCGCCGCGTTCACCGGGGGCGTCCGGTTCACCGCCCACCACGGCGCGCTGGACGTGGCGCTGAGCGACCTGAAGCTCACCACCTCGGGCACGACCGGCACGCTCACCGCCGACACCGCCTCCAAGGAGTCGGTCGGCGCCGCCGAGACCACCCGGCGGGACGACGTACCGCTGGTGACGTTCGCCGTCGGGCGGGACACCACGACGGGCGTGCCGACCGCGGCCAAGCTCACCGAGCAGGGGGTGAAGGCCTTCGCGGGCTTCTACCCGGCGGGTACGGAGATGGATCCGCTGGCGCTGCTGCTGCAGCAGCGCCCGGCCGAACCGTCGCCGACCGCCCCGGCCACGGGCTCGCCGTCGGCGAGCGCGTCCGCGAGCACGTCCGCCGGCGCGTCGACGTCCGCGACCGCGAGCCCGACTGCGTCGCAGTCCCCGAGCGCCACCGCCTCGCCGACGGCGACCGCCACGTCCACCGCCACGGGTTCGCCGTCCGCGAGCCCGACCGCGTCCCCGACCGGGACGCAGTCCCCGGGCGCCACCGGCTCGCCGTCCGCGTCCACGCCCCCGCCGGCCGCCGGCACGCCCGCCCCGACCGGGACCGGACGGCTCGCCGTCGTGAACGGCACCCTCGACTGGTCGGTGAAGGAGAGCTTCCGCAGCTACCTGGCGAAGCCGATGACCGGCGGCAAGGTGGAGTTCGGCGGCGGCGCGGCCGACTACCGCTTCGGCGGCGCCGCCGGCAGCTACGACACCGTCAACCACGCGGTGGCGGCCGGCTTCGGCGGCTCGGTCCGCTTCCTCGGCCACCCCGAGGCCGGCGGCGGGTACCAGCTGGACACCACGCTCTCCAAGCTCGGCCTGACCGTCGACCGGGACGGCGCCTACCTGACCGCCGACGTCCGCGCCAAGTCGCGCGACGGCAAGCCCGACGTCGCGCTGACTACGGCCAGGATCGCGAAGCTGGACCTCTCCCGGGCGAACCCGGCCCCGGTCGGCGGCGTGGTGACGCTCTCCGGCGTCCCGGCCACCCTGACGGCCGAGGGGGTGCCCGTGTTCGGCAGCTACCCGGCGGGTGAGGCGCTCGACCCGGTCACCGTCTCGCTGGCCTTCGACCGCGGCGCCGAGCTGCCGGCCGCCCCCGCGGGCGGCTCCGCGGCCGGCGGCGCCGTCAGGACCGGAACCGGTACGGGCACCGGTGTGGTCGCCGGCGCCTCGCTGACCACCGGCGGCAGCGCCGGCCTCGGCGGCGGCGTGCTGGCCTCGACCGGCTCGTCCACCCCGGTGGTGCCGCTGGCCGCGACGGCGGCCGGGCTGCTGCTGGCCGGCGGCGGCGCCACGGTGCTGGTCCGCCGCCGGAGCCCGCAGTCCTGACCCGGCAGCGGAACGGGCCGGGCCCCGGCGAGCAACCGCTCGCCGGGGCCCGGCCCTTGGAGGAATCGTTTCTGCACTCGGCAAGATCGGCCGGACAGGGCCTATGCGCTCAGCGGGTAGCGCGCTTCCAGGGCGCGGAAGACCGCGCCGTTGAGGGCGAAGGCGCGCTTGCACTCCTCGACCACCCGGCGGCGTCCGACCTCGTCGAGGGCGACGCCGGCCGCGTCCAGCTTGGCCCGGTACTCGCGCTTGAGGGCGGCCGGGTTGGCGACCTCCTCGAAGACGTAGAACCGGACGCCGTCGCCCTTGCGCTCGAAGCCCCAGGTCCGCTCCGCGATCCCGCGGACGATCTGGCCGCCCGAGAGGTCGCCCAGGTAGCGGGTGTAGTGGTGCGCCACGTATCCGGCGGGCCACTCGGCCGCCAGCTCCGCCACCCGGTCCGCGTAGGCGGAGGTGGCCGGCAGCGGCGACAGCCCGGTGCGCCAGTCGGGCCCGCGCAGGTGCGCCAGGTCGCGCTCGATGGCGGCCGTGCGCAGCAGTGCCCGGTCGATGAACGGCCCGGCCACCGGGTGCCCGGCGAGCGCGTCGGCCTGCTCCTCCAGGGCGCGGTAGACGTACCAGAGCTGGCCCGTGAGGTCGGCGTAGGCGTCGATCCCGAGCTGCCCGCCGAGCAGGCGGCTCATGAACGGCGACTGCTCCGCGGCCGCGTGCTCCTCGCTGCTGGCGGTGCGGAGCACGGTCGAGAACGGGACGGCTTGCTCGGGCGCGGGCATGCGGCCTCCAGGGATCGAATCGGCCTCGAATTATGGTTAGCCTAACCTAAGTCGGCTGGATGCCGACAGGGTGTCGGCAAACCGGCCCGGCCCCGGGAACGGCGAAGGCCGGGGCCGCGGACTGCTCCGCGAACCCCGGCCTCCGACTGCCTCGACCTACCTCGAACGGCCCTGGGCGAACGAGATCGGCACGACGGCTCAGTGACCGCCCTGCTCCGCCAGGCGCTTGATCGACGCGGTGACCTCGGCCTCGGCCTCGGCGCGGCCGACCCAGTTGGCACCCTCGACGGACTTGCCGGGCTCCAGGTCCTTGTAGACCTCGAAGAAGTGCTGGATCTCCAGGCGGTCGAACTCCGACACGTGGTGGATGTCCCGCAGGTGCTCCCAGCGCGGGTCGGTCGCCGGGACGCAGAGCAGCTTGTCGTCGCCGCCAGCCTCGTCCGTCATCTGGAACATGCCGATCGCGCGGCACTTGATCAGGCAGCCGGGGAAGGTCGGCTCGTCCAGGATGACCAGCGCGTCCAGCGGGTCGCCGTCCTCGCCGAGCGTGCCCTCGACGTAGCCGTAGTCGGCCGGGTAGCGAGTCGAGGTGAAGAGCATCCGGTCGAGCCGCAGACGGCCGGTCTCGTGGTCGACCTCGTACTTGTTACGAGAGCCCTTCGGGATTTCGATAAGGACGTCGAACTCCAACGGTTCCTCCAAGGTAGGGACTGACAGAATCCAAGTGTCTCCTACGGGAGTGAGTGCTCAGGAAAGGGGCCGGTCGGTGGGTGCAGGGGTCGGGGCGGGTCGCCGCCGCAGGGGGACGGCCGCGGGGCTGTTCGGGGTGGCGTTGCTGGTCGCCGGTACGGTCCTGACCTCGGGTGGTGGCGCGTACGCGCAGCCCTCGCCGTCGCCCGGCGGGCACAGCGCCGGCCACGACGAGGACGACGACCGGGACGGCAAGCCCGGCGACAACAACGACAACAAGGGGGGCAACGGCAAGGGCAAGGGGCGCACGGGCGCGACCGAGACGCCCCGCCCGACCGGGACGCCCTCCGCCACCCGGGCCCCCTCGGCCGGTTCCTCCGCCCCGGCCTCCTCCGCGGCCTCCCCGGGCGCCGCGCGCCCGGCGCCCGGCGCCGGGGCCGTCCTGGCGCTGGCCGAGGCCGGCCCGGGCGCGGGCCTGCCGACCGCCAAGGGGCTCCAGCAGGCGCTCGCCGCCGCGCTGGGCGACAAGAACCTCGGCACCGTCAGCTTCGCCGTCGCCGACGCCGCCGGCGGCCAACCTCTCTACGGCTCGGGCGAGAACACCCCGGCGACGCCCGCCTCCACCACCAAGCTGGCGACCTCGATCGCCGCGCTCTCGCTGATCCCGGCCGACACCCGGCTGACCACCCGGGTCGTCAAGGGCGCGGGTCCCGGCGAGATCACCCTGGTGGGTGGCGGTGACCCGACCCTCACCACGCTGCCCGCCGACCAGGTGCAGATCGGCGGCCTGCCCGCCGACGCCGACACCGCCCCCGCCTCGCTGGACGCGCTCGCCCGGCAGACCGCGGCGGCGCTCAAGGCCGCCGGCACCACCGCGGTGAAGCTCGACTACGACCTCTCGCTCTACTCCGGGAACCCCCAGCACAAGAACCACGACGCGGAGAACATCGCGCTGGTCACCCCGCTGATGGTGGACGAGGGCAGGGTCGACCCGAAGAGCCGGGAGGACGCCCCGCCCCGCGTCGCCGACCCGGCCGGGCAGGCCGCCGAGGCCTTCGCCGCGCTGCTGAAGGCCCAGGGCATCACCGTCGAGGGCAAGGCCAAGCCCGCCGCCGCCCCGGCGGCGGCCACCGCGCCCGTCCTCGGCCGGGTGGACTCGCCGACCGTCGCCCGGCTGGTCGAGCGGCTGCTGACCACCTCGGACAACACCCTCGCCGAGGCGATCGCCCGTCAGGCCGCGCTCGCCGCCCACCAGCCGGCCAGCTTCGAGGGCGCGGCCACCGCCGTCACCCAGGAGCTCGCCAAGCTCGGCGTGCCGATGACCGGCGTGCTGCTCAACGACGGCAGCGGGCTGCACCCGGGCAACGCGATCCCGCCGGCCGTCCTGGTCCGCCTGCTGGCGCTGGCCGCCTCCGAGCAGCACCCGGCGCTGCGCCCGGTGCTCACCGGCCTGCCGATCGCCGGGTTCACCGGCACCCTCGGCAAGCGGTACGGCTCGGGCTCGGGCGCGGTCGACGCGGCCGGCCTGGTCCGGGCCAAGACCGGCAGCCTCAACGGCGTCAACACCCTGGCCGGCACGGTGGTGGACAGCGAGGGCCGGCTGCTGGTGTTCGCCGTGATGACGAAGACCACCGCCCCCGCCGACACCGCCCGCGCCGCCATGGACCGCGTGGTGGCCCGGATCGCCGCCTGCGGCTGCCACTGACGGCACTGACGGCTTGTCGCGCCGTCAGTGCCCCGCCGGCCCGCGCAGCGGCCTTCGGAGGCCCCGGGCCCGGCCCGGTTCGCGGGCCGTTGTCACGGGTGGCTCCCCTCGATGGGTCCGAGCACGTACGGTGAGGGCATGACGAGCGCGAGCGGTGGTGCCGACATGGTCGACTGGAATCTCGCAGTCGCGACCGCGACCAGGCTGGTGCGGCCGGGGCCGGAGGTGAGCCGCGCCGAAGCGGCGGCGGTGGTCGCGGAGCTGCGCCGGCACGCCCTGGAGGCCGAGGAGCACGTCCGGGAGTTCACCGGCATGCGCTCCAGCAGCCTCGCCGAGGCCGCGGCGACCCCGGTCCTGATCGTGGACCGCCCCGGCTGGGTGCGGGCCAACGTGGCGGGGTTCCGCACCGTAGTCCAGCCGCTGGTGGAGAAGCTGCAGGCCCGCCGGGCCAACAGCGCCACCGCCGGCGTCCTGGGCGCGGTGGGGGAGAAGGCCACCGGCATCGAGGTGGGTGCGCTGCTGGCCTTCCTGTCCACCAAGGTGCTCGGCCAGTACGAGACCTTCGCCCCGGCCGAGCCCTCGCTGGAGGCGCCGGACAGCCCGGCCGCGCTCTTCGACAAGCCCCGGCTCGGCCCCGAGGGGCCCGGCCCCGGCCGGCTGCTGCTGGTGGCGCCGAACATCGTGCACGTCGAGCGCGAGCTGGACGTCGACCCGGCCGACTTCCGGCTCTGGGTCTGCCTGCACGAGGAGACCCACCGCACCCAGTTCACCGCGGTGCCCTGGCTGCGCGACCACATCCAGTCCGAGGTGCAGTCCTTCCTCGCCGAGACGGACGTCGACCCGGGCGCCCTGCTGGACCGGCTGCGGGACGCGGCCGGCTCGCTCGGCGGCGGCCTGCCCGGCGTCGGCGGCCGCGGTGAGTCCGGGCAGGCCTCGACCGGCCTGCTGGAGATCGTCCAGTCGCCCGCCCAGCGCGAGATCCTGGGCCGGCTGACGGCCGTGATGTCGCTGCTGGAGGGCCATGCGGACGTGGTGATGGACGGCGTCGGCCCGGCGGTGGTGCCGAGCGTGGCGGAGATCCGGGAGAAGTTCCAGCAGCGCCGGGACCGCGGCGCCAACCGGCTCGACCTGGTGCTGCGCCGGCTGCTCGGCATGGACGCCAAGCTCCGCCAGTACCAGGACGGCGCGGTCTTCGTCCGCGGGGTGGTGGAGCGGGTCGGCATGGAGGGCTTCAACCGGGTCTGGACGTCGCCGAACACGCTGCCGACCAAGGAGGAGATCCACGACCCCGCCGCCTGGGTCGCCCGCGTGGGCAGGTGACCCGCTCGGGCGGGGAGCTCCGCCCGCCCGGGGCGGGGTGATCCGCCCGCTCGGATCCGGGTGACCCGCCCGGCCGGGTCGGGTCCTGCCCGTCCACCGGTCGGCAGCGGTCAATCCCGTTCGTACGAGTGGTCCAGTCGTGCAGATGGCGGGTGAAGATACGTTTCTCCATTCACCCGAACGTGGGACGGTGGTCGTACCGGTGGCGCGGGTGGCGTAGCGGGTGCCTCCTTTCTGCCACCATCTGTGAGCGCCCGGTAACACGGTGCTCACAGATGCGCGGTCCCCGCCGCGCCCACCGCCGTCCCGTCCCCTCCGCCAAGGAGCCGTCCGCCGTGGGCCCACACCCCGCAGTCGCCGCGATACGCCTGGCCGTACGCCGCACGCTCACCGACCTCGCCGCCGAGGCCGGCACCACCTTCACCGCGCCCGTGCGCGAGCCCCGCGAGCGCCCGAGCGGGGCACCGCTGGTCGGCGCCGCCGCCGGCACCACCCTGATCGGCAACGCCCACCGCCACCCCTCCGGGCTCCCGCGCACCCCGGCCGCACCCGGCTCGCCGCTGGTCCTGGTCGCCGTCAGCGGCGGTGCGGACTCCATGGCGCTGGCCATCGCGGCCGCCTTCGAGGCCCCCAAGATCGGCCTGCGGATCGGCGCCGTCACCGTCGACCACGGGCTCCAGGACGGCTCCGCGGACCGCGCCGCCCAGGTGGCCGAGCGGCTCCGCTCGCTCGGGCTCGACCCGGTCGAGGCGATCCCGGTCCGGGTCGGCCGGGCGGGCGGTCCCGAGGCCGCCGCGCGGGACGCCCGCTACGCGGCGCTTGACGAGGCCGCCGAGCGCCACGGTGCGCTCGCCGTGCTGCTCGGCCACACCCGGGACGACCAGGCCGAGACGGTGCTGCTGGGCCTGGCCCGCGGCTCCGGTGCCCGCTCGCTGGCCGGCATGCCGGCCCAGAAGGGCCGCTACCGGCGTCCTCTGCTGGAGCTGGACCGGGCCGCCACCCGGCAGGCCTGCTCCGCCCAGGCGATCCCGGTCTGGGACGACCCGCACAACTGCGACCCGGCCTACACCCGCTCCCGGGTGCGCCACGAGGTGCTGCCGGTGCTGGAGAAGCACCTCGGCGGCGGCGTCGTGGAGGCGCTGGCCCGCACCGCCCGGCTGTTCCGCGACGACGCCGACGCGCTGGACCAGTGGGCCTCGCTCGCCGAGCGCGACCTCCGGACGGGCGAAGGCACCCTGGACGCCGTGAAACTCGCCGAACTGCCCCCCGCGGTGCGCCGCCGGGTGCTGCGCCGGGCCGCGCTGCGGGCGGGCTGTCCGGCCGGGGACCTCTTCGCGCGCCACCTCGAAACGATCGACCTGCTGGTCACCGGATGGCGCGGCCAGGGGCCGCTGCACCTACCCGGGGGCGTCGAAGCCACCCGCAGGTGTGGCACGCTGGTCTTTCGGCGGCAGGGCGACTGACGGGCAGGCATGCCCGGGGGCGTCGGCCGCCGGCCATCCAGACCCCGAACGTTTGAGGACGTATCCCCGGTGGACCAGAACGACATGGGCGCTGACCTCGCGAAGGTGCTCATCAGCAAGGACGAGATCGACGCCAAGCTCCTGGAGCTGGCCGAGCGCATCGACCGGGACTACGCAGGCAAGGACCTGCTGATCGTCGGCGTCCTCAAGGGGGCCGTGATGGTCATGGCCGACCTCGCCCGTGCCCTGCACTCGCAGGTGACCATGGACTGGATGGCCGTCTCGTCGTACGGGATGGGCACCAAGTCCTCCGGTGTCGTCCGGATCCTCAAGGACCTGGACACCGACATCGCCGGCCGTGACGTCCTGATCGTCGAGGACATCATCGACTCCGGCCTGACGCTCTCCTGGCTGCTCGGCAACCTGGGCTCGCGCGGACCGGCCTCGCTGGAGGTCTGCACCCTGCTGCGCAAGCCGGACGCGGCCAAGGTCGAGATCGACGTCAAGTACGTCGGGTTCGACATCCCCAACGAGTTCGTGGTCGGCTACGGCCTCGACTACGCGGAGAAGCTTCGCAACCTCCCCTTCATCGGGACCCTCGCGCCGCACGTCTACGGCGGCTGAGGCACGGTCCGCGAGCCCCGTTCGGGCTACGGGCGGGAACAGTACGCCGTTCCCGCCCGTTGCATCGGGGGGAAATGGAAACACGTCGTGCCGCTGTGCTCCCGCCACTGGCGGGCTGGACTGCGGTACGGTCCAATAAACCGCTCTTCACATGAGCACAGACCGGATGCGCCGGTGGCCAAAGCCCCGCGGCGCCGTTGAGTGGCAGGAGGGACGGGGCGGCAACGCCCCGCATGGATGGACGTCAAGCGATACTTCCGTGCGCCGATCATGTGGATCGTGCTGGCCGTCCTCGCCGTCATCGTGCTGATGCAGGTCGTTTCGGACTCGAACGGCTACAAGACGGTGGACACCGGGCAGGTCGTCGCGGCGATCGACGCCAAGCAGGTCAAGTCGGCGCAGATCACCACTGGTGACTCGAACACGATCAAGATCCAGCTGAAGGACGGCGCCAAGCTGTCCGACGCCGGTACGGGCAAGACCCCGTCCGGCAGTAAGTTCCAGGCCTCGTACATCGGCGACCAGGGTGTCGGGATCGCCGACAAGCTGCAGGCGCAGATCAACGACAACGACCAGAACACGCTTCCCGAGGGCTACACCATCAGCCCCGAGAAGCAGAGCACCTTCGTCAGCCTGCTGCTGTCGATGCTGCCCATCGTGATCATCGTCCTGGTCTTCCTGTTCCTGATGAACCAGATGCAGGGCGGCGGCTCGCGCGTCATGCAGTTCGGCAAGTCCAAGGCCAAGCTGCTCACCAAGGACACCCCGAAGACCACCTTCGCGGACGTCGCCGGTGCGGACGAGGCGGTCGAGGAGCTCCACGAGATCAAGGAGTTCCTCCAGGAGCCGGCGAAGTTCCAGGCCGTCGGCGCCAAGATCCCCAAGGGCGTGCTGCTCTACGGCCCGCCCGGTACCGGCAAGACCCTGCTGGCGCGCGCCGTCGCGGGCGAGGCCGGGGTGCCGTTCTACTCGATCTCCGGCTCGGACTTCGTCGAGATGTTCGTCGGTGTCGGCGCCAGCCGCGTCCGCGACCTCTTCGAGCAGGCCAAGGCGAACGCCCCGGCGATCGTCTTCGTCGACGAGATCGACGCCGTCGGCCGGCACCGCGGTGCGGGCCTCGGCGGTGGCCACGACGAGCGTGAGCAGACCCTCAACCAGCTGCTGGTCGAGATGGACGGCTTCGACGTCAAGGGCGGCGTGATCCTGATCGCCGCGACCAACCGCCCCGACATCCTGGACCCGGCGCTGCTGCGCCCGGGCCGCTTCGACCGTCAGATCGCGGTCGAGCGCCCCGACCTCCAGGGCCGGCTGGACATCCTCAAGGTGCACCAGAAGGGCAAGCCGATCGCGCCGGACGTCGACCTCTCGGCCGTCGCCAAGCGCACCCCGGGCTTCACCGGTGCGGACCTGTCGAACGTCCTCAACGAGGCCGCTCTGCTGACCGCCCGCTCGGACAAGAAGCTGATCGACAACGGCATCCTGGACGAGGCGATCGACCGCGTCGTGGCCGGTCCGCAGAAGCGCACGCGGATCATGTCCGACAAGGAGAAGAAGATCACCGCGTACCACGAGGGCGGCCACGCCCTGGTGGCGGCGGCGTGCCCGAACAGCGACCCGGTGCACAAGATCACCATCCTGTCCCGCGGCCGGGCCCTCGGCTACACCATGGTGCTGCCGGACGAGGACAAGTACTCCACCACCCGCAACGAGATGCTCGACCAGCTGGCCTACATGCTGGGCGGCCGCGCTGCGGAGGAGCTGGTCTTCCACGACCCGACCACGGGCGCCTCGAACGACATCGAGAAGGCCACCGCCACCGCGCGGGCCATGGTCACCCAGTACGGCATGACCGAGCGCCTGGGTGCGATCAAGTTCGGCAGCGACAACTCGGAGCCCTTCCTGGGCCGCGAGATGGGCCACCAGCGCGACTACTCGGAAGAGGTCGCCGGGCTGGTCGACGAAGAGGTCAAGAAGCTCATCGAGAACGCGCACAACGAGGCCTGGGAGATCCTGGTCGAGAACCGTGACGTGCTCGACAACCTGGTCCTGGAGCTCCTGGAGAAGGAGACCCTCAACAAGGAGCAGATCGCCGAGATCTTCGCCCCGATCGTCAAGCGCCCGGCCCGGCCGGCCTGGACGGGTTCCGCCCGCCGGACGCCGTCCACCCGCCCGCCGGTCCAGTCGCCGAAGGAGCTGGCGCTGACCAACGGCGCCTCGACCGCCGCCACCGACGCCGCCCAGGTCGACGTGGTGAAGCTCCCGCCGCTCCCGACGGAGCCGCCCACGGAGGGCTGACCGGCCCGCCGTACGGAACGGAATGGATGCCGCGTCACCGGGGTTTGTACCCTGGAGGCGCGGCATCCGTGCTGTTCAGCCCACGTAGTCCCACGAGTAAGCGAGGCCCGCATGATCGACCCGGTGACGCTCGACGGTCCGCCCGCCGTCGGGATCTTCGACCAGAAGCGGGCCGAGAACGCCATCCGCGAGCTGCTGCTCGCCGTGGGGGAGGACCCGGACCGCGAGGGCCTGCTGGAGACGCCCGCCCGGGTCGCGCGGGCGTACAAGGAGATATTCGCGGGCCTCTGGCAGGAGCCGGAGGACGTCCTCACCACCACCTTCGACCTCGGTCACGACGAGATGGTGCTGGTCAAGGACATCGAGCTGACGTCCGTCTGCGAGCACCACCTGGTGCCCTTCCGCGGTGTCGCGCACGTCGGCTACATCCCGTCCACCAGCGGGAAGATCACCGGCCTGTCCAAGCTGGCCCGGCTGGTCGACGTCTACGCCCGGCGCCCGCAGGTCCAGGAGCGGCTGACCAGCCAGGTCGCGGACGCGCTGATGCGGATCCTGGAGCCGCGCGGGGCGATCGTCGTGGTCGAGTGCGAGCACATGTGCATGTCGATGCGGGGCATCCGCAAGCCGGGCGCCAAGACCATCACGTCCTGCGTGCGCGGCCAGCTGCGCGACCCGGCCACCCGGGCCGAGGCGATGAGCCTCATCATCGGGCGCTGAGGCGCTGAGGCGCTGAGGCGCTGAGGCGCTGGGGCGCTGGGGCGCCCGGGCTTCGGGGCCGCCGGGGCCCTGCCGGACGGGGCGCCGGGCGGCTGCGCTGCTCGGCGCCCGGCCGCTCAGAGCAGCTCGCGCTCGGCGTGCGGCGGGGCCGGGGTGCCCAGGGCGTTGCGGCGTTCGGGCATCCGCAGCTTCACCATCCGCCGCCAGCCGAAGGCCCGGTCGTACAGGTAGAGCGCGTGGACGCCGACCGTGACCACCGTCAGCTGCCAGCGCGGCCACCGGAGGATCCGGGCCATCCGGGAGGTCACCGCGAGGCCGACGTCCCGGTGGGTGCGGATCTCGCCGCGGGCGCTGGTCTCCAGGATGTGCCGGATGTACGGGCCGTGGCCCTCGGCGGTGAAGCGGAGCAGCTCCTCGTGGCAGTAGGCGAGGTGGTTGTCCTCGTCGGCGGAGATCATCCGCATCGCCCGGCCGAGGTCCGGGTTGTCGCCGTAGACCTTGACCAGCTGGCGCATCTGCTCGGCCGCGCGCTGCTCGGTGACCCGGCTGTGCGCCAGATAGGTGATGATCTCGCGCTCGGTCAGCGGCACCTCGCTGTTGAGCCGTTCGTGGGAGAGGCCGACGCCCTGGCGCTCCAGCAGCATGCAGTAGTCGGCCTCGGCGGGGACCGCCACCTTGGGCAGGGCGCGCTTGTGGAGCAGCTGGGTGAAGATCCGGCCGTGCTTGCGCTCGTCGGCGCCGTGCCGGGCGATCTTGGGGGCGAGCACCGGGTCCCGGGTGAGCGCGGTGATCCGCTCGTTCTCCCAGCCGCCCTGGTCCTCGCCGCCGGCCGCGATGCTGCAGAACAGCTGGTAGGCCTCGTCGTTCCGGTAGATCTCGTCGAAGAGCGATCGAGTGCTGAGCATGGGGCCTCCTGCTCGGTCCGGGGCGGTGCGGCCGTTCGGCCGCGGCCGCGATACGTTCCCCCCGGTGTGCCGGCGGCCCGCCGACCGGCCGGTAATCACCCGCCCGGCGGCCCGGCCGGCCGTCGCGCCGCCGCTCAGTTCCAGGTGAGCCGGGCGCTCATCCACTCCAGGGCGGCGGGCAGCTCTCGCACCCAGCTGTCGAAATTGTGGCCCCCGTCGTCCAGGTACAGCGACTCGACCTTGAACTGCGGGTTGGTCGCGGCCACCTTCTCGGCGAGGTCGACGAACTTCACCGTGTCGGGGTAGTCGGTCTCCTTGCGGGTGCTGATCACCATCAGCGAGAGGTTCGGCGCCGGGAGGTTCTGCAGCCGCCAGGAGAGGTCGCTCTGGTCGGCCAGCGCCCGGTCGCCGCCGAAGAGGCTGTCGCCGGTGAACTGGTCCTCGACCACCTTGAAGTCGCCGTGCATGCCCGTCCCGTTGCCGAAGACGTCGGGGAAGCGCATCGCCAGCCGCAGGGCGCAGCTGCCGCCGGTGGAGTAGCCGAGCACGCCCCAGGAGGAGGCGGAGCGGCTGGTCCGGTAGGTCGCGCGCAGCGCGTCGGGGACGTCCTTGGCGAACCAGGTCTCGGTGCGCGGCCCGCCTGGGACGTCCACGCACTCGGTGTTGCGCGGCGAGACGACGGCCGGGCGGGCCATCACGATGATCGAGGGCGTCAGCTTCCCGGCCTTGCGAAGCTCCCAGGCGGTCTGCGGCAGGGCCAGCTCCTTCACCAGGTGCTGGGTGGTGCCGGGGTAGCCGGAGAGGGCCAGCAACACGGGGAAGCGGACCATGGAGAGCTTCGGGTCGAAGTACTCCGGGGGCAGGTAGACGAACATCTGGTCGGAGAGGCCGGTCTCCTTCCCGGTGACCCGGACCGATTCGATCTTGCCGACCTCCTCCGGGGGGCCCTTCGGCAGGTCGGTGATGGTCTCCAGGCCGCCCTCGTCGGTCGGCTGGATCGGCGCGTCGGAGACCGGGGTGCCGCCGTGGTGGTTCTCGTTGCTGGTGAGGGCCAGCTTGGCGCCGCCGGGGCTGAACAGGTCGTCCCAAGAGGTGTAGAAGCCGAAGGAGTTGTTGACCGACAGCGCGAGCACGGCCAGCACCGAGACCTGGGTCACCGTCAGGAGTCCGATCCGGCCGAGCACCGGTAGGGGGCGTTGGCGGGCCAGCCGCGGCCAGAGCCAGAGCGTCGCGAGCAGGGCCGCCGCCCCGAGTGCGAGCAGCGAGTTCACCAGCGCGTCGCTGGTCAGTTCCATGCCGTCGGCCTTCCGGTGGGACACTGTCGGTGCAGGCTTCATCGTCTGGCGGTCCGTCAGCCGCGGCCATCGCGGCTAGGCTGTCCGGGCGCCGGGGCGGGGCGGGAGGGCGGGGAGGAGTCGGCGCAACCGGCGCCCTAGAATGCGGCGTCCACCGTACGTACCGCGTACGCAGGGGCTCGTCGCGCCACGCGGCACGGGGCTTCGGCTCCCACCCACGGCTCAATCGCAGCGCCCACCCGGGGCCGGTTTACCGACCGTTTCCCGTTCCTTGGTGTGCGCATTGCTCGATGAAGGAAAAGGCATGAAGGTCCCTCACAACTCCTCCCCCGGAGTGGCAGGACTGCGCACCGCAGCCTCTACGCTGAGCTTCCATGAGCGTTCCCGTGTCCGTTGAGCCGAGCCCCGAGCAGCCGCCGCGCCGCCGGGGCCTGCAGACGCTTCGTACCCAAGCGGCCGCCGTACCGAGGGCCTGGCTCCCCGGCGCGGTCGGTTACGCCTGCCTGCTGATCGGTCTGGTGGACATCGCCAGCGCGGTGTTCCCCAAGCTCCGGCACACCAAGGTGCACGACTTCGCCGGGCAGCTGCCCGGCGGCACCACCACCCTGGCCGCGGCCGGGACGCTGATGGTCGGCCTGCTGCTGGTGCTGCTCGCCCACGCCCTGCGCCGCCGCAAGCGGCGCGCATGGCGGGCGGTCTGCGTGCTGCTGCCGGTCGGCGTGGCACTGCACGTCCTGCGCTGGCACCAGATCGGCCCGGCGGTCGTCTCGCTGGTGCTCTTCGTCGTGATGCTCGTGCACCGGCGCGAGTTCTACGCCAAGGCCGACCCGCGCACCCGCTGGCGGGCGCTCGTCAACCTGGTCGTGATGGGCACCGTCAGCCTGCTGCTCGGCCTGCTGGTCGTCTCCACCCGGACCAAGTACGAGCTCGGCGACCCAGGCCTGCTGCACCGGCTGGAGCATGTCGGGTACGGGTTGTTCGGCTTCGAAGGACCGCTCGGCTACACCTCGGACCGGGTCTCCGACCTGGTCGCCTACCTGCTCGGCGGGATGGGCCTGATCACCGCGCTCACCACCGCCTACCTGGCGCTGCGCCCGGAGAAGCCCAAGCCGGAGCTGACCGCCGAGGACGAGGAGAAGGTCCGCGGCCTGCTCGACCGCCACGGCGAGCGGGACTCGCTCGGCTACTTCGCGCTGCGCCGCGACAAGAGCGTGCTGTTCTCCCCCTCCGGCAAGGCGGCGATCTCCTACCGCGTGGTCTCCGGCGTGATGCTGGCCTCCGGCGACCCGGTCGGGGACGTCGAGGCCTGGCCCGGTGCGATCAAGACCTTCATGGCCGAGGCCCGTGAGCACGCCTGGGTGCCGGCCGTGATGGGCTGCAGCGAGGTCGGCGGCGAGGTCTGGACCCGCGAGGCGGGCCTGGACGCGCTGGAGCTGGGCGACGAGGCGATCGTCGACACGGAGAGCTTCTCGCTCTCCGGCCGGGCGATGCGCAACGTCCGCCAGATGGTCAAGCGGATCGAGCGCAACGGCTACTCCTGCCAGGTGCGCCGGGTCTCCGATCTGACCCTGGAGGAGAAGTACCGGATCGCCGACGCGGCCGCCCGCTGGCGCGGCACCGACACCGAGCGCGGCTTCTCGATGGCGCTGGGCCGCTTCGGCGACCCGCTGGACGACGCCTGCGTCGTGGTCACCGCCCACAAGGCGCCGGAGGAGGGCGAGGAGGGCGACGACCTGAAGGCCGTGCTGCACTTCGTCCCCTGGGGGCCGGACGGCATCTCGCTGGAGCTGATGCGCCGCGACCGCGCCGCCGACCCGGGCCTGAACGAGCTGCTGATCGTGGCCGCGCTGCAGGCGGTGCCGGAGATGGGCATCCGCCGGGTGTCGCTCAACTTCGCGATGTTCCGCTCCGCGCTGGCGCGCGGCGAGCGGATCGGCGCGGGCCCGGTGCTGCGCGCCTGGCGCGGGCTCCTGGTCTTCCTCTCGCGCTGGTTCCAGATCGAGTCGCTCTACAAGTTCAACGCCAAGTTCCAGCCGCAGTGGGAGCCGCGCTTCCTGGTCTTCCCGAACACCCGGGACCTGCCCCGGATCGGCTTCGCCGCGATGCAGGCCGAGGCCTTCATCACGCTCGGCATGCCGCGCTTCGGCCGCAAGCCGCAGCGCGAGGGCCTGATGCCGGCCCCGCGCCCGGAGGTCACCGAGGCCGCCTGACCGGCGCGCCGCCACGGCCGCGCGCCGCTCGACCACGCACCGGACCCCGGTCGGAACTCCTCCGACCGGGGTCCGGTTCGATAATGGGGTTTATGAGCGATTCGCTGTCCTTCTCCCTGCCGGCCGGGCTGCCGCGGCTCGACCGCTGCGCCGTGATGGGCGTCGTCAACGTGACCCCCGACTCCTTCTCGGACGGCGGGATGTGGCACGACCCCGCCCGCGCCATCGCGCACGGCCTGGCGCTGCGGGCCCGCGGCGCGGACCTGGTGGACGTCGGCGGCGAGTCCACCCGCCCCGGCTCGGCGCGGGTGCCCGAGGAGGAGGAGCTGGGCCGGGTGCTCCCGGTGGTCCGCGAGCTCGCCGACGCCGGGGTGGTGGTCTCCGTCGACACCATGCGCGCCTCGGTCGCCGAACAGGCGGTGGCGGCAGGCGCCCGGATCGTCAACGACGTCTCGGGCGGGCTGGCCGACCCGGCGATGGCCCGGGTGGTGGCCGAGACCGGCGTCCCCTTCGTGGTGATGCACTGGCGCGGGCAGTCCGCCGACATGGACCGGCTGGCCGTCTACGACGACGTGGTCGCCGACGTGGTCGCCGAGCTCACCGCCCGGACGGACGCCCTGCTGGCGGCCGGCGTCAAGGAGGAGCAGCTGATCCTGGACCCGGGCCTGGGCTTCGCCAAGACCCCCGCGCACAACTGGGCCCTGCTCGGCCGGCTGGACGCGATCACCGGGCTCGGCCGTCCCGTCCTCGTCGCCGCATCGCGCAAGCGGTTCCTGGGTACGCTGCTCGCCGACCCGGAAACCGGGGAGCTGCGTCCGGCGCGGGAGCGCGACGACGCGACCGCCGCGGTGTCGGTGCTGTCGGCACAGGCGGGGGCCTGGGCGGTGCGGGTGCACGACGTGTCGGGCACGGCGGACGCCGTGCGGGTGGTCGCGGCCTGGCAGCGCGCGGCCCGGTAGGGACCCTCCGGCCCGACGGCGGGCACGGAGGGCGAGACGGGAGGGTCTGTGGCAGGTGACGGCAGGTTGAGCGGAGAGACCGCGGGACAGCGGGCCCGGGAGGCGGACGTGGAGGCCGTCCTGGAGGCCAACCGGGCGCTCTACGAGGCGCTCGAAAACGGCGATCTGGAGGCGGTCGAGGACGCCTGGCTGGGGGCCGCCGAGGCCGACGACAAGGGCGGCGTGGTGTGCGTGCACCCCGGCTGGCCGGTGCTGCGCGGACGGGCACAGGTGACCCGCTCGTACATGCTGATCATGGCGAACACCGAGTACATCCAGTTCATCCTGACCGACGTCGAGGCCGAGGTTCACGGTGATGTGGCTCTTGTCACGTGCACCGAGAACATCCTTTCGGGTGGTGAGGCGGAGGAGGAGGGCGAGCTCGGTCCGCTGGTCGGCGGAAAGGTCGTCTCGACCAATCTCTTCCGCCGGACGCCGGCCGGCTGGAAGCTCTGGTCCCACCACGGGTCACCGGTGCTGACCAGCGGCGACGAGGACGACGAGGACTGATCCGGGAGCCGTCGGGAAATGGGCTCCCGACGGTCGCCCGGGAATTTCCGGACGGTCACCGAACGTTCACGTCAATCGCCATTTCGGTGCGCGTGGCGACGGTTCGTGCCGGGTAGGACGGTCAGGCGTTGTCCGCGCTCGCAGGTAGATTCGAAACGGAGTGGCGGGCGCGACGCCCGCCTTCGACCTGCCTGCCCGCCTCGACCGGGGCAGGGCCCGTCCGACTGGGAGCAGTGATTCGTTTGCTGGACCGCGTCACCCTGCGGGGTCTGCGTGCCCGGGGCCACCACGGCGTCTTCGAGCGTGAGCGCGTCGAGGGCCAGACCTTCGTGGTGGACCTCGTGCTGTACCTGGACACCCGCCCCGCCGCGTCCGGCGACGACCTCACCCGCACGGCGCACTACGGCATCGTGGCCGAGGAGGTCACCGCGATCATCGCCGGCGAGCCGGTGGACCTGATCGAGACCCTGGCGCAGCGCATCGCCGACCAGTGCCTGAAGCACGCGGCGGTGGAGGAGGTCGAGGTGACCGTGCACAAGCCGGACGCCCCGATCACCGTGCCGTTCGACGACGTGACCGTGACCATCCACCGGGGCCGCGCATGACCGCTGCCGTGCGCCCCGTTCCCGCCGTCAAGCCCGCCTTTCTGCTGTAGAGGACGCCCGATGAGCACCAGCGACCCGACCGCCTCGCCGAGCACGTTCGACCTGGAGCGCCGGGTGGACTCGGCCGACACCACGCTGCACGGCCAGCGCTGCGCGGTGATCGCCCTCGGCTCCAACCTCGGCAACCGCCTGGACACCCTCCAGGGCGCCGTGGACGCCCTGGCCGACACCCCCGGGCTCCGGATCAAGGCCGTCTCCGCCGTGTACGAGACCGAGGCCGTAGGCGGCCCGGACGAGCAGCCCAACTACTACAACGCGGTGGTGGTGCTGCGCACCTCGCTGCCGCCGCACGACCTGCTGGAGCGCGGCAACGCGATCGAGGACGCCTTCGGCCGCGTCCGCACCGTCCGCTGGGGCCCGCGCACCCTGGACGTCGACATCCTCGCCTACGAGGGCGTCACCAGCGACGACCCGCAGCTGCTGCTGCCGCACCCGCGCTCGCACGAGCGGGCGTTCGTGCTCGCCCCCTGGCTGGACGCCCAGCCGGAGGCCGAGCTGCCCGGCCACGGCGGGGTCGGCGCGCTGCTGGACGCGCTCGGCGGCGCGGACGCCCAGGGCGTCCGCCGGCGCGACGACATCCGGCTGACGCTGCCGGAGTAGGACCGCACGGCCGGGGCCCGCCCGGGGTGACCGGAGCCCGGGAGCGGTGCGGGCCCGGGAACTCGGGCGGGGGCCCGGCCGTACGAGTAGGTGTCCGGCCCGCACGAGGGTGCCCGTCGGGGCCGGCCCGGTACGGTGGCCTGGCGCCGTCGTACCCAGCCCCCGCCCGCCGCCGGACCGGGGCGCCTCCCGCCCGCCGGGCCGGGGAGCGGGCCCCGGCCGCCCGACTCTGGTACCCGGAAGGACCACGTCCGAGTGAAGCTGCTTCGCCTCCGCCTGCTGGTCGGCATCACCGCCGCGACGACGGCGCTGTCCTGGGCCGGCGCCAAGTTGTGGGCCTCCCTGGACACGCTGCCCGCCGTTCCCGGCGCGGCGCCGGTGGTGCTGGCGGCGGTGGCGGTGATCCTGCTCGCCACGGCGATCTCGCTGCGCTCCCGGCTGAAGGCGGCGCGCGAGCGGCAGCCCGGCGCCAAGCGGGTCGACCCGATCGGTGCGGCCCGCGCGGTGGTGCTGGGGCAGGCGAGCGCGCTGGTCGCGGCGGTGGTCACCGGCATCTACGCCGGGGCGGGGATCTACCTGCTCGGCGAGCTCGACGTGCCGGCCCGCAAGGACCAGGCCGTCACGGCCGGCTTCGCGGTGCTGGCCGGTGCCGCGGTGATCGCGGCGGCGCTCTGGCTGCAGCACGTCTGCAAGCTGCCGGAGGACCACGACGACCCGAGCGGGCCGGCGGCCACGCACCGGTAGGTCCTGTCCCGTCGCTCCGTGCGCCCGGCAGGATCGGCCGGACAGGGCCCGGCGGGGCCGGCCGTGATCACGGGTAAGGGCCCGGACACGTGCGGTACGGCTTCTGCGGTGTCAAGGGCCAAAGCCGACCCTGGGCTGACACGGCCCCAATTCGCACGCTAGTTTCTTGGCATGTCTCGCGGACGCCACCGTCATTCCTCCTTCCTCGGCCGGGTCCTTCCCCCCACTGCGGCCGGCGTGCTCATCGTCGCCGCGGTGGCCGCGCTGCTGTTCAGTCAGGACACCATCCTGGTCCGCTCGATGGGCGTCGCGGCGGTGCTCGCCGCGCTCGGGATCGCGGTGCTGCTGCGCCAGCGCGACCGGGCCGCCCGGGCGGCCGCCGAGGTCTCCGTCGCCCAGCGGCTGCGGGCCGAGGAGCGCTTCGAGGAGCAGCTCGCCGAGGCCGAGTACGCGGCGGAGGTGGCCGAGGAGCGGGCCACCCGTTTCGGGCGCCGGCTGACGGCGGAGAAGTCGCGGCTGGCGAAGGCCGAGACGGAGATCGCCCGGCTGCTGCGCGAGCGTGCCGTGATGGTCGCCGAGCAGGCGCTCAAGGAGGCCGAGGCGGCCCAGCGGGCGCTCGCGGCGAGCCGCCCCAAGTACCCGGCGAGCCCGGCCGCGTTCGTGCGTGCCGCGTCCGTGCTGCGGCAGTTGGAGCGGCGTGCGGCGGCGGCGCAGGAGCGGCGCGAGCGCGCGGCCGGGGCGGAGCTCGCCCTGCGGGCCCGCACGGCGCCCGTTCCGGCGGCCGCGCCGGCTTCCGTGGCAGTGCCCGCGCCGGTGCCCGCGCCCGTCGTTCCTGCCGCCCCGGTGGCCCTCGCCCCCGCGGCCCCGGCCCCGGCCGCCGCTCCGGCCCCGATGGCTCCGGCCCCTGCGGCCCCCGCGGTGCCCGTGCCGGCGGCGGCCAAGCCCGCGGTGGCGGCCCCCGCGGCCCCGGTCCGGCCGGCGCTGACGGCGACGGTCGGTCAGCTGGGCGGCCCGCCGGCCGTGCCCGTGGCGTCCGTCGAGCGGCAGCGGCCGCGTCCGGCCCAGCCCGGGGCCGGCCGCAACTTCAGCTTCTTCGGGCGCACCTCCGGCGCGGCGGCCCGGCCCGCGGCCCCGGCGCCGGCCGTCGGCAGCGTCGCCGAGCTCGGCGAGCGCGCCGACCTGGCGGACGTGGTCGGGGACGAGGCGGTCGCGGCGCAGCACCGGGCGAAGGGCGGGGACCGGGACGGGGCACCGGCCGGGGCCCCGGACCGGGCGGCGGAGGAGACCGCCCCGGAGGTGGTCGACCTGACGCCGGACGACGAGACCGAGCTGATCCAGCTCCCGGAGCTGCGCGCCTCGCGCTGACCCCTCACCGCTGATCCGTCACCGCAGCCCTCGGCGCGGGGAGCCGCCCGGCTCCCCGCGCCGAGGTGCGTTCCGGGCGGCCGGGAACGACGAAGCGCCCGGCCCCTGACGGAGTGGGGCCGGGCGCTTCACGCGGCGCAGCCGCGTCAGAGCCGTGTCAGAGCTGGACGCCGAAGTCCTGGGCGATGCCCGCGAGGCCGGAGGCGTAGCCCTGGCCGACGGCGCGGAACTTCCACTCGGCGCCGTTGCGGTAGAGCTCGCCGAAGATCATGGCGGTCTCGGTGGCGGCGTCCTCGGAGAGGTCGTAGCGGGCGATCTCGGCGCCGCCGGCCGCGTTGATCACGCGGATGTAGGCGTTGCGGACCTGGCCGAAGTTCTGCGACCGGGCCACGGCGTCGTAGATCGAGACCGGGAAGGTGATCTTGACGGCCTCGGCCGGCAGGCCGGCCAGGTTGACGTTGATCGCCTCGTCGTCGCCGGCACCCTCGCCGGTGCGGTTGTCACCGGTGTGGACGACCGTGTTGTCCGGGGTGCTGGTGTTGTTGAAGAAGACGAAGTGGCCGTTGGACAGCACCTTGCCGTCCGCGTTCAGCACGATCGCGCTGGCGTCGAGGTCGAACTCGGCACCGGTCGTGGTGCGGACGTCCCAGCCGAGGCCGACGGTGACCGAGGACAGGCCGGGGGCCTCCTTGGTCAGCGAGACGTTGCCACCCTTGGAGAGGCTCACTGGCATGGTGTGTGCTGTCCCTTCGTTGCTTGTGCCCGGGATAACGCGGGAGAGCGTGGGCTTGGTTCCACGCTCCCCGCCAGATTCTCGGGGTCGCGGCCGGATCGGGCAACGACCGGTCGACGGCGGGTCAGATTCTCCGGAATCGGCCCTGCAGCGACCAGACGTTGGGATTGTCGGCCAGATCGGGGTGCATGTCGAAGAGGTCGGCCAGGGTGTCCTGCAGGAAGTCGCGGGCCTCGCGCCGCAGGTCGCTGTGGCGGACCACGACCGGCTCCTCGTCCGGCAGCCAGGTGGCGCTGACCTCGACCCAGTTGAACCGGCGGGCGAACCGCAGCAGCTCGGTGTTCTGGGTGAAGTCGAGGTCGGCGGTCTGCACCCGGGCGGAGCGGTTGCCGTCCGGATCCCGGTCGAGCTGCTCGGCGATGTCGCACAGCGCCCAGGCGAAGTCGAGGACCGGCACCCATCCCCAGGCCGTGGACACCTCGGCGCCGTCGGATTCCAGGTAGACGTCGCCGCAGAAGAGGTCGTACCGCAGCGACTGGACCGAGGCGGTCCGGTAGTCCGTCTGCGGGGGGTCCGGGAAGCGGTTGGAGAGGGAGTAGCCGAGGTCGATCACACAGGCCATTGTCGGGGCTGCGGGCGCCGGGGATGAACGCCGGGGATAAACCGGGTGACCGGCGCCACCGGGGCACGGGATGATGGACGCATGCCCGAGCCCATCCGCGTACGGGGGTCGGTGGTCGTCCCCGACGCCGAGCTCGTCTGGCGCTTCTCCCGATCCTCCGGCCCCGGTGGCCAGCACGTCAACACCTCCGACACCCAGGTCGAGCTGCGCTACGACCTGGCGGCCTCCGAGGCGCTGCCCGAGGTGTGGAAGCAGCGCGCCCTGGAGCGGCTGGCCGGGCGCCTGGTCGACGGCCGGGTGCTGGTGGTGCGCGCCTCCGAGCACCGCTCGCAGTGGCGCAACCGCGAGGTCGCCGCGGCCCGGCTGGCGTCGCTGCTGGGCGAGGCCACCGCGCCGCCGCCGAAGGCCCGCCGGGCGACGAAGCCCAGCCGCGGCATGGTCGAGCGGCGGCTGTCCAACAAGCGGCACCGCTCCGAGCTCAAGCAGGGGCGGCGGTCGCCGCGCGGCGACTAGGTCCTGTCCGGCAAGATCGGCCGGACAGGACCTAGCCGCCGTCCGCACCGGCCGGCTGCTCAGCCGAGCTGCCGGTAGCCGCCGCGGAAGTAGAGGAGCGGGCGGCCGCCCGGGTCGGGCACCACGGCCTCCAGGACGCGGCCCAGCAGCAGGGTGTGGTCACCGGCGGGTATCCGCTGCTCGGTGCGGCACTCGACGGTGGCGAGCGCGCCGTCGATCAGCGGCGCCCCGCTGAACGGGCCGCGGTGGTGCGGCGCGTCGGCGAACAGCAGCCGGTCGCTGAGCCGGCCCTTCATGGCGAACCGCGAGCCGAGCGCCTTCTGCTCCTCGGAGAGCAGCGAGACCGCCCAGGTCTCGGCGCGGGAGAGCACCTCGTCCATCCGGGAGTCCTCGCGGACCGAGATCAGCACCAGCGGCGGCTCCAGCGACACCGACAGGAACGACGTCGCGGTCATGCCGACGTCCTCGCCGTCGTCCGGGTCGTGGACGGTCACCAGGCTCACGCCCGAAGCGAGCTGGGAGAGTGCCGCCCGGAACTCATCGGGCGTGGCTTGGGTGGCAGCTTCCGGCTGCGGGGACGAGTACACGTACCGCACGGTAGTCGGCGCCGGCCGTGAACGGCATCGGGCCGTGGTCGTAGGACCAGCGGCGCAGAAGTTACGGTTCCCGGCCGCGCTCACCCCCAGGAGTGAAGGCAGGGGGCCTGCCGGCCGTCCGGCGGCTTCAGTGCGTGACCAATGCGGCCGACCACCGGAAATGTTCCGATAAAGCCTAATGTCCCGCTCTGGGGCAGATGAGCTGAATAAAGGCGCATAAGTCTCGTGTGATTTAAGTCACAAGTGGCGGCCTATTGCTGACCGAGCGTGCCGAACGCTGTGCTCCCTGTGATTCAGTTCTTCTGGCAATCGGACGATAACCATTCAAGAACTATCCGAAGCAGCCGGGGAGCCCCCGCATGGAAGCCGAGTCGGAGCCCTACGTCCGTCTCGCGACCCTCCGCACCTTGCACCGGGTCGTGGCGGACCTCAACGCTGCCCGCAGCCTGGCGGGCACGCTGCAGGCCGTCGTCGAGGGTGCGGTGCACGGGCTCGGTTTCGACGCCGCCGCGGTGAGCCTGGTCCGGCCGGACGGCGACCTGGTGGTGGCGGCCGTCTGGGAGCTGGAGGAGAGCGCCATGGGCGGCCCCTCCGTACTGCTCGGGCAGGTCGGCTCGCGCGAGTCCTGGGACCGGCTGCTCGGTGTCAGCGACCACTGGGGCACGCTCCGCTTCCTCCCCTACGACCGCGGCTGGGCCGTGGCCAGCGACATCCCGCGCTGGATCGGCGACGGTCCGATGCCGGTCTACGCCAACGACTGGCACCCCGCCGACGGCCTGCTCGCCCCGATGTACAGCGCCGGCGGCGACCTGCTCGGCGTCCTCTCGGTGGACCGCCCGCGCAGTGGCAAACGGCCCGGGGCGTGGACCCGCGAGGCGCTGGAGATGTTCTCGCTGCAGGCCTCGATCGCGATCGGCAACGCCCGGCTGCGGGCCGAGATGCAGCGCGCGCTGGCCCGCCTGGAGAAGGAGCAGCAGGCGCTGCGGGCCAGCGAGGAGAGCTTCCGCCAGGCCTTCGAGTACGCGCCCAGCGGGATGGCCATCACCGAACTGCACGGCGCCGGGCGCGGCCAGCTGACCAGGGTGAACGACGCGCTCTGCCGGCTGCTCGGCCGCCCGCGGGCGGTGCTGCGCCAGCAGAGCTTCGCCGACCTCGTCCACCCCGACGACCGGGCCCTGCTGGAGCGCACCAGCGCCGAGAGCGGCCGGGCCGAACTGCGCCTGTCCCGGCGCGACGGCGGCTACCAGTGGGTCTGTCTGCGCAACTCGATCGTCGCCGACGCGGCGGAGGGGCCGAGCTTCCTGCTCACCCACGTCGAGGACATCGAGGACCGCAAGCGGCACGAGCTCCAGCTCGCCCACCGGGCCAGCCACGACGCGCTGACCGGCCTCCCGAACAGCGCCGAGCTGAAGGCCCGGCTGGCCCGGCGGCTCTGCCCCGAGCCGCAGACCGCGGGCGCCGTCGCCGGGCCCGGCGACGGGGCGTACCCGCAGCCGTACGGCGGTTACCCGGCCGACCTCTACGGCGGGTTCGACGGCCCGGACGGCGCGGAGCTTCGCGCCGAGCCGGTGCACCACTACGGCGCCGAGGGCTACCCGCTGCCGGCCGCGCCCGACGCCCCGCTCGGCTACGGCGAGCACGTGCACGCGGTGGTCCCGGCCGACCACGCCGCCGGCGGCGACGTCTGGTCCGGTCCCTTCCGCTCGGGCGGGGCCGCGCCGGCGGACAAGGGCCTCGCCGTCATTTTTTGTGACCTGGACGGGTTCAAGTCGATCAACGACCGGTTCGGCCACAACGCCGGCGACGCCGTCCTGGTCGAGGTGGCCCGCCGGCTCAGCCAGGCCGTCCGGGACGGCGACACGGTGGCCCGGCTCGGCGGCGACGAGTTCGTGGTGCTGGCCGACGGCATCGGGCGGGAGGAGGCCAAGGACCTCGCCCACCGGCTGCGCAACGCGATCATCCCGCCGATGCGGATCGACGGCCGGGCGATGCGGGTCGGCGTCAGCCTCGGCATCGGCTGGGCGGGCTGCGGGATGAGCATCGAAGAGGTGCTGCACACGGCCGACGAGCGGATGTACGACGAGAAGCGGGCGCGGGGCGGCGCGGTGCGCGGAGCGCGCGGCGAACGCTCGCACCGGCGGGCCGGATAGCGGCGCGCCCGGACAAAGCTACCGGCGAGTTGTCAAGGGTTCTTTTCGGAGGACCCGAGGTGGCAGGTAGGGTGCCCGGGTACGAGCGACACCAGGAGCGCCGCCGGCACGGCTGCCAGGCGGCGCGACCGCGATGGGGGAGTTGACCACCGTGACGACCGCCGGCAGCAACGGAGTGCCCGAGGGCCCGGAGGGCGGTGCCCCGCAGGACGACGACCCCTTCGGCTACCTCTACCGTCCGGCCGACGGCAGCGCCGCGCAGTCGGCCGAGCCGCAGCAGGGCGTGCCGCGCACGCCGTACAGCCGCCCGATGGAGGTCGGTCGGGCGCAGTACGGGCAGCACCCCTACCCGCAGCAACGCCAGCAGCCGTACCCGCCGCAGCAGCCGGGCCACCCGCAGGGCCGCCCGTACCCGCCGCAGGCCGAGTTCGGCGGTGCGCCCGCCCAGCAGGCCCGGTACGCCGAGCACTCCCGGCCGCAGCCGGGGGAGGAGCGCCCGAGCAGCGGCCGGAGCAAGGGTGCGGTGATCGGCGCGGTGGCGGTGGTCGCGGCCATCGCGATCGGCGCCGGCATCGCGCTGTCCACCGGGGACCCGGACGGCGGCGAGAAGAGCGCCAAGAGCGCCACCCAGACCGCCGCGCCGCCGGCCCCGAGCAGCACGACCGGCGGCACCCCGGCGGCCTCCGGCTCCGCCTCGCCGTCGTCGGGCGCCTCCGGGGCGTCCGCCCTGGGCGCGGTCGACGCGGCGCAGCTGCAGGGCCAGAACGCGCCCACCGGGAACACCGTCAAGGGCGCCAAGTCGGCGGACGGCGGCTACCTGACGCTCCAGCCGGGCGGCTCGGTCAGCTGGACCGGCGAGGTGGCCGCGGCCGGCACCTACAAGTTCACCGTGCACTTCAACAACCCGGGCGGCGACGTCAAGGCCGCGGCGAGCGTGAACGGCAAGGACTGGCCGAGCGGGCTGTCCTTCCGGAACTACTCGCCGGGCAAGGAGCCCGCCTCGTCCTGGTACACGACGTACATAACGCCGGCGCTGCAGGCGGGGGCGAACACCATCACGATCTCCGGCCCGGCGGGCGGGACGATCCTGATCGACCAGGTGGTGCTGGAGGCGGCCTGATCCGCCCCGCACCGGGCGACGGCCGCCCGGTCCCCACACGAGGGGACCGGGCGGCCGTCGCCGTCGGTGCGTCAGGCCGCGACCGGGGCGAACGCGTCGCCGCCGACGACCCACTCGCCGCGGCGCATCACGGCCACCAGGTCGTAGCCCGCGGAGTCGAGCACGACCAGGTCGGCCTGCTTGCCGGGCTCCAGCGCGCCGACCCGGTCGGCGAGGCCGAGCAGCCGCGCCGGGGTGGCGGAGAGCGATTCGACGGCCTGCCCGAGGGTGAGCCCGTTGACGGTGACGGACCGCTTGAAGGCCACGTCCAGGGTGAGCGTGGAGCCGGCGATCGCGCCGCCCTCGACCAGCCGGGCGACGCCGTCCTTGACCTCGACCTGGAGCGGGCCGAGCGGGTAGAGCCCGTCGCCCATCCCCGCCGCCCCCATCGCGTCCGTGATCAGCGCGACCCGCGCCGCCCCCGCCGTCCCGTACGCCAGATCCAGCACCGACGGATGCAGGTGCACCCCGTCGTTGATCAGCTCCACCGTGACCCGCTCGTCCTCCAGCAGCGCCACGATCGGACCCGGCGCCCGGTGCGCGATCCCCGGCATCGCGTTGAACAGGTGCGTCGCCACCGTCGCCCCCGCCTCCACCGCCTCCAGCGTCCGCCCGTAGTCCGCGTCGGTGTGCCCCACCGCCGCCACCACCCCCAGCTCCGCCAGCATCCGCACCGACTCCAGCCCACCCGGCAGCTCCGGCGCCAGCGTCACCATCCGCGCCTGCCCCCGCGCCGCGTCCACCAGCTTGCGCACCAGCGCCGGATCCGGATCCCGCAACAGGTCCGGACGGTGCGCACCGCACCGGTTGTGCGAGATGAACGGCCCCTCGAAGTGGATCCCGGCCAGCACGCCGTCCTCCACCAGCTCCGACAGCACCGCCGCCTGCCGCGCCACCTCGTCGATCTCCCCGGTCACCGTCGAGGCCATCGTCGTCGTCGTGCCGTGCTCCAGGTGCGTGCGCGCCACCCGCAACGCCTCCTCCGCGACCCCCGACGCGTACGACGCACCACCACCGCCGTGCACGTGCAGGTCCACGAACCCCGGCACCACCGTGAACCCCGACAGATCGAGGTCCCCCGGCGCCACCGGGCCGCCGACACCGGCCACCACCGCGCCCTCCACCACCAGACGGCCGTCCTCGACCACCCCGGACGGCAGGACCAACCGGGCGCCGGACAGTGCAGTACGGTCCGCGACAGTCACGCGGCCACCTCCATCGAGAGCAGGTCCCAGGCGAGCAGTCCGGCGCCCAGGGATGCGGCGGTGTCTTTGAGCATGGCGGGTACGACCTCGGGGGGCATCTGGAAGGTCAGCCGCTCGGCGACGGCCGCGCGCAGGGGGGTGAAGAGGGTGTCGCCGGCCTCGGCGAGGCCGCCGCCGACGATCACGGTGGACGGGTCGAGCAGGCTCTGGGCGAGCACGATCCCGTCCGCGAGGGCGTCCACCGCGTGCTGCCAGACCGCGACCGCGCGGGCGTCCCCGGCGTCCACCGCGACGGCGCAGGATGCCGCGTCGGCGTCGGGGTCCCCGCTGGCACCGGCCCAGGCGCGGGAGACGGCGGAGGCGGAGGCGAGGGTCTCCAGGCAGCCGCGGGCGCCGCAGCCGCAGGGCGGCCCGCCCGGGCGGACCACGACGTGGCCGATCTCGCCGCCGTACCCGTGGGCGCCGGCCTCGATCCGGCCGTCGATGCCGATGGCGCCGGCGATGCCGGTGCCGAGGGCGATGAACAGGAAGCGGCCGACACCGTGCCCGGCCCCGAGCCGGCCCTCGGCCAGGCCGCCCGAGCGCACGTCGTGGCCGAGGGCGACCGGCATCGCGGCGCCGCCCGGCCCGGCCAGGCGCGTGCCCAGCAGCTCGCGCAGCGGGAGGTCCCGCCAGCCGAGATTGGCCGAGAAGACCGCGATGCCGTTCTTCTCGTCGATCGTCCCCGGGACGGCGACCCCCGCCGCCAGCGGCGCGACGCCGAAGCGGCTGCGGCCCTCGTCCGCCAGGTCGGCGGCGAAGTCGAGGATGGCGGCGACGACGGCTTCCGTGCCGTGCTCCCGCCCGGTCGGTCGGCGTGCTTCGAACAGCACGGAGCCGTCCTGGGCGAGCAGCGCGGCCTTCATGCCGGTGCCGCCTACATCGAGTGCGATGACGTGCTTCACGGAGGACAGTTTCCCTTGGCCAGGTCGGAGAGGTCTAGTCCAGTTGTCGGATTGGTCTGGTCCAACTGGGGTGAGCTTTGTCGCAGATCCATGTGGTGTGCGGCACTTTGCGTGCGCCCCGCACGGTCGGGTTCGCCCCGGTTCGGAGCCGGGTCGTTGCGCATCGCGCAACGACCCCCGCACTTCGATAACTACCCGTCGGGTAACGCCCGGAGGTCTGGACCACTGTGCCGGAGGTTTGGCAGGGTGGCGGCCTCCCCGCCGGATTTCCCCCCGTCCGGCCGGTTTCCTCCCCCCGAAGGCGGTACCCGCGTTGAACAGGCGTGCCCAGGCTCCCACCCGGCTGCTCGGCACCGCGCTGGCCGGAGCGCTGCTGCTCACCGGCTGCGGCGGCCAGGGCGACCGGACGGTCACCCTCAAGCTGGTGGCGGCCGACTACGGCGAGGACGCGGCCACCGGCTCCAAGCTCTACTGGCAGGACGTGGCCCGCCGCTTCGAGACCGCCAACCCGGGCATCAAGGTCGACGTAGAGGTGGTCGGCTGGACGGACATCGGCAAGCGGGTCGCCGACCTGGTGGGCAGCGGCAGGTCGCCCGACCTGGTGCAGACCGGCGGCTTCGCCGACCAGGCCGCGGCGGACCGGCTCTACCCCGTCGCCGACGTGCTCTCGCTGGACACCCAGGCCAACATGCTGGAGTCGTTCAGCCACGCCGGGCAGGTGCTCGGCACGCAGTACGGCATCCCGTTCGTCTCCTCCTCACGGGTGCTCTTCTACAACAAGGCGATCTTCCAGAAGGCCGGCATCACCCAGCCGCCGGCCACCTGGAACGAGCTGCGGCAGGCCGCCGAGAAGATCCGGGCCAAGGTGCCCGGGGTCGTGCCGTACGGGCTGCCGCTGGGGCCCGAGGAGGCGCCGGCCGAGTCGATGCTGTGGACGCTGAGCGGCGGCGGGAGCCTCTCCGACGACGTCGGCAACTACACCATCGACAGTGCCCAGAACCAGGCCACCTTCGGATGGCTGCGGACCAACCTGGTCGAGACGAAGCTGACGTACCCCGAGCCGGGCACGATGAACCGCACCCCGGTTTTCACCGACTTCGCGGCCGGCAAGGTGGCGATGCTGAACGGGCACCCGACGCTGCTGCGGATGGCCGCCAAGGCCAAGGTCGACTACGGCACGGCGCCGATCCCGCGGAAGGACGGCCTGGCGAAGACCGCCGGCCTCGGCGTGGCGGACTGGATGATGGCGTTCAAGGCCAACGGGCACAAGAACGAGATCCGCAGGTTCCTCTCCTTCGTCTACGCCAAGGAGAACCAGCTCAAGTTCGACGAGGCCTACAACCTTCTCCCGGTCACCCAGGACGCCTTCGCCGAGATGACCGCGGGCGGCGGCCGGCACGAGGACCTGAAGCAGTTCGCGGCCGGGCTGGCCAACGCCAGCTTCTACCCGTTCGGGGACCCGGCGTGGGCCGAGGTCAGCAACCGCATCAAGACGGGGATCGGCGCGGCCGTGACCGGCGACCCCAAGCAGGTGCTGGAGGGACTGCAGGAGGCCGCGGTGAAGGAAGCGGCCCGGGTCCGCAAGTGAGAACCCGGGCTGCTACTCGCCCGCTCGCCTCCCGGGCCGCTCCGGACCCGGTGCCGACGCTCCTCGCTCCAGCGCTCCAGCGCTCCTGCGTCGCTCGTCGCTCGTCGCTTTCGACACCGGCGCGGCCCTTCGGCTCGGGGCGGGGGGAGTCAGAGGCTGATCGCGTAGGCCTTGCGGAGCGTCTCGTGGACCGTCCAGGTGGTGCGGTCCCCGGCGCGCAGGACGCCGCAGTCGCCCGGGCCGACGTGGAGCGTCGGGCCGTCCTCGATCTCGATGGTGGCCCGGCCGCTCAGCACCACGAACATCTCGTCGGCCTCCACGTCGGTGACCACGCCCGGGGTGATCTGCCAGATCCCGCGGAGCTGGCGGCCGTCGGCGGACTCGGAGAGCACGCGGCCGGAGACCTCGGGGGTGCCGGAGACGATCTGGGCCGGGTCGAGCGGGTCGGGTTCGAGCTCGGCGGCGGGGATGTGCAGGGCGAAGCTGGGCGTCGTGGCGGTCATGGGGTCGACGCTATCCGGGGACGCCCCCGGCCGCGGGGCGCAGAGTGTGTCGGGTCCGCGGGGCAGAATGACACTCCGTAGTGGTGGGCGGAGGTGTGGCTCGTGGCCGGCACGGGTGGACTCGGTGAGCGTGACTTGGCGGTACTGGAGCTCGAAGGCCGCCAGTGGCGGACGGCCGGAGCGAAGGAGCGGGCCATCCGGGAGGAGCTGGGTCTCTCCAGCACCCGGTACTACCAGCTGCTGAACGCACTGCTGGACCGGCCGGAGGCGCTGGCGCACGCTCCGGTCCTGGTGAACCGGCTGCGCCGGATCCGGGACGCCCGCCGGGCCGCCCGGTAGCGGGAGTCCGGCCGGGGCCGCGTGGGTAGGGTCCGGGCATGGGCCTTGAGCAGAGTGTGCCGCCGACCACGGATGCCGGGCGCGCGGGCCTGGCGGAGATCCTCCGGGCGCCGCGGGACGCGGTGGTCGCACTGGACTTCGACGGGACGCTGGCGCCGATCGTGGCCGACCCCGCGTCCGCACGGGCGCATCCGGACGCGGCCGGGGCGCTGGCCGCCCTGGCACCGCGGGTCGGGTCGATCGTGGTGGTGACCGGCCGGCCGGCCGCGCTGGCGGTGGAGTACGGCGGCCTGGACGCCCTCACCGGCGTGGTGGTGCTCGGCCACTACGGCGCCGAGCGCTGGGAGGCGGGGGAGCTGACCTCGCCGCCGGCGCACCCGGGGGTGGAGCGGGCACGGGCCGAGCTGGCCGGGGTGCTGGCGGAGTCAGGGGCGCCGGCCGGGACGTGGGTCGAGGACAAGGGGCGGTCGCTGGCGGTGCACACCCGGCGCACAGAGGCACCCGAGGAGACGCTGGCGCTGCTGCGTGCGCCGGTCGGGGCGCTGGCCGAGGCCCACGGGCTGGTGGTGGAGCCGGGACGGCTGGTGCTGGAGCTGCGTCCGCCGGGGGTCGACAAGGGGGCCGCGCTGACCGGCTACCTGCGCGAGCGCGGGGCGCGCTCGGTGCTGTACGCGGGGGACGACCTGGGCGACCTGGCGGCCTTCGACGCGGTGGAGCGGCTGCGCGGCGAGGGCGTCGCGGGGCTGCTGGTCTGCAGCGGCACGGTGGGCGACGCGCCGGTGAAGGAGCTCGCCGACCGGGCCGACCTGGTGGTGGCGGGCCCGGCCGGCGTGGTCGAGCTGCTGACGGCGCTCGGGGCGGTCCTCGGGGCCCAGGCCTGACTTGTGAATCAGGCCGGGGCCGCGCCACAGGTCAGGCCCTGATGCTGAGCGCCGCTCCGCCCCGGGCGGGCGGTCAGCGCAGCGCGTCCAGCTGGTCGAGGAACCACTGCTGCGGCGGCAGCGCGGTGGCCGCGGCGGCGAGCCGCTTGGTGCGGTCGGCGCGCTCGTCGGCGGCCATGGTGAGCCCGGCGTGCAGCGCGTCCGCGGTGGCGATCACGTCGTAGGGGTTGACGCTCAGCGCGTCCTCGCCGAGCTCGGCGTGGGCGCCGGCCTCGCGCGAGAGGACGAGCGCGCAGCCCCGATCGGAGACCACCGGCACCTCCTTGGCGACCAGGTTCATGCCGTCGCGGATCGGGTTGACCAGGGCGACGTCGGCCAGCCGGTAGGCGGCGAGCGACCGCGGGAAGTCGTCGTTGACGTGCAGGATCAGTGGCTGCCAGGAGTCCGTGCCGAACTCGGCGTTGATCTCCGCGGCCAGCTCCCGGACCCGCGCGGTGTAGTCGCGGTACTCGGCGAGGTCGGTCCGCGAGGGGTAGGCGAAGGCGATGTGGACGACGCGGTCGTGCCACTCCGGGCGGGTGCGGAGCAGGTGCCGGTAGGCCTGGAAGCCGCGGACGATGTTCTTGCTCAGCTCGGTGCGGTCGACCCGGACGACGGTGCGGCGGTCGCCGACGGCCTCGCGCAGCGCGGCGAGCCGCTCCTCGACGTCCGGGCGGTGGGCGCGCTCGCGCAGGAAGTCGGCGTCGGCCCCGAGGCCGTGGACGCCGAGGCGGGTGGTGCGGCCCGCGTGGGTGACGGTGAGGGCCTCCCGGTCGACCTCGGCGCCGAGCACGGCGGCGCAGCACTCGGCGAAGGCGAGTGCCCAGCGGCGGGTCAGGAAGCCGGCCCGGTCGGCGCCGAGGATGCCGGTGAGCACGGCCTCGGCGACGTCGTCGGGCAGCAGCCGGAAGTACTCGGGCGGGGCCCACGGGGTGTGCGAGAAGTGGCCGATCCGCAGGTCCGGCCGGGCGGCGCGGAGCAGCGCGGGGGCCAGCGAGAGGTGGTAGTCCTGCACCAGGACGGCCGCTCCGGGGGCGGCCTCGGCCGCCAGCGCCTCGGCGAAGGCGGCGTTGTAGGCGGTGTACGCCTGCCACTCGGTGCGGAAGCCGGCGTCGAAGGCGGGGGCCGTGGGGGTGGCGTACAGCAGGTGGTGGACGAACCAGAGGGTCGAGTTGGCCACGCCGTTGTAGGCGCGGGCGAAGGTCTCCGGGTCTATGTCCAGCATCCGGACGGCCTGCCCGCCGACATCGTGGCCGGCCCGGTCGAGGCGGCCGTCCGGGGCCTCCCGGGCGGCCCGGCGGTCCGCGTCGCCGAGGGCCGCGCAGACCCAGACGGCGTCGGGGTCGCCGATCGCGGAGAGCCCGGAGACCAGGCCCCCGCCGCCCCGGCGGAGGGCCAGCGTGCCGTCCTCCGCCGTGCTGAACGACACCGGTCCCCGGTTGGATGCCACCAGGACCGGGGCGGTGCCGGTCGAATTCGAACGCTCGGTCGTGAGATCGCCCATGATGGGTAGGTTGCCGGGGGCCCGGGGCCGCAAACCCCTCAGCGGGCCGGGTGGCGGCCCGCGTACTCGGGGACGGTGTGCATCGGGGGCCGCTCCAGGGCCGTCACCGGGTGGGTGTGCGCGGTGAACTCCCTGGTCTCCGGATCGCGGGTGAACTGGGTGAGCAGCGGGTGCACCAGATCGGCGGAGGCCTTGAGCCGGTGCGTCCGGTCCAGCCGTTCGAGTGCCGTGCGGTAGATGGTGGCGGCCATCCGGCCGAGGGCCTGGCCGTCCTGGTGGCGGTGGTGGCGCACCCCGACGTCCACCTGGGCCAGCGCGTCCAGGCCGACGGTCTCCAGTGCGTCGACCAGCAGGCCCAGCTCGACGCCGTAGCCGGTGGGGAAGGGCAGGCGTTCGAGCAGCGAGCGGCGGGCCGCGTACTCGCCGCCGAGCGGCTGGACGAAACCGGCGAGTTCCGGCCAGTGCAGGTTCAGCAGGGGGCGGGCGACCAGTTCGGTGACCCGGCCGCCGCCGGACGGGACCACCGCGGCGTCCCCCGCGGCGGAGTCGCTCGGCGTCACTTCGAGCGGCCGGTCGTACATGGCCTTGACCAGCTGGATGCCGGGGTCGGTGAGCAGCGGTCCGACGATGCCGGAGACGAAGGCCGGGTCGAACTCGCGCAGGTCCGCGTCGATGAAGCAGACGATCTCGCCGCGGGTGACCAGCAGCGAGCGCCAGAGCACCTCGCCCTTGCCGGGGGCGGCGGGCAGCCGGGGGAGGATCTCGTCCCGGTGGACCACCCGGGCGCCCGCGGCGGCGGCCACGGCGGCGGTGCCGTCGGCGGAGCCGGAGTCGACCACGACGAGCTCGTCGACCAGCGGCAGGCGCTCCATCAGCTCCCGGCGGACCGTGCGGACGATGTCGCCGACCGTGGCCTCCTCGTCCAGCGCGGGCAGGACGACGCTGACGCTGCCCGCACGGCCGGCGGCCCGCTTGGCCTCCAGCAGGGTGCGCACCGGACGGTCGGCCGCGCTCCACGAGCGCCGGCGCAGCCAGGACGCCGCCTGCGGGACGAGCTCGGGTGTCGGGTCGGCGGGCACGGGTCTCTCCTCGGCGGGGTTCGGGTGGAGCGGGTCGGTTGGAGCGGTCGGGTGGGGCGGATCAGGTGGAACAGCTGGGTGGAACGGTCGGGTGGAACGGGCCATCTCGCGTGGCGGACGGTCCCGTTCAAGCTTCACGCCTTCGGATACAGTCTTCGTACAGCGGTCGGACCTTCGCACGCCGGGGTCGCCGCTGAGCAGGACCAACAACTTCACAGAGCTCATCCAGAGGGACTGAGGGAACGGCCCGTTGACGTCCCGGCAACCTTCTCGCGCGGCTGTCGTTACAGGCCCCGGCGGGACAGGTGCCAATTCCGGCCTGTGGCGCAACCGCGCCGCGGGGAAGATGAGGAGAGAGGCCTCCGCCACCATGGCTATCGACACTGCCGCACCCGTCAGCACCGTTGACCTCGGCCCCGCCGCCGCGCTGTCCTGTCGCGAGTGCGGCACCCGGTTCCCGCTCGGCCCCAGCTTCGCCTGCCTGGAGTGCTTCGGGCCGCTGGAGATCGCGTACGACTTCGGGAGCGAGGGCGCCGAGGCGCTGCGGAAGCGGATCGAGTCCGGCCCGGCCTCGATCTGGCGCTACGCCCCGCTGCTGCCGGTGCCGGCCGACGTCGCCGGCAAGCCGAACCTGAACCCTGGCTGGACCCCGCTGGTCAAGGCGGACAACCTGGGCCGCGAGCTCGGCTTCACGGCGCAGCTGCACATCAAGGACGACTCCGGCAACCCGACCCACTCGTTCAAGGACCGCGTGGTCGCCTGCGCGATCGAGGCGGCGCGGGCGTTCGGCTTCACCACGCTCTCCTGCTCCTCGACCGGCAACCTGGCCGGCGCGGTGGGCGCCGCGGCCGCCCGGGCGGGCTTCAAGTCCTGCGTGTTCATCCCGCACGACCTGGAGCAGGGCAAGGTCGTCATGGCCGGTGTGTACGGCGGCGAACTGGTCGGCATCGAGGGCAACTACGACGACGTGAACCGCTTCTGCTCGGAGCTGATCGGCGACCCGGCCGGCGAGGGCTGGGGCTTCGTCAACGTCAACCTGCGCCCGTACTACGGCGAGGGCTCCAAGACGCTGGCGTACGAGATCTGCGAGCAGCTGGGCTGGCGCCTGCCGGAGCAGATCGTCATCCCGATCGCCTCGGGCTCCCAGCTGACGAAGATCGACAAGGGGCTGCGCGAGCTGGTGAAGCTCGGCCTGGTCGAGGACCGGCCGTACAAGATCTTCGGCGCCCAGGCCGAGGGCTGCTCGCCGGTGTCGGCGGCGTTCAAGGCCGGCCACGACGTGATCCGCCCGGTCAAGCCGGACACCATCGCCAAGTCGCTGGCGATCGGCAACCCGGCCGACGGCCCGTACGTGCTGGACATCGCCCGGCGCACCGGCGGTGCGGTCGAGGACGTGACGGACGCCGAGGTGGTGGCCGCGATCAAGCTGCTGGCCCGCACCGAGGGCATCTTCGCCGAGACGGCCGGCGGCGTCACCGTCGGCGTGCTGAAGAAGCTGGTCGAGACCGGACAGCTGGACCCGGCCAAGGAGACCGTCGCGATCAACACCGGCGACGGCCTGAAGACGCTGGACGCCGTCTCCGACGCCGGGATGACCGCCGTCATCCGCCCGACGCTGGCCTCGTTCCGCGACGCCGGCCTCGCCTCCGCCTGACCCACCCCCAGCTAGGAGAAGCCCCCCATGAGCGCCAACGTCCGCATCCCGACCATCCTGCGCACCTACACCGGCGGCGCCGCCGAGGTGAGCGCCGAGGGCGCCACCCTGGGCGACGTCATCGCCGACCTGGACCGGAACCACGCCGGGATCGCCGCGCGCATTCTGGACGACACCGGCAAGCTGCGCCGTTTCGTCAACGTCTACGTCAACGACGACGACGTTCGGTTCGCGGAGGGTCTGGCCACCGAGATCAAGGACGGCGCGAGCGTCTCGATCATTCCGGCGGTGGCCGGCGGCTGCTGAGCCGTCCGACTGCCGAGTCGGCCGCCCCGGGACGGAATTCCGACCCGGGGTGGCCGGTCGTATTTTGGCGGGAATATTTGCACTCCCAGTCGGAGTAGAGTGTGGCTCGACCGGGAACGGGGCTCCCCTCCCCCTCGTACCGGTGGTCGAATCCGTCCGCGCCCGCACCGCCGTTCCCCGTCCGGCCGCCGAGACCGCCGGCCGCTCCACGGCCGTGAAACATGTCAGGCCGATGTCAGAATTCTTGAGGGGATTTGGGTAATCCGTCCGCTATGTCCGGCGTGAATTGCGGCGTTCCTTCCGATTCCGTCGGATCTGCCCCTTGGCGGGCCCGGTGAATTCCCGGCGATTGGGCCTGTTGCAGAGGGCGTCGATCCGGATACATTCAGCCGCGGTCGACGCAATCGCCCGTACACCGGACGCCGTCCGGTGGTCTCGGCGGGGATTGCGGCGTGCACGGCTGTGCCCAGGGGGGGTTCCCCGGGCCGGCCTCAACCAGACCCGCACCCGCAGACCCGCGGGCGCGTGAAGGGCCAGCACAGCACTAGGGGAGTTCGGAATGGCTCAGGGCACCGTCAAGTGGTTCAACGCGGAGAAGGGTTACGGCTTCATCGCGGTCGACGGTGGTGCGGACGTCTTCGTCCACTACAGCGCGATCCAGATGGACGGCTACCGCACCCTTGAGGAGGGCCAGCGGGTCGAGTTCGAGATCTCTCAGGGGCAGAAGGGCCCGCAGGCGGACATGGTCCGCGCGGCGGTCTGACCTTTCCGACACCCAGGAGTTCGGCTCGGCCCATCGGCTGGTGCACCTCTTGCTTCGCGGCGGGCCCGCACGACACGCGTCGTGCGGGCCCGCCGCCGTGTGCGGGGCGCGGCGCGGGCCCGGCCGCGGGGCCCGGTGAGGCCCGGCCACGGGGCCCGGTGAGGCCCGGCGCGGGGGTGCGGCGCGGCTCGCGGGTTGGCGATTGGGCTTGCACTCGCCTACCCGGAGTGCTAATCATTGGCGTTAGCACTCACAGCGTGAGAGTGACAGCGGACCGGGTCGGTGAGGCCCCCGGGAGCGGTAGGGGAAAGGACCCCCGCACACCAGGGCCGTCCGTCGCGGGCACCCCTTGGTCCGAGCAGTCGACCGTGTCCCGGAGGACCACTTCTGATGGCCAAGATCATCGCCTTTGATGAGGAAGCTCGCCGCGGCCTTGAGCGTGGCATGAACCAGCTCGCCGACGCAGTGAAGGTCACGCTCGGCCCCAAGGGCCGCAACGTCGTGCTGGAGAAGAAGTGGGGCGCCCCCACGATCACCAACGACGGTGTCTCCATCGCCAAGGAGATCGAGCTCGAGGACCCCTACGAGAAGATCGGCGCGGAGCTCGTCAAGGAGGTCGCCAAGAAGACCGACGACGTCGCGGGTGACGGCACCACCACCGCCACCGTGCTGGCCCAGGCGCTCGTCCGCGAGGGTCTGCGCAACGTCGCCGCCGGCGCCAACCCGATGGCCCTGAAGCGCGGTATCGAGAAGGCCGTCGCCGCCGTCTCCGACCAGCTGCTGGCCCAGGCCAAGGACGTGGAGACCAAGGAGCAGATCGCCTCCACCGCCTCCATCTCGGCCGCCGACACCCAGATCGGCGAGCTCATCGCCGAGGCCATGGACAAGGTCGGCAAGGAAGGCGTCATCACCGTCGAGGAGAGCAACACCTTCGGTCTGGAGCTGGAGCTCACCGAGGGCATGCGCTTCGACAAGGGCTACATCTCGGCCTACTTCGCCACCGACCTGGAGCGGATGGAGGCGACGTTCGAGGACCCGTACATCCTCATCGCCAACTCCAAGATCGGCTCGGTCAAGGACCTGCTCCCGCTGCTGGAGAAGGTCATGCAGAGCGGCAAGCCGCTCGTCATCATCGCCGAGGACGTCGAGGGCGAGGCCCTGTCGACCCTGGTCGTGAACAAGATCCGCGGCACCTTCAAGTCCGTCGCCGTCAAGGCCCCGGGCTTCGGCGACCGCCGCAAGGCCATGCTCGGCGACATCGCCATCCTCACCGGTGGCACCGTGATCTCCGAGGAGGTCGGCCTCAAGCTGGAGAACGCCGGCATCGACCTGCTGGGCACCGCCCGCAAGGTGGTCATCACCAAGGACGAGACCACCATCGTCGACGGTGGCGGCGACAGCGAGCAGGTCGCGGGCCGCGTGAACCAGATCCGCGCCGAGATCGAGAACAGCGACTCGGACTACGACCGCGAGAAGCTCCAGGAGCGCCTCGCCAAGCTGGCCGGCGGCGTGGCCGTCATCAAGGCCGGCGCGGCCACCGAGGTGGAGCTCAAGGAGCGCAAGCACCGCATCGAGGACGCCGTCCGCAACGCCAAGGCCGCCGTCGAGGAGGGCATCGTCGCCGGTGGCGGCGTCGCCCTGCTGCAGGCCGGTGTCGCCTTCGACAAGCTGGAGCTGGACGGCGACGAGGCCACCGGTGCCAACATCGTCAAGGTCGCGCTGGAGGCCCCGATCAAGCAGATCGCGACCAACGCCGGCCTTGAGGGCGGCGTCGTGGTGGAGAAGGTGCGTAACCTCCCCGCCGGTCACGGCCTGAACGCGGCCACCAACGAGTACGTCGACCTGGTCGCCGAGGGCATCATCGACCCGGCCAAGGTCACCCGCTCCGCGCTGCAGAACGCCGCCTCCATCGCGGCGCTGTTCCTCACCACCGAGGCCGTCATCGCCGACAAGCCGGAGAAGGCCGCTGCGGCCGCCGGCGGCGGCATGCCGGGCGGTGACATGGACTTCTGATCCCTCGCCGGATCGGTCAAGTCTTCGATCGCACGGGCGGTTCCCCTCGGGGAGCCGCCCGTGCGGCGTTCTCTGGGAGAATGGACGGATGGCTTCCGCAGATGACATCGAGACCGCGCTGCACAGCGCGCGGGCACTGATCCTGGCCGACCTGACCGCCCGGGACGTGGCGGACGCCGCCGTGGTGTCGCTGGTCGAGAAGGCGGTGACGCACCGGCGCTGGTGGCTGGAGCAGTGGCCGGACGGCACCGAGTACGTGCTCGGGCTGGTCGCCCAGGACGTCCAGGACGCGCTGCTGGAGGCGTACGGCCGCTGGCCGCTCTGCACCGCGTGCGCGGCGGACGGGGATCCGCACGCGCTCAGCGTGGAGCCCGAGCTGGGGCCGGACCCGCACTGGGTCTGCGGCAAGGAGGGCGCGGTGGTGGCGCCCGTCGGGCAGCTCGCCTGAGGGCGCGCCTGCCCGGGCCCGAAGGCGTGAGGCCGGTACGCCCGGGCCCGTCCGCGTGAGGTCACCCGCGGGGCCCGTCCGCATGAGGCCGGTACGCCCGGGGCCGTCCGCGTGAGGCGCTAACCCTCCAGCGTGGCGAGCTCGGTGGCGAGATTGGCCCGGGCCCGGGCGTCGAACCGCTCGTGCGCCGCAGGGGTGCGGTAGAGCTCAGGGAGCGCCAGCAGCTGCCGCAGGACCGCGGCCCGGCCGGCCCGGAAGTCCGGCTCCGGGACGAAGGCGTACTCCTCCCGCACGGCCGCCGCGTAGCCGGCGTACGCCTCCGGGGCGCCGCCGAGGACGGCGAGGTCCGCGTCGCAGAGCACCTCCCCGTCACGGTCGCCCGGCTCGGGCCGGTGGGTGACGGTGAGCCGGACCAGCCGGACCACCTCGGCCACCCGCTCCGGCGACAGGCCCGCCTCGGTGAGGGCCCGGGCGGCGAGGGCGGCGCTGCGCTCCTCGTTCTCGGAGCGGTCCGGCCGGTAGACGGCGTCGTGGAACCAGGCGGCCAGCCGGACGGTGTCCGGCTCCGCGGCGTGCGCGGCCAGCGCGTCCACGTGATCGAGCACCGCCCGCAGGTGGCCGGTGGTGTGGTAGCGCCGCTGCGGCTCGGCCCAGCGGCGCAGCAGCTCGCGGCCGTAGGGCTCCGGGTCGGCGCTCGCGCCGCAACGGCGGAGCAGGGCGGTCCAGTCGGCGAGCAGGTCTCGGTCGGGCATGGGGGCCATTCTGCTGGGTGCGGAAGGATGATCTGACGTTTCCTCTGGACTGTATATGTCGGCGACCGGTATATGTAGTCCCATGACAGAACGAGCCATGCAGGAGCCGACGCTGCTCCTGCTCACCGCGCTGGCCGATGCGCCCAGACACGGCTACGCGCTCATCCAGGAGGTCGCCGCGATCTCCGACGGCCGGGTGAAGATGCGCACCGGTACGCTCTACGGCGCCCTGGACCGGCTGCTCCAGCAGGGCCTGATCGAGGTCGCCGCCGAGGAGGTCGTCGACGGCCGTGCCCGCCGCACCTACGCGCTCACCGATGGTGGGCGGGAGGTGCTGGCCGCCGAGGCCGAGCGGCTGCGCGCCGTCGCCGAGGAGGCGCAGCGCCGACTCTCCGTCTCCGTTTCCGTTGTCCGTCCGAGGGTCAGGGGGGCCTTCGCATGACCGATTTCACCCTGAAGGCCGCCCTGCGGCTCTATCCGGCCCGCTACCGCCGGGAACGGGCCGACGAGATCGCCGCCGTCTTCGCCGACACCACGGCGGGTGCCGGCCGGCTGGCCACCGCGCGGGAGGCCTTCGACCTCGCGGCGTACGGCCTGCGCCTGCGCACCCGGCTGACCTCCAGCTCGCCGGGTGGGCGGCTGGCGGCGCTGACGGCGCCGCTCGCCGCCGGCGCCTCGGCCGGGATGGCGGCCACCTTCCAGCTCGCGGAGCACTCCTGGTTCGACCTCGAACTCCCGCGCGAGGCCAGGGACGTGCCGTTCTTCCTGGCCCTGGCGGCGATCACCGTGCTGCCGCTGCTCGGGGCGGTCGCGGCCCTGTTCGGGCGGTGGTCCGCCGCGCGGCTGCTGGCCGGAGGGACGGCGCTCGCGGTGCTGGCGCACCTGGCCATGGAAGCGGCGTCCGTGCCGTGGGGGTCCAGGGTGTGGGTGGTCTTCTACGTCTTCGCCTTCGACGGCGCCTTCCTGCTCTGGAGCCTGGTGCAACTCGCCGCGCCCCGGGATGCCCTGCCGTCGCCCACCTGGCGGGAGCGGGGCCTGGTGCTGGTGTCGGTGGCGGCGTCCCCGGTCGCGATCCACGCGTTCGACGCCTACTCGTCCTGGAGCAGCATCGATCGGTTCTGGCGGGTCATGATGGTCGGCGTGCCGCTGTTCATGGCGCTGGCCGTCCTGCGCCGCTGGTACGTGGTCGCGGTGCCCGGGCTCGCCATGCTGTCCTGGACGTTCAGCGTCAACGTCTACCCGATCTGGCAGCAGTCGGGCGGGATGACCAGGCTGGTGCCGGAGACCGTGCTGGCGGTGGCCGCGATGGTCGGGCTGCTCATGCTGCGCCGGCCGACCGGTGGGGCGGCTCCGGGCGACGGGGACCGGAAGCTCGTGGCGTGAACCCGGCGGACCGGTGGGGCCGGGTGTCGCCGCCGGGTGCGGGGTGTGACAGTCTACCGATATGTCTAGACCAATTTTCGAAGTCATCGCGCTGACGCCCCAGGACGCCCAGGCCGCCGAGTCGGGCGGCGCCGACCGGCTCGAACTGGTCACGGACATGGCCGCCGACGGGCTCACCCCGTCCGTCGAGGACTTCGCCGGGATCCGCGCCGCGGTGGAGCTCCCGCTCCGCGTCATGCTCCGCCTGCGGGACGGCTTCACCCCGGGCGACCTGGACGGGCTCTGTGCCCGCGCCGACGCCCTGCGGGCCGAGGGCGCCGACGAGTTCGTCTTCGGCTTCCTCGACGCCGACGGCAGCGTCGACCTGGCCGCCACCGCGGCCGTCGCCGAGGCGGTGGCCGGCTGCCGGTGGACCTTCCACCGGGCGCTCGACCACAGCGCCGACCGGGCCGCCGTCCGCGCCGCGGTCGGCGCGCTGCCCGGCCTCGACACCTTCCTCACCTCCGGCGCGGCCGGCGGGGTGGACGCCGGCCGGGACGTCCTGCGGGCCGAGCTGGCGCGGGCCGGCGAGCCCGGGTACGGCCAGCGCATCCTGATCGGCGGCGGGTTGCGGGCCGGGCACGTGCCGGGCCTGCGGGCGGCGGGGTTCGACGCCTTCCACGTCGGTGGCGCGGTGCGCCCCGACGGGTGGCGGTCGCCGGTGGACGCCGGCAGGGTCGCCGAGTGGCGGTCGCTGATCGATGGCTGAGCGTGGCAGCGCCGACGGCTGAGCGATCGGCGGCCGGCAGCTCGGCGGGAAGGGGACCGGCGGATGCCGGTCCCCTTCGCGCGTCCGGCGCCGAAGCCGCGCGTCCGGTGTCAGGCCAGCTGCGCGGGCAGCGGCTCGGCGTGCAGCACCGCGAGCCCGGAGACCGCCCGGGTGAGCGCCACGTACAGCCGGCGCAGCCCGGTCCGCTCGTCCGGCTCGCCGGCGACCACCGCGGCCGGCTCGTCCAGCACCACGTAGTCGTACTCCAGACCCTTGGCCAGCGAGGCCGGGACGAGGGTCAGCCGGGCCTCGGTGCTGGTCTCGGTGCCGGGGGCGAGGTACGGCAGGCCGGCCGCGGCCAGCGCCTCGGCCAGCACCGGGATGCGGGCGTCGGCGGCGATCAGACCGGTCGAGCCCTCGCGCTCCAGCGCCCGGTGGCAGGCCTCGACCACCGCCTTCTCCAGCCCGTCCGCCGGGACCGGGGTGACGCTCAGCGAGCCGGGCGCCTCGCGGACCGAGCTCGCCGGGGCGAGGCCGGGGGCGATCGCCGGCAGCAGCCGGGACGCGTAGGCGATGACCTCCTCCGGGACGCGGAAGCCCTTGGTCAGCTCCTCGACGTGGGCGGCCGGCTTGCCGAGGTGGAGCAGGGCGTCCGGCCAACTCGCGGTCGCCCACGGGGTGGTGCCCTGGGCGAGGTCGCCGAGGACGGTCGCCGAGCCGGTGGTGCAGCGGCGGCCGACCGCGCGGTACTGCATGGGGGAGAGGTCCTGCGCCTCGTCCAGCACCACGTGGCCGAGCGAGGGCGTGCGCTGCACCAGGTCGGTCGCCTCGTCGACGAGGACGGCGTCGGCCTGGGTCCAGCGGGCGGTCTTCACCGAGCGGCCGGGCTTCGGCCAGAGCACCAGGGCCTGCTCCTCGGGGGTGAGGACGCCCTCCGCGCACGCGGCCAGGAACTCCGGGTCGGAGAGCAGCCGCAGCACCAGCTTGGCCGGCTCGACCAGCGGCCAGCACTCCTTGACCACCGCCTTGACCGCGGCGTTGCGGGCCACCGCGTCCTGCACCCGGTCGTCCGGGGCCTCGCCGCCCTGCTCCATCTTCAGCAGCACGGCGTGCGCGATCCGCTGCGGCAGGGCGTCCCGGGCCGCCCCGTAGCGGATCTCGCGCCCCTTCAACTCCTCGATGATCTCGACCAGTTCGTAGGCCGGTACGCGCCAGCGCCGGGAGCCGCGGATCACCACGCAGGGCTCGGTGGGCAGCCGGATGCCGGACCGGACCGCCCGGCGCAGCACCGCGGCCATCCGGGCGTCGCCCTTCAGCCGGGCCGCCTCGGCGGTGTCCTCGCCCCTCACCTCGACGTGCGCGACCAGCTGCTGCACGGTGGCCTGGGCCACGTCCAGCTCGCCGAGGGCGGGCAGCACCTGCTCGATGTAGGAGAGGAAGGCGTTGTTCGGGCCGATCACCAGCGTGCCGGTGCGGGCCAGACGCTCGCGGTGCGCGTACAGCAGGTACGCCACACGGTGCAGGCCGACGGCGGTCTTCCCGGTGCCCGGGGCGCCCTGGACGCAGACCGTGCCGCCGATGTCGGCGCGGACGATCTCGTCCTGTTCGGGCTGGATGGTGGCGACGATGTCGCGCATCGGGCCGACGCGGGGCTTCTCGATCTCGGCGGCGAGCAGTGCGGAGGCGGTGTCCGACTCCGCGGGGTCGGTGAGGTGCTCGTCCTCGTACGCGGTGAGCTCGCCGCCGGTGTAGCCGAAGCGGCGGCGGCGCTCGACGTCCATCGGCTCGGTCCGGCTGGCGCGGTAGAACGGCTGGGAGACCGGCGCGCGCCAGTCGATCACCATCGGGTCGCCGTCGGCGTCGTGGACGTGCCGGCGCCCGATGTAGAAGCTCTCGCCGCCGGAGCCCTCGGAGATCTCCTCGCTGATCGCGTGCAGGTAGTCGAGGCGGCCGAAGAACAGTGGGGTGTGCGAGAGGTCGGCCAGGGCAGCGATCCGGGCCTCGATCTGGTTCTGCAGGACGAGGGCGGTGACCCAGGTGCCGGTCACGTCGCGGATGTCGAGCGACTGCACGTCCTCGCGCATGGCGCGCAGCGCGGCCCGGGAGGCGGCGAGGTGGTCGCGCTCGCGCTGGAGGGGGTCGGTGGTGGGGGTGGCGGGCACAGCGAACCTTCCCGGCTGCGCCGGAAGCGGGCGCAGCGGATCGTAGGAGCTCACGGTGGATACAGCCGACCGGTTGCCGAGCGGTCGGCGCCTCCCCCGGCTGCCTGCGCGACTCAGCAGGTACCACGGTTCGGGAGGGGGCAGGCGAACGATCTTAGACCCGCGCGCCTCGGGGTTCCAGCCGGTTCCGGCCCCGTGGGGCCTCAGGGGTGCCGTACACCCGCAGGACGACCTTCGTCCTGCCGGATACGGCCTTTTGGGCGATGTGCCCGGCGCGTCCGGAACCTACCGTTGAAGTATGAGCACCGTACACGTCACGGCGCCGAGAGTGCCGAACCAGAAGTCCACCCCCGACAGCCCCGCCGGCGCCACGGCGGCGGCCGGCCACGGCCGCCGCCACAGCCCGCTGAAGACCGCCGTCCGCAACCTCGGCATCGCCCTCGACACCGCCGCGCGCGTGGTGCTCCTCGGACGCGACGGCGTCAGGTACTGAGAAGCATGCAATCAAAAGCTGGATCTCGCGAAACTTTGCGGATTTCAGCGGTTTGATTTGGGTAGTCTTCCCATCGGTAGATGAGGAGGACCGGCCATGCTGATGCGATTCCGGGTCGCCAACCACGCGTCCCTCCTGGCAGAGCAGGAGCTGAGTCTCGTCGCGACCGACGAGCACGAGGACATCGCGGTGACCGAGGTTGCCTCGGCCGGCGTCCAGGTGTTGCCGGCCCTGGCGATCCTGGGAGCCAACGCCTCGGGCAAGTCCAACGTGTTGAAGGCGCTCGCGTACATGCGCCACGCCGTGCTCGAGTCGCACGCCCGCTGGCTGCCGGACGGCGGAACATCACGGACACCCTTCTTGCTGGCCGCTGCCGGGCGGGCCGCACCGTCCGCGTTCGCGGTGGACATCGCGCTGGACGGTGTGCACTACGAGTACGGATTCGAGGTGGACGACCGGCAGGTGCGCGAGGAGTGGCTCAGGAGCTTCCCCGAAGGGCGGCCCCGGCGCCTCTTCGAACGATCGGTGGCGGAGGACGGGAGCTCGCACTACGAGTACGGGCCCAGTTTCCGCGGGCGCAAGCGGCTGATCGAGGACGTGGTGCGACCCAACAGCCTCTACCTGTCGGCCGGTGCGGGGAACAACCATGAGGTCCTGCGCCGTATCCACCGGTGGTTCCACCGGGGGCTCAGGGTTGCCCTGGACGCGAATTTCGCGGCCAGGATCCAGGAGACCCGCCGGCTGTGGGACGAGTCCGACCTGCACCGGGACAGGCTCCGAGGGCTCTTGCAGTTCGCGGACCTGGGCATCACCGACCTGTCGATCACCGAGGAGGAATGGGACGACGAACGCGCGCGCCAGGTGAGGTCGGCGATGCGGGTCCTGGTCCCGGAGATCCCGGAGGACGAGGCGATCGAGGTCAAGCCGGCGCCCCGGATCGGATTCGTCCACATGGCGGAGGGCAGCCCGGTGACGCTGGACCTCGCCGATGAATCGAACGGCACCCGTACGTGGGCAGGTCTCCTCGGCCCGGTGATCGGGGCGTTGCAGGACGGGTCGCTGCTGGTGGTGGACGAACTCGACGCACGCCTGCACCCGCATCTCGCGGCGAGGCTCGTGGCGCTGTTCCAGGACCCGGAGCGGAACACCAGCGGTGCGCAGCTGCTCTTCAACACCCACGATGCCACGCTCCTGGCCCCGCAGAGCGAGGCGAACCTGCACCGGGACCAGGTGTATCTGGCGGCGAAGAACCCCCGGACGGGAGCCACCGAGCTCACGGCCCTGGTCGACTTCAAGGTCAGGGACGGCGTCGAGAATCTGGAGAAGCGATACCTCGCAGGCCGCTACGGTGCGCTACCGTTCTTCGACGAAGAGCTTCTGGTGGGGATCGGGGCGAAGCGTGGGGTCGATGAGGCGGGGCAAGCCGCTCGGCACGAAGAAGCAGAACGCGAATACGCGTGAGCAGGAGCGGCGCTTCCTCGTCTACTGCGAGGGCGAGGTCACCGAGAAGATCTACCTCCGGGGCTTGGTCAGGGACCTTCGGGACAAGCCGATCTCGCTGAAGATCGGGAACAGTCACGGTGAACCGTGGTCGCTGGTGAGTTCCGCGGTAGCGCACGCGGCACGCGCGGACGAGCTGTTCGACGAAGTGTGGTGCGTGCTTGACGTCGAGGCCCCTCAGCAGGCGCCGTCCCTCGACCGCGCGTTGAGGCTGGCCCGGGCGAACGACGTCAAGTGCGCGCTCTCCTCGCCGTGCTTCGAGGTCTGGCTCCTCCTGCACTTCGATCGGGGCCGGTCGTACGTGGCGAGCCACCAGGCGGCCAAGGAGCTCGAGAAGGTCCTCAAGGGGTACGACCCGAAGGGCAAGGCATTCGACTTCGACGATGTCCGGGGTCACACCGAGAAGGCGCGCAGGGCAGCACTCGATCTGCACGACCGGCATGAGCAGCCGGGAAGGCAGATCGAGTGCTGGTGCGTCAGTAACCCGTGCACCTCGATGGGCAGTCTGCTGGACGCCCTCGACTACAGGCCCTGATCGCTACAGGACGTCGTCCGCGTCGATGATGCGGTAGGCGTAGCCCTGCTCGGCCAGGAAGCGCTGCCGGTGGGCGGCGAAGTCCTGGTCGACGGTGTCGCGGGCCACCACCGAGTAGAAGTGGGCGGCGTGGCCGTCCGCCTTGGGGCGCAGGACACGCCCGAGGCGCTGGGCCTCCTCCTGGCGGGAGCCGAAGGTCCCGGAGACCTGGATGGCGACGGTGGCCTCCGGCAGGTCGATCGAGAAGTTGGCCACCTTGGAGACCACCAGGACGCTGATCTCCTTGTTGCGGAAGGCGTCGAACAGCTTTTCGCGCTGGGTGTTGCTGGTCTCGCCCTTGATCACCGGGGCGTTCAGGGCCTCGCCGAGCTCGTCCAGCTGGTCGATGTACTGGCCGATGATCAGCGTCTGGTCGTTCTCGTGCTTCTTGACCAGCGCCTCGACCACCCGCCGCTTGGTGGCGGTGGTCGCGCAGAAGCGGTAGCGCTCCTCGGGCTCGGCGGTCGCGTAGGCGAGCCGCTCGGAGTCGGTCAGGGTGACCCGGACCTCGCAGCAGTCGGCCGGCGCGATGTAGCCCTGGGCCTCGATCTCCTTCCACGGGGCGTCGAAGCGCTTGGGGCCGATGAGCGAGAAGACGTCGCCCTCGCGGCCGTCCTCGCGGACCAGGGTGGCGGTCAGCCCGAGCCGGCGGCGGGCCTGCAGGTCTGCGGTGAACTTGAAGACCGGCGCGGGCAGCAGGTGCACCTCGTCGTAGACCACCAGGCCCCAGTTCCGGGCGTCGAACAGCTCCAGGTGGGCGTAGACGCCCTTCCGCTTGGTCGTCATCACCTGGTAGGTGGCGATGGTGACCGGGCGGATCTCCTTCCGGGTGCCGCTGTACTCGCCGATCTCGTCCTCGGTGAGCGAGGTGCGCTTGACCAGCTCGTGCTTCCACTGCCGGGCCGAGACGGTGTTGGTGACCAGGATCAGCGTGGTCGACTTGGCCTCGGCCATCGCGGCGGCGCCGACCAGCGTCTTGCCGGCGCCGCAGGGCAGCACCACGACGCCGGAGCCGCCGTGCCAGAAGCCCTCGACGGCCTGGGCCTGGTACGGGCGGAGCTGCCAGCCGTCCTGCTCCAGGTGGATGGGGTGCGCCTCGCCGTCCACGTAGCCGGCGAAGTCCTCGGCGGGCCAGCCGAGTTTGAGCAGCACCTGCTTGATCTGGCCGCGCTCGGACGGGTGGACCACCACGGTGTCCGGATCCACCCGCGCGCCGACCAGCGGGGCGATCTTCTTGGAACGCAGCACCTCCTCCAGCACCGGGCGGTCGGTGGTGCTCAGCACCAGGCCGTGGGTGGGGTGCTTGGCGAGCTGCAGGCGTCCGTAGCGGCCCATGGTGTCGGCCACGTCGACCAGCAGCGCGTGCGGGACGGGGTAGCGGGAGTAGGTGACCAGGGCGTCGACCACCTGCTCGGCGTCGTGGCCCGCGGCGCGCGCGTTCCAGAGCCCCAGCGGGGTGACCCGGTAGGTGTGCACGTGCTCCGGCGCGCGCTCCAGCTCGGCGAACGGCGCGATGGCGCGGCGGCAGTCGGCGGCCTTGGGGTGGTCGATCTCCAGGAGGAGAGTTTTGTCGCTCTGGACGATGAGCGGTCCGTCGTTCACGCGGGGAAGCCCTCCACTGGCTGACAGGTCTGTCGGGACTCAGACCCTCCAGTGTCTCGCATCCGCCGCTCGGGCGGGCGGGCTACTTCCACTCGTAGAACTTGCCGGTGGACTTCCCGTCCGGGCTGACCTCGTACTCGAACAGCCCGACGACGTCGTTGAGCCGCTCGAACTGCGGTGAGGCGCTGGAGAAGAACAGCGAGCCGCGCCAGCTGGTGCCGCCGCCCTCGGTGAAGTGGCCGATGCCGACGCCCTGCCAGCTGAGGGTGCCGCCGTCGGCGGACATGTCGACGCCCTGGCCCTCGCCGCGGAGCGTGCCGTCGGGGCGCAGTTCGGACTCGTAGGTGCCGAAGCCGTTGACCGCGGTGCCGTAGTAGCTGCCGGTGCCCGCGAAGGAGACCTCGACCAGCACGTGGCCGTCGCCGGCGGCGATGACGCGCCGGCCGGTGTCCTGGCCCTGGAATTCGCCGATGAGATCGCCGAGCATGATGACTCCTTTCGGGGATCCCCCCTTCCGGACTACGCCGGGTGCGACCCGTCGTCAAGGGCGGCCCTCCCTCGTGGAGAAGGGCCGGCGCGGCGGTCACCGCACGTGGTGGCGGCCGGGCGGCCACGGCCGGTGACGCGGCGGTTGGCGTGGCCGGTGACCGCAGCCGGTGACCGCCGGGCCGGTCGGTCGTTGAGCCGGGCATGAACAAGCCGAAGCGCGCCCTCACCGCCCTCGCCCTCGTCGGTACGGCCTTCGCCGCGACCGCCGCCTCCGCCGGCTCCGCCCACGCCCTCGCGGGCATCGGCGAGGGCCCGGGCGGGCTGATGGCGGCCCCCGCCTTCCTGCTCGCCGACCTGGCCGGCGCTCCCGAGCTGCCGGTCGGCCAGGGCCAGATCGGCACCCTGGCGGACCAGGCGGTCAAGGAGAAGATGAAGGAGGCCCGGGGCCAGTGAGCCGGACGCCGGCGGCATCGGGAGGGCGGCCGCCGGCCGGCACCACCCGCGGTGGTCACTCCTCCAGTTCGGCCACGCCGGTGATCCGGTGCAGGGCGAAGGTCCGGATCTCGTCGGCGTGGTGGTCGAACGCGGTGACGAAGCCGCCCTCCACCTTGACCGGGTCGATGATCCGCTGGCTGGCCAGCCCCTCGGCGTTGAGGTAGCCGATCCACATCCGCTCGCCGAGCAGCACCGCCGTCTGCAGGGCCGCCAGCGTCTCGGCGGCCGGGGTGCGCGGGAGCCGCTGGGCGTCCGGGGCCGGCTCGCGGCGCACGGCGGTGGCGGCGCGGTCGCCGGCCCGGATCGCCCTGATGGCGGCCGCGAGCAGGGTGTCGTCCGGCGTGGGCGGGCCGTCCGGGACCGGGACCGGGGCCGCCCGCGGCGGGGTCCGGTGGCTGTCCGGCCGGGTGATCAGGACGTCGCCCTCGGCGGACTCGGCCGCGGGCGCGTAGCCCATGGTGCGCAGCGTGGCGAGCAGGACGTCGGGCGCGGCCTGTGCGGCCAGCACGGTCGGGGCGAGCAGCCGCAGCCGCAGATCGGCGGCGCGGCGGTCGGCCAGCACCTCGCCGAGCAGCGCCGGGTCGTCGCAGCGCAGGTACGAGGAGGCGGCGCCGACCCGCAGGATGCCGTGCCGGCGCGCGACGTCGTCGACCAGGTAGGCGAGCGGCTGCGGGACGGGCGTCCGCGAGTGCTGCTCCAGGAAGGCCTGGAGGTCGGCGGCGGTGCGCCCGGCGTCGAGGGCGCGGCGGACCGATTCCGCGGTGAAGCGGTAGACGGTGGCGCCGCCCTTGGACTCGATGTCGGCGCAGAGCGCGAGCGCCTGGGCGAGCGGGGTGAGCAGCGGGCCGGGGGCGATCGCGGTGAGGTCCGGCTGCAGGATGACGTGGTCCAGCGGCTGCGGGAGCAGCGGGGCGAGCACCTCGGCGGGGTCGGCCTCGGCGGTGAGCAGCGCCCGGGCGGGGGCGGCGAGGGCGCCGCGGCCGGTGATGCCGAGCAGCTCGGCCTCGGCGAGCGTCCAGGTGGTGAGGTCGTCGCGGAGCTCGCGGCCCTGGCCGTTGGCGGGCGCCTGCTGGGCCGGGACGTGACCGGCCGGGACGTGACCGGTCGAGGCGGGCCCGGCCTGGGTGGGTCCGGCGGCGGGGCCGGGGCCGGTGGCCGGGCCGCCGCGCAGCGGGCGCTGCCAGCGCAGGGTCGGCAGCAGCTCGTCGGCGGTGGCCGGGGTCCCGGGCGGCAGCTCGGCGAGCAGCGCGAGGGCGGCCCGGCGGACGGACGGGGCCAGCGTGCGGTCCAGCTCGGGGCCCAGGGCGGCGCGCTGCTTGCCCTTGCCGTCCGGGGTGCCGGCCAGCGCTGGCACCCGGGTGGCGGCGAGCCAGCTCTCGGCCAGCAGCGTCCAGCGGTCGGCGGTGTCCTGCTGCAGCCAGCCGTCGTACGCCGGGGTCGGCGCCCAGCGTTCGTCGGCCTCCGTGTCGGGGGCCAGCAGACCCGCGGTGTAGGCGAGTTCGAGCCAGAAGGCGGCCTGCTGCTCGGTGGTCTCCAGTGCCTGTGCGGTCCGCTTGAGGTCGCGGACGCCGAGCCCGCCGGCCCGCAGGGTGGGCGGCGGGTTGAGGCCCCAGAGGTCGAGCAGCTCCTCGACGACGCGCACGGCGGTGTGGGCCTGCCCGGCGGCGGCGCGGTCCACGGTCTGCGGGTCGCGCGGGGCACCGGCCGGGGCGGGCTCGGGCTGGACCGGCTCGACCGTGCGGTGGCTGCGGCCGCCGCGCAGGTGCAGGGCGAGCTCGCGGGGCAGCACGACGCTGCCGGGGCCGCTGGGCAGCAGCAGGCCGCGGGCGAGCAGCCACTCCACCGGGCTCTGTGCGTCCTCGGCGGTGACCGGGCGGGTGGCGTCCGGGACGGTGCCGGTGGGCGGGCCCCAGACCAGCCGGTCCAGCAGCCGCCGGGCCGGCTCCGGGGCGGTGGCGAGCAGGGCGTCGCAGCGCGCCCGGTCGGTGAGCAGCGCGGTGAGCGCGGCCACGGCGGTGACCGGGTCCGGGGTGGCGGGCTGCCCGGCGGAGGCGAGGAGCTGCTGGAGCCGGGCCGGGGACATGCCGAGGGTGGCGTCGGCGAGCGTCGGGCCGAGGCCGGTGCGGCCGGGGTTGGCGGCGGTCGGCGCGAGTGCCTCGCGGGCCGCGATGACCAGGCGCAGCCCGTTCTCCGGGCCCCAGAGCAGGGCGCGGTCGCGCAGGGTTTCGAGCGCCCGGGGGAGGGCCGCGGCGACGGCGGCGCGGTCGGCGGCGGTCAGCGGCGTGGCGTCCGGGTGCGGCTTGACCTTGGCCGGGCCGGTGAGCAGCGTGCGGACGGTGGCCGGCGAGGCGCCGTCCGGGGCCGCCGCCAGCGCCTCGGCGACCTGCAGGGTGAAGCGGTCGAGGCGCTCCAGCGCGCGCAGTGCGGAGGCGCGGGAGGAGAGGCGGGCGGCGAGCTGGGTGAGGTCGCCGGGAACGGGGTTGAGCAGGTCGGGGCGGGACCGGAGCAGGGTGGCGAGGTCGTCGTCCGCGCGGCCGCGGAGCTCCTCCGCGAGGGTGCGGGGGGCGGCGGCCCTGCCAGGGCGTTGCGGGGCGGGGCGTCGGGCCGCGGGGCGTTGCGGGCCCTGCTGTGTGGTCATTCGACCTAGGTTAGTCGGGTGGGGCGACGGTGGGGACCGGTCGGCGTGGGCGCGGTTCCGGTGGGTACCGTCTGACCGGCGGGGACGGGCACGGGCGAGGCGGGGTGTGGGGCGATGGCGGACGGCGGGACGGCCGACGGCGAGTGGTGGCGCAAGCGGGGGCCGTGGAGTGCTCCGACGGGTGACGGCGCGGGCGCGGGGACGGGCGCGGGCGACAGCGCGGGCGCGGGCGGTGGTGCGGGCGCGGGTGCGGCCTCGGCGGACGAGGACAGCGTGTACGCCGTGGAGCCGTCGGCCGGCTCGCCGGGCATCCCGCCGCGGCCGTCCGAGCCGCCGCGGTCCGGGCCGTCGGGTTCCGGGTCGTCCGGGCCGTCCGGGCCGTCCGGGCCGGGCGGACAGGCCGGGCCGGTGCGGCGCCCGGCGGCGCGCACGGCCGACGGGGGCCCGCGGTGGGAGGCGCAGCTGTCCCCGGACACGGGGGCCGACGAGGACGTCCTGCCGCCGTCGTTCATGGCCGCGCACGCCGACGGCTGGGACTTCGTGGAGATCGACTTCTCGGACGGGTCGGGCCGGCCGGTGACCCCCGTCCCCGAGCAGCGCAGCTCGCCCGAGGACGCTCCGGCGCAGCAGCCGGCCGCCGCGGAGGCCCCGACCAAGCTCCGGGGCCGGAAGGCGCGGGCGCGGGCGAAGGAACAGGCCGGGGCGGCTCCGCCGGCCCCCGGCACCGCGCCGCCCGCCCAGGCGGCCAAGCCGGGCAGGCCCTCCGCCCTGGCCGGGCGCCGGCCGTCCCCGCTCCTGCTGCTGGCCGCGGTGGTGCTGGTCGGTGGTGCCGTGACCAGCCAGCTCCTGGTGATGCTGGTGGGCTGGGCCCTCGGCTGGATGTCCCGCCAACTCTCGGACCTCACACGCAAGTTCGCCATCCTCGGCATCCCGCTGGCGACGATGAGCGGGACCACGCTCTGGTACTGGGGCCGGGCGCAGGGCCGGTGGGGCGCGGCGCTCCAGCCGGGCCAGCAGGCCGGGCAGGCCGTCTGGACGGCGGCTCCGGGCGTGCTGCGCCTGGCGGCGGTGCTGTCGGCGCTGTTCCTGCTGGCCGTGGCGCTGAAACGGCGGGCGCAGCCGGAGGGGTGAGCCGGCGGTCGCACCCGTCGGGGACGGCCCGGCGTGCCGGAGCCCCCCGCGCGCCGGGCCGCACGCGCGCCCCACGCTCCGCACACGCCTCCCGGGCTCACCCGTCGGCGATGGTGACCCGGCGGTGGAAGGTCTCCGGGGCGCCGAGGTGGTCGACGATCCACGCGGCGATCGTCGCGCGGCTCGCGGTGCCCGCCCGGGCGAGCGGCAGTCCGTACGACACCCGGGGGCTCGCGGAGGCCGGCCCGTCCTTGAGCATCGGTGCCCGGACCACCGTCCAGACCGTGTCGGACTCGGTCAGCACCTCCTCCATCCGGGCCAGGTCCCGGTGGATCTCCCGGTAGAGCCGGTCGACCACCAGCCTGGTGACCATCCGCTGGGCGAACGGCAGGTGGTCGGTCTCCAGGCCGGCCGAGGACATCACCACCACGTGCCGGGCCCCGCCCGCCCGCGCGGCGGCCACCAGCTCCCGCGCGCCGTCCGAGAAGACGGTGGTGGCGGCCCGGCCGGCCGTACCGAGCGCCGAGACCACCGCGTCCTGACCTGCCAGCGGCTCCCGCAGCGAGCCGGGCCGGTGGACGTCCGCCTGTGCGGTGAGCGGGGTGCCGTGCGCGAACTCCGGCAGCCGGGCCGGGGTGCGGGCCACCGCGGTGACGGTGTGCCCGGCGGCCAGGGCGAGGTCGACGACCAGGCGGCCGGTGCGTCCGGCGGCGCCGACGACGGCGATCTTCATCAGGTCCTCCCAGGGGGGTCGGTCCTTGCGATTCATTCAGACAGGCTGTATGACTGAAATCAAGTGAACCACAGATCCGACCCAAAGGGGCGATGGCACATGGGAGTTCGTTACTCCGACCTGGCCGGGAAGGTCGCCGTGATCACCGGAGGCAGCCGCGGCATCGGCGCGGAGACCGCCCGCGCGTTCGCCCGGCAGGGGGCCGCGGTCGCCGTCCTCGGCCGCGACGAGGCCGCCCTCACGGCCGTCGCGGAGCAGCTGCGCGATCTCGGCGCCAAGGCGCTCGGCGTGGCCGCCGACTGCACCGACGCCGCCGCGCTCGGGCGGGCCTCCACCCGGATCGAGGCGGAGCTCGGCCCGGTGGACGTCCTCGCGGCGTTCGCCGGCGGCGACGGCTACCCCGTACCGACCGTCCGGGAGACCGAGGAGCACTGGCGGGCGGTCCTGGACGGCAACCTCACGGCCACCTTCCTCACCGTCCAGGCCTTCCTGCCGGGCCTGCTGGAGCGCCGCAGCGGCTCGGTGGTCACCATGGCGTCCACCGCCGGGCGGCTGCCGAGCGGCTCGTCCGCCGCGTACGCCGCCGCGAAGGCGGGTGTCCTGATGTACTCCCGCCACCTCGCCCTGGAGCTCGCGGGCGAGGGCGTGCGGGTCAACGCGATCGCGCCCGGCGCGGTCCGGACCGAGCGGACCGACGTCGTCATGCCGGCCCCGATCCAGGCGGCGGTCGCGGCGGCCCATCCGCTCGGGCGGCTCGGCGAGCCGGAGGACATCGCGGCGGCCACGCTCTTCCTGGCCTCCTCGGCGTCCTCGTGGATCACCGGCCAGACGCTGGACGTCAGCGGCGGGCGGGTCATCGTCTGAGGCGGGGGCGGAGCCGGAGGCCGCCTGCGCCCGCGCTCCGCCCGGGCACCGGGCGATCGGGGATACTGCCTGTTCACGGCAGCCGTGGCAGCGGCGGCGGGACGAGCGAGTGGAGGCGAGCGCGATGAGCCCCCGGTCCTACCGGATGGGACAGCGGCAGGCGGACGTCGACGGTACGCGCGCGCGGATCGTCGAGGCCGCGCGGGCCCAGCTGACCGCGACGGGCGCGCTCTCGCTCGATGCGGTGGCCAAGCGGGCCGACGTCGCCCGGGCCACCGTCTACTACCAGTTCGGCTCCAAGACCGGCCTGCTGGAGGCGGTCTGCGACGCCCTGGCCGAGCAGGCCGGGATGGCGCGGCTGGCCGAGGCGTTCACCCGGCCGGACCCGTGGGCGGCGGTGGACGGCTTCGTCGAGGTGATGGGCGGCTTCTGGGCGGTGGACCGCGTCTGCACCCGGCGGCTGCGCGCGCTGGCGGCCCTCGACGAGGAGGTGGGCCGGGTCATCGCCGAGCGCGACGCCCGGCGGCGCGAGGGCACCCGGGTGCTCGCCGCCCGGATCGACGGCGGGCCGCAGGACGCGGCGGCGGTGCTCTTCGTCCTCACCGGCTTCGAGACCTTCGACGCCCTGGCCGGGGAGGAGTTCGGCCCCGACGGCGACCTCCGGGCGGCGGTCCCGGCCGTCACCCGGCTGGCCAGGGCGGCCCTGGGCGGCCCGCCGGCCTGAACCGGCGGGCCGGCGGCCGGCCCCCTCGCTCGGGGGAGGAGGGGGCCGGCCGTCCCGGGCTCCCGGCTCGGTACGGGCCGGCCCGGACGGCCGCGGCCGTCACGCGCCCAGGAGGCGCTGCAGCTCGTCCAGGACGAAGTTGGCCCCGGTGTACCCGATGCCCTGGAACCAGAGCTGGTCGTCCACCTCGAAGGCCCGGTGGGCCTTGACGGCGCCCAGCGCCTGCCAGGCCGGGCCCGCCGGCACCGCCGTCGCGCCGGACCGGGCCGGGTCGCCGTAGGAGGCGTACAGCAGCAGGTCGCCGTCGGCCCTGGCGAGCTGGTCCTCCGGGATCTCCACGTCGAACTGGTCGACGTTCTGCGCGTCCGGCCGGCCCAGCTGGACGTCGGCCAGCACCGTGCCCAGGAAGTTCTGCTTCCCGTACATCCGGATCCCGCCGCCCTCGACGAACCGCACCAGGCTGACCCGCCGCCCCGAGGCCCTGGCGTTCGACAGGGCCTGCACCACCTGCGCGACGTGCCGCTGGTAGGAGGAGACGAACGCGGCCGCCGCGGCCTGCCGGCTCAGCGCCTGGGCGTGCACCTGGAAGTCCGCCTTCCACGGCGCGCCGGTGGTCTGGGTCATCACCGTGGGGGCGATCTCGCGCAGCTGGTCGTACCGGGAGCCGTCGCGGGCCTGGTTGGTGAGGATGAGGTCCGGCCGCAGGGCCCGGATCACGGAGAGGTCCGGCGCGCCGATCGACCCGGCCCGGGTGATCCCGCTCAGCCGGGACGTCGGCCAGTAGTCGGGGAAGCCCGCGTCGGCCGCCGCGAGGGCCGCGCCGACCGGGGTGATGCCCAGGGTGAGCGCCGAGTCGAGCTCGGCGGTGTCCAGCGTGACGACGCGCATCGGGGCGCCCGGCACCGTCACCGGCCCGTTGGCGGTGTTGACGGTGACCGGCGGCAGCGGGCTCGGGCTCGGCGGGGAGGCGGCGGCCGAGGCGGCGGCGCCGTCCAGCGGCGGGGTGCTGTGCCGTGCGCTGCACCCGGCGATGGCGGCGGCGCCGAGTGCCGCGAGCAGCGTGCGGCGGGTGGTCGGGGGCATCGGCGGTCCTCGGGCGGGTCGAACGCGGTGGCGGCGCGTCGATTATGTCCGAATTGCCCGCTGGGCGTCCGCCTTCACCACCCACGGCGCGCCCGGGACGACCGGCGTGCCGGTCACCGGGGTCCGGTACGACCACCGACTCCGGGACCACCACGGCGTCGGCGGAGCCCCCGCCGTGCAGCAGGGCGTCCACGGTGTCGCCGGGCGGCCGTTGGATAGCCTGGCGGCATGCCAGCGAACCCGGACGCCCTGCCCCCGCTCACCGTCGGCTTCGACCTCGACATGACCCTGCTGGACACCCGGCCCGGCATCAAGGCGACCTACCTGGCGCTCTCCGCCGAGACCGGCACGTTCATCGACGCGGACCTGGCGGTCTCCCGGCTCGGGCCGCCGCTCCTGGACGAGCTGCGCAACTGGTTCCCGGCCGAGCACCTGCCGGAGATCGCCGACCGCTACCGCACGCTCTACCGCGAGTACGCCTTCGGGCCCACCGTCGCCCTGCCCGGCGCGCACGCCGCCGTCGAGGCGGTCCGTGCGCACGGCGGCCGGGTCGCGGTGATCACCGGCAAGTACGAGCCGAACGCGAAGCTGCACCTGGACCACGCCGGCCTGCGCGCGGACGCGCTGGTCGGCGACCTCTGGGCGGAGACCAAGGGCGCCGCGCTGCGCGAGCACGGCGCGAGCGTCTACGTCGGCGACCACCTCGGCGACATCCGGGGCGCCCGGCACGCGGACGCCGTCGCGGTCGGCGTGGCCACCGGCCCGTACCCGGCCGAGGAACTGCTGGCGGCCGGCGCGGACGTGGTGCTGGCCGATCTCACGGAGTTCCCGGTCTGGCTGGCCGGCCACCTCGCCACGGCGTCCTGAGGGTCGCGGCGTCCTGAGGGCCGCGGCGTCCTGAGGGCCGCCTCGCCCGGGGCGGCCGCGTGCCGGGGACTGCGGCGGCCGCTCAGCCCTCGGCGCGGACCCGGCGGCGCTGGGCGCGGGCGGAGAGCACCATGCCGGTCAGGGCCAGCAGGAACCCCAGGGGCATCAGCATGCTGAGCCAGTACGCGGCCGTCGGCAACGGCGTCAGGTGCAGGAACAGCGGCACGAAGGTGGCGACCGTGGCGAGCGCGCCGAGTCCGAAGACGATCGCTCCGGACTTGACGTAAAGGTCGCCGCGATCGGCGCTCTTGCTGCTCACTGGGGTGCTCCTCTGCGGGTCGGACGGCCGGACCAGTCTGGCAGAGGCCCGGTGCGGCCTCCGGGCCGGACCGCTCCGCGGGCGGTCCGGCCGGTCACGTTGTGCAGTTTCCCGGGAGCTGGGAGTTTTGATCCCTGCTGAGCGGGGGTATGCAGGCTGTGCCGAGGGGTGCGACAGGTGCGCCCCGTCTCCTCAGACCCGGGGGTGTGAGCCAGTGGAAAGCGCCGAGTCGCGCCCCGGCCGTGCCAGTACCGGGTCGCCCGTGGCCGCGAGAGCCCCGCACGGAACCTTCGCGGAACGCGGATGAGGCAGTAACGGACGGTTAGTCTGCTCCCTGCGCGTACCGACCATGAGCGTCTTGCCGGGCGTCCGCCCGAGGTCGGCCCGCCACCCCATCACCCAGTGATCCCCGGCCAGGTCCGGGATCCCTCACACCCACAACGAGGACTGTTCGAGATGCCCACCGGCCAGGTCAAGTGGTTCAACGAGACGAAGGGCTTCGGCTTCCTGTCGCGCGACGACGGCGGCGACGTCTTCGTCCACACCAAGGCGCTGCCCGCCGGTGTCACCGCGCTGAAGCCGGGCCAGCGGGTCGAGTTCGGCGTGGTGGCGGGCCACCGCGGCGACCAGGCGATGGGCGTCCAGCTGCTGGACGCGCTGCCGTCGGTGGCCGCGGCCCAGCGCAAGAGCCCGGACGACATGGCGGCACTGGTGCAGGACCTCATCACGATGATGGACGCGGTGCTGCCGGGCCTGCAGCACGGCCGCTACCCGGCCAAGCCGACCGGCCAGAAGCTGGCCGGGGTGCTGCGCGCGGTGGCGGACCAGTTCGACATCTGACCGGAGCGTGCCGACGCGCCCCGGGCGCGCGCACCCGCCCTCGGGCGGTGCGCGCCGTCCGGGGGCGCGTCCTGCCGTCTGCGGGGGCCGCCCGGAGGCGAGGCCCGGTCCGGAGTGGGCCAGGTCCGGAGGCGGGGCTCAGAGGTCCAGCGCGCCCGGGGCGAGCGGGGGCACCAGCCCCTCCTCGGCGGCCCGGGTGAGCAGCGCCCGGACGGCGCCGTAGCCCTCCTCGCCGAGGTCCGCGGTGAACTCGTTCACGTACAGCCCGATGTGCTGGTCGGCGACGGCCGGGTCCATCTCCTGGGCATGCGCCAGCACGTACGCGCGGCTGGCCGACGGGTCCGCCCAGGCCTGCCGGACCGAGTCGCGGATCGTCCCGGCGAGGGCCTGCAGCCGCTCGGCGCCGAGCGAGCGCCGGGCGATGATCGCCCCGAGCGGGATCGGCAGGCCGGTCTCCTGCTCCCAGGCCTCGCCCATGTCGGCGAGGCGGTGCAGCCCGTACTGCCGGTAGGTGAAGCGGGCCTCGTGGATCACCAGGCCGGCGTCGACCCGGCCGTCCCGGACGGCGGGCATGATCTCGTGGAACGGCAGGACGACGATCTCGCCGAAGCCGCCGGGCACCGCCTTGGCCGCCCAGAGCCGGAACAGCAGGTAGGCGGTGGAGCGCTCGGAGGGCACCGCGACGGTCCGGCCGGTCAGATCGGCGCCGTCCGGGCCTGCGGCGAGCTCCGGGCGGGTCAGCACCAGCGGGCCGCAGCCGCGGCCGAGCGCGCCGCCGCAGGGCAGCAGCGCGTACTCGTCCAGCACCCAGGGCAGCGCGGCGTAGCTGACCTTGAGGACGTCCAGCTCGCCGCGCTCGGCCAGCCCGTTGGTGACGTCGATGTCCGCGAAGGTGACCTCGGGGGCGTCCGCGCCGGGGACCATGCCGTGCGCCCAGGCGTGGAAGACGAAGGTGTCGTTCGGGCAGGGCGAGTAGGCGATGCTCAGCGGTTCAGCCACGGCGGGCCTCCTTCAGGAACTCCGGACAGGGCAGCGCGGCGAACGCCCGCTCCAGCGCGGCCAGCGCCTCGCCGATCCGCCAGGCGGCCCGGTCGCGCGGGCCCACCGGGTTGGACACGGTGCGCAGCTCGAAGGCCGGTACGCCGTGCCGGGCGGCGGCCTCGGCGACCCCGAAACCCTCCATGGCCTCCGCCGCCGCGCCGGGGTGGCGGGCGGTCAGGGCGGCGGCGCGCCCGGCGCTGCCGGTGACCGTGGAGACGGTGAGCACGGTGCCGGTGACCACCGGCCCGGCGGTCCCGGCGGCCAGCGCCTCGGCGGCCAGCGCCACGGCGGTCGGCGGCGGGGTGTGCCGGACGGTGCCGAAGCCCAGCTCGGTGACGTCGGCGAAGCCCTCCGGGGTCTCGGCGCCGAGGTCGGCGGCGACGATCGCCGTGGCGAGCACGGTCGCGCCGATCGGCGCCCGCGGGGCGAAGCCGCCGGCGATCCCGGCCGAGACGACCGCGTCGTACCGGTGGGCGGCGAGCGCGGCGGACGCGCCCGCGGCGGCGGCGGCCGGGCCGACCCCGGCGGCCAGCACGTCCACCTCCGGACCGTCCGCGTGGCGGGTGCGGTGCAGTCCGCCGCCGGGCAGCGGCAGCGGTTCGGCGGAGCCGGGCAGGCCGCGCAGGACCGCCTCCGCCTCGGCGGGCACCGCGACGACGACGAGCAGCCGGCCCCGCTCGGGGGCCGACTGCTCGCCGGGAAGTCGTACGGTCACCGGGACGGCCGTCAGGCGTCCTGGGTGTTCAGCTGGAAGTACCAGACGCCGTAGATCGCGTCCGGCTGCTTCGGGTCGGACTCGACCACGGTGATCAGGGTCTTGCCGGAGGCGTTGAGCGCCTTGGAGGCCGACACCGAGCCGGAGTAGGTGGAGCCCTTGGCCGCGGAGGCCAGCACGAAGCGGCCGCCCTGGCCCTGGCCGCCGTTGGAGTTGGCCCACCAGCCGCGGTCGGCCACGTCCGGGGTCACGCCGATGCCGATCTGGTCGCTGGCGACCACGTCGGACTTGGGCAGCTTGCCCTCGTCCAGGGCCTTGCCGGCCTTCTCCTGGCACTCCTCCTGCTGCTGGTCGGTCAGCGGCTTGCCGTCGTTGAAGCAGAACGGGTCCTCCTCCATCGAGGAGGTGCCGACCGTGAGGGTGACGCGGTGGTCGCTCGGCTCGGTCTGGTCGCTCGCGTAGGCGATCGACCCGACGACCGTGCCGACGCCGATCACGACGACGGCGCCGAGGGCGGCGATGACACGGGTGTTGAGGCTCATGCGTCAGAGGCTACCGGGCTTTGCCGATCACGCTACGCGGGGGTCGGCAGCCGCGTGTTGCGCCCGGCCGGTCAGGCGACCCGGGGCGCGGTGGTGCGGTGGCGCAGGCCGATCCGGAAGAGCGAGCGGACCGTCAGGAGCAGCACCACGCCGACCACCGCGGCCGCCACCGAGAGGCCCAGCACGCCGTTCAGCGGCAGCAGGATGCCGACCGTGCCGCCGGCCACCCAGGAGAGCTGGAGCAGGGTCTCCGAGCGGGCGAAGGCCGAGGTCCGGACCGCCTCGGGGACGTCGCGCTGGATCAGCGCGTCCAGCGCCAGCTTGCCCAGCGAGGCCGCCACCCCGGCCGCCCCCGCGACCGCGATCACCGTCACCACGCCGTACCAGAGCGCGGCGGCGGCCGTGGCGCAGGTGGCCAGCAGCAGCATCGCGGTGACCGTCGCCTCCGAGCCGCGGGTGCGCAGCCAGGAGCCGAGCACCGAGCCGAGCGCGTTCCCGGTGCCGGCGGCCAGCGCCACCAGGCCGAGCGCCAGGGTCGGCTGCAGCCCGCCGATCGGATCGGTGCGCAGCAGGAAGGCCAGGAACATCACCAGGAAGCCGACCAGCCAGCGCAGCGCCGACATCGCCCGCAGCGCCAGGATCACCGAGGGGCCGACGGTGCGCAGCGACGCCTTCGGGACGGGGGTCCGGGCGGCCTGCCCGGAGGGGCCGACGGCGCCCGCGGCCTCGCCGTGCACCTCCGCGTGCAGCACGGCGCGCTGCTCGCCCTTGGCCGAGTCCACCTTGTGCGGCAGGTGGAAGGCCATCAGGGTGCCGACCACGAAGACCAGGAAGGCGCCGCGCAGCGGCCAGCCGGGCCCGATCAGGTGCAGCAGTCCGCCGACCCCGGCCGCCACCATGGTGGCCAGCAGTCCGGCCAGGGTGACCCGGGAGTTCGCCTTCACGAGGGAGAGCCGGCTGGGCAGCAGCCGGGGCACCACCACGCTGCGCACCACGCCATAGGCCTTGGACGCCACCAGGACGCCGAGTGCCTCCGGATAGAGCGCCAGCCCGCCGCCGGCCACGGTGCTCGCCATCGTCCAGGCCAGCACCGCGCGGGCCAGCATGGACATCGCCATCGCGGCCCGGCGGCCGTGCGGCAGGCGGTCCAGCAGCGGGCCGATCACCGGGGCGAGGACGGCGAACGGCGCCATGGTGATCAGCAGGTAGAGCGCCACCCGGCCGCGGGCCTCGCCGGTGGGGACGGAGAAGAAGATGGTCGAGGCGAGCGCGACGGTGATCAGCATGTCGCCGAAGGAGTTCAGCGCGTGCAGCTCGATCAGCTTGGCGAGGCCGGACTCGCCGGCGCCCTCGGCGGAGGTGGCCCGGCGGATCCGCCGCCCGGTGCCGTGCACGACCTTGCCGGTGCGCGAGCCGGCGGCGGAGGCGGTGCGGATCAGGAAGTGCCGGCGCGGCTCCTCCTGCTCCTCGTCGTCGAGGTCGGCGGGACCGTCGGAGTCCGCCGGGCCGTCCGGGGCGGGCTCCGGGCCGGGGTGCCCGCCCTTGCCGGCGTGCCCGCCGGACACCGCGGTGGCGCCGGCCGGGCCGGCGGCGTGGGAGCCGGCCGCCCCGTCCGCGTGCGTCGGGTGTGCCGGATGCCCGGCGGAATCGGGGGGCGTCGACGAGGCGTCCACCGGCTGCGGTTCGCCCGCAGCGAGGACCGGAGGCTGCTGCCGCGGCACGGCGCCCGCCTCGTCGTCGGGACTGCCGGCCTGCGAAGCGTGCAGTGCGTGCTGCGACGGGTTCTCGTCCGCCACATGCCCATCCTGCCCCAGAATCGGTACCGCGACGCGGGATTCCGGTCCGCGCGGCGCGGCCGCGGCGGCGGTGGCGTCCGCCCCGGACTGTGCCGGGTGGCCGACCGGCGGGTAGCCTGCCCAGGTCCGACCCACCAGCGGCCGCGGCCGGCCGGACCGGAAGAGCGGCGCGGCCGGTACCCCTGGCGGCCCGTGGTCGCGCAGAATGGACGAGGGAAACCGAGCCGCGACGGAACGGGCAACACGCCGCAGGCAACAGAAGAACTGGGAGAGAATCGACGCCGTGAGTGCTGCGATGCGAAGCCGTACCCCCGATCGGCTCTGTGCCGAGGCCGTCGAACTCGCCCGACAGGCAGCGAACGAGGCCGTCGGAGCCGAAGCCGTCGGGGCCCACCTCGGTGCCCAGGCGGACGCCGACCGCGTCGTCACCCACACCTTCGAGTGCCTGGATGCCGCCTACCGCGGCTGGCACTGGGCCGTGACCGTCGCGCGCGCCCCGCGCGCCAAGAACGTCACCCTGGACGAGGTCGTGCTGCTGCCCGGCCCCGACGCCGTCCTCGCCCCGCAGTGGGTGCCGTGGAGCGAGCGGCTCCGGCCCGGCGACATGGGCCCGGGCGACCTGCTGCCCACCGACGCGGACGACCTGCGCCTGGAGCCCGGCTGGACCGGCGAGGACGAGCCGGCGCCGAACTCCCCGATGGCGCTGGCCGCCCCGGAGGACGTGGTCGTCAGCGACCCGGACATCCAGCCGGCCCCGGCCCGCGCCGAGATCGGCGCCGTCGCCGCGGAGCTCGGCATGGGCCGCAGCCGGGTGCTCTCCCGCCTCGGCCTGCACCTCGCCGCCGACCGCTGGGAGAAGGCCCACGGCCCGCAGACCCCGATGGCGCAGTCCGCCCCGGCCTCCTGCGTCAGCTGCGGCTTCCTGATCCCGATCGGCGGCTCGCTCGGCCAGGCCTTCGGCGTCTGCGGCAACGAGTTCGGCCCGGCCGACGGCCAGATCGTCTCCTTCGCCTACGGCTGCGGCGGCCACTCCGAGGCGGCCGTGATCCCGGCCCCGCCGGCACCGTCCGAGCTGATCCTGGACGAGCTGGTGGTCGAGCCGATGCAGCTGCACCCCGACCGCACCACGGGCTCGGTCGAGCCCGACGCCCCCGCCGAGGAGCTCGGCCACTCCTGATCCCGTGCTCCCGGCCGACCGCCCCGGTCGGCCGACCACGGCGGATCGGTCCCGGCGGACCGATTCCGGCCGGTCCGGACGCACTCGCGGCCCGCCCACCTGCACAGGTGGGCGGGCCGCGGCCGTTCCCGGGGGCGGCGCGGCCCACCCCGGTCCGCCGGGGGTGCCCGGCCGGGGGAGAATGCCCCCCGTACGAAGTACAGGGCGGCGGAAGGCGGCAGGTCCAGTGGAACCTCGGATCATCGGCAGCGGAACGGACGAGCACCGCGCGGACCCCTTCGGCAGCGCCGCGCTGCGCCGCCGGGTGCTGGACGCCTGGGCCGCCTCCCCGGCCCGGTTCCGGGAGGACGCCAACGCCGAGGAGGAGCTCGCCCTCGGCGGCTACCGGGACCGCCTGGTGGTCGAGTTGGCGCAGAACGCGGCCGACGCGGCGGTCCGCGCGGGCGGCGCCCCCGGCCGGCTCCGGCTCACCCTGGCGGACGGCGTCCTGGCCGCCGCCAACACCGGCGCACCGCTGGACGCGGCCGCCGTCGAATCGCTCTCCACGCTGCGCGCCTCCTCCAAGCGGGACGCGGCCGACGGCCGGCCCACCGTGGGCCGGTTCGGCGTCGGCTTCGCCGCCGTCCTCGCGGTCACCGACGAGCCCGCCGTGCTCGGCGCGGCCGGCGGCGTGCGCTGGTCGCTCGGCGAGGCCCGCTCGCTGGCCGAGGCGCAGCCCGCGCTCGCCGACGAGCTGCGCCGCCGGGACGGCCACGTGCCGCTGCTGCGGCTGCCGTTCGCCGCCGAGGGTCCCGCCCCCGACGGCTACGACACCGTGGTCGTGCTGCCGCTGCGGGACGCCGCCGCCGAGGACCTCACCCGTCGGCTGCTGGCCGGTGTCGACGACGCACTGCTGCTGACCCTGCCCGGCCTGGCGGAGGTCGTGGTGGAGACCCCGGAGGGCACCCGCACGCTCACCCGGTCGGCCGCCGCGCCGCGGCCGGACGGTGTCACTGCGATCACCGTCACCGACGACGCGGGCGGGCGGCTGCGCCGGACGGTCTGGCAGACCGCCGGTGCCTCCGGCACCCTGGACGCCGCGCTGCTCACCGACCGGCCCACCGAGGAGCGCGCCCGCCCGTACTGGACGGTGACCTGGGCCGTCCCGGTCGGCCCGGACGGCGCCCCACAGGCGCCCGGCATCGCGCCGGTGCTGCACGCCCCCACGCCCAGCGACGAGCCGCTCGGCCTGCCCGCGCTGCTGATCGCCTCCTACCCGCTGGACTCCACCCGCCGGCACGTCGCACCGGGCCCGCTGGCCGACTTCCTCACCGAGCGCGCCGCCGAGGCCTACGCCGACCTGCTGCGCTCCCGCGGCGGCGACCTCGGCTCGCTCGGCCTGGTCCCCGGTCCGCTCGGCGAGGGCGCGCTGGACAACGCGCTGCGCGCCGCGATCCTCTCCCGGCTGCCGGGCACGCCGTTCCTGCCGCACCCGGCGCCGGTCGAGGAGGGCACGCCGGCGCTGCGGCCCCGGGACGCCACGCTGCTGGAGGGCGCGGACGAGTCGGTGGTCGAGGCGCTGGCGCCGATCTTCCCCGGGCTGCTGCCGGCCGGCCTGGAGCGCCGGACCGAGCTACGGGTGCTGAAGGTGCGCCGGGTGCCGCTGGCCGAGGTGGTCGACCAGCTCGGCGGGCTGGACCGCGAGCCGGCCTGGTGGCGCAACCTCTACGCGGCGCTCGGCGCGGCCGACCCGGAGGCGCTCGGCGCGCTGCCCGTCCCGCTGGCCGACGGCCGTACCGTCACCGGCCCGCGCCGGGTCCTGCTGCCCTCCGACGCCGCCGACTGGGCGGCCTACCCCGGCTACCCCGAGGCGCTGGCCGGCGCACTCGCCCTGCTCGACCTGCGCCTCGCCCACCCGGAGGCCGCGCACCCGCTGCTGGCCAAGCTCGGCGCCGGCACCGCCACCCCGGCCGGGGTGCTGGACACGCCCGAGGTGCGGGCCGCCGTCGCCCGTTCCTACGAGCTGGCCGAGGAGGACCTGGACGCCGCCGCGGACCTCGCCGACTCGGTGCTCGCCCTGGTCAGGGCGGCCGCCCCGGCGGTCGGCGAGCACCCCTGGCTGGCCCGGCTGGCGCTGCTGGACGACGAGGGCGAGCCGGCCCGCGCGGGCGAGCTGATCCTGCCCGGCAGCCCGCTCGCCGCCGTCGCCCGGGAGGACGACGCGGGCTGGGTGGACGACGAGCTGATGGAGCGCTGGGGCCCCGAGGTGCTGGCCGCCGCGGGCGTGCCGGCCGAGTTCGTGCTGGTCCGCGCCGAGGACGTGGTGCTCGACCCGGACGACCTGGAGCGGCTCGACCCGACCGCCCCCGCCGACCGTGCGGCCGGCGGCCACCCGACCGGGCTGCTGGACGAGGCACCGGACGGCCTCGCCGAGTGGGCCGAGGACGCCCTGGAGGCCCTGCACGCCGACGACGGCGATCCGATGAGCGTGCCGCCCGTCGCCGCCGAGCTGCTGGCCGTGCGCGACCTCGACCTGGTGGACGACGACGCCTGGCCCGAGGCGCTGGCCGCGCTGGCCCGCCCGCCGTACCGGGACGCCGTGGTCAACCCCGTCCGCACCCTGTTGCCGGACGGCTCCTACGCCGACCTGCCGCCGTACACCGCCTGGTGGCTGCGTGACCACCCTGTGCTGGACGGCCGCGAGCCGGCCGGCCTGCGCGCGGCCGGTGCCGACCCGCTGCTGCGCGGCCTCTACGACGAGGCCCGGACCACGCTGGACGAGCAGTTCCTGCACGCGCTCGGGGTGCGCACCACGCTGACCGCGCTGCTCGCCGAGCCGCACGGCCCGGACGAGGTGCTGGACCGGCTCACCGACCCGGCCTCCGAGATCGGCCACCGCCAACTGCACGGCATCCACAGCGCACTGGCCCGGGTCGAGGCCGAGCGGATCGAGCCGCTGGACGTGGTGCGGGCGCTGCCGCCGCTGGACCCGGAGGCCGGCCGCCGCCCGGCGCACACGGTGATCGTGGACGCCACCGAGGCGGTCGTCGCCGACGCGCCGGACCTCGTCCAGCTGCTGCACCCGTACCCGCTGCTGCCGGTCGCCCCGGCGCTGGCGGCCGACCTCGCCGAGCGGCTGCACGTCTCGCTGGCCAGCGAGGTGGCCGGTGGCCGGGTGCTCTCCGAGGGCCGGCTGCACCGGGTCCCCGCCGTGGTGCGGGAGCTGCTGCCCGGCTGCCCGGTGGCCTACGAGGAGCACGAGGAGCTGCTGGTGGTCGGCCCGGACGGCAACGAGGCCGCGGTGGACTGGCGTTGGGACGCCGCGGCGGACACCCCGGAGGCGCCGTACGACCCGGACGCGGCCGAGGAGGCCGACGAGGACGACGAGTTCGAGCTGTCGCCGGTGCCCGGGCTGCTGCACGCCGCCACGCCGGAGGGGCTGGCGGCCGGGCTGGCCTGGTCGGTCGGCCAGTGGCACCGCCGGTTCGAGGTGCTGGCCGCGCTCACCGAGCCGGACCGCGCCTACGAGCTCTCCGCCGCCCGCGACTTCGAGGGCTGACCTCCGGCGGCCGGTCCGCCGCCCCGGCCGGCCGGGTGCGCCCGCTCCATCACGGGAGCGGGTGCACCCTGCCGTACGGGCTCAGTCCGAGGCGCGGCGCATGACCCGCCAGACCACCTCCAGCAGCACCCCGGCGACCAGCGCGATGGCGACGCCCATCCACGGGTCGCGGATGCCGGCGAGCGAGAGCTCGAAGAAGTCCGACAGCCAGGGCACCGTCAGCACCAGTGCGAACGCCCCGCACATCGTCCCGATCAGCAGCAGCCGCCACCAGTTGTAGGGCCGGGCCACGATCGCCAGCACCCAGATCGCCACGATGAACAGCGTCAGGGTGGCCACGCTGGTGTCGGCCTCCAGGTCGGTCGTGTGGTTGGCCCGGGCCAGCGCGTACGCGGTGAAGGTGGCCGTCCCGGCGATGATGCCGCCGGGGACGGCCAGCCGCAGCACCCGGCGGACGAAGCCGGTGCGGGCCCGCTCGTTGTTGGGCGCCAGGGCGAGGAAGAAGGCCGGCACGCCGATGGTGAGGGTGGAGAGCACCGTGGAGTGCCGGGGCAGGAACGGGTACGGCGAGTGCGTGAAGATCACCAGCAGTGCGAGCAGCACCGAGTAGACCGTCTTCACCAGGAAGAGCCCGGCCACCCGCTCGATGTTGCCGATCACCCGGCGGCCCTCGGCGACCACCGAGGGGAGGGTGGCGAAGGAGTCGTTCAGCAGCACGATCTGCGCGACGGCCTTGGTGGCGTCGCTGCCGGTGCCCATCGCCACGCCGATGTCGGCGTCCTTGAGCGCCAGCACGTCGTTGACGCCGTCACCGGTCATCGCCACGGTGTGCCCGCGCGACTGCAGCGCGCCGACCAGCTCCCGCTTCTGCTGCGGGGTGACCCGGCCGAAGACGGCGGTCCGCTCGGCGGCGTCGGCGAACTCCGCCGGCTCGGCGGACAGGCTGCGGGCGTCCAGCGGCCGGTCGGCGCCGGGCAGGCCGAGGTGCGCGGCGACGGCGCCGACCGAGACGGCCGCGTCGCCGGAGATCACCTTGGCCTGGACGCGCTGCCCCTCGAAGTAGCGCAGGGTGTCGGCGGCGTCCTCGCGCAGCCGCTGCTGGAGCACGACCAGGGCGAGCGGCTGCAGGTCGGTGGCCGGGTCCGGGGCGTCGAGCGGCACCGGGGTGCGGCCCAGCAGCAGCACCCGCAGGCCCTTGGTGCCGAGCTCGTCCACGTCGGCGAGCGCCGGGTGCCCGGCGGGCAGCAGCACGTCCGGCGCGCCGAGCAGCCAGCTGGCCTCGCCGCCCTGCGGCTCCAGCAGCTGCACCCCGCTCCACTTGCGGGCGGAGGAGAACGGCATCGCCTCGATCACCCGCCAGCCGCCGCTCGCGCCGTCGCCGTTGCCGTCGTTGCGCCCGTAGGCCTCGATCACCGCCTGCATCGAGGGGTTGGGCCGGGCGTCCGCGCCGGCCATCACGCCGAGCGCCTGCTTGATGACCTCCGGGTCGGCGAGCACGGGCCGGGCCGGCGGGGCGTCCGGACGCGGGTGGCCGTCGGCCCCGGCCAGGGTGCGCAGCTCGACCACGTCCATGCCGCCCTCGGTGAGGGTGCCGGTCTTGTCCAGGCAGACGGTGTCCACCCGGGCCAGCCCCTCGATCGCGGGCAGCTCCTGCACCAGGCACTGCTTGCGGCCGAGCCGGATCACGCCGATCGCGAAGGCGACGGAGGTCAGCAGCACCAGGCCCTCGGGGACCATCGGCACGATGCCGGCCACCATCCGGCGGACGGCCTCCTTCCAGTCCCGCCCCTCCACCGCGAGCTGGCTGATCACCAGTCCGACGGCGGTGGGCACCAGCAGCCAGGTGATGAACCGCAGGATGCTGTCGATGCCGCTGCGCAGCTCGGACCTGACCAGGGTGAACCTGCTGGCCTCCTCGGCGAGCTGGGCCGCGTAGGCCTCGCGGCCGACCTTGGTGGCGGTGAACGCGCCCGCGCCGGCCACCACGAAGCTGCCGGACATCACCTGGGCGCCGGGCTGCTTGAGGACGGGGTCGGGCTCGCCGGTGAGCAGCGACTCGTCGATCTCCAGCCCGTCGGCCTCGGTCACCTCGCCGTCGACGATCACCTTGTCGCCGATGCCGAGCAGCACGGTGTCGTCGAGGACGATCTCGCCGGTGGCGATCTGCTGGACGGTGCCGTCCCGGCGGACCTGGGGTTTGGCCTCGCCGATCAGCGCCAGGCTGTCCAGGGTCTTCTTGGCGCGCAGCTCCTGGACGATGCCGATCGCCGTGTTGGCGACGATGACCAGGCCGAACAGGCCGTCCTGGATCGGTCCGACGACCAGGATGATCCCGAACATCACGCCGATGATCGCGTTGAAGCGGGTGAAGACGTTGGCCCGGACGATCTCCCGGGTGGAGCGGCTGGACCGCACCGGGACGTCGTTGACGTCTCCCCGGGCGACCCGCTCGGCGACCTCCGCGGCGGTGAGGCCGCCGCGCCGCCCGGGCAGCAGGCCGAGCGGGTGGGCGCCGTCGTGACCGTCGCCGGGCGCCTGGTCCGGTTGCTGGGCAGGCTGCGTCATGGCACCGACTCTACGGGTGCCTTATGTCCGATGCGTGCTACTAAAGGACTATTCAGTCCGACCGGGTGGCCGGGTCCGCGCCGTTGTCGCCGGTCGAGCGCTCGCCGGCCGTCCGCTCGGCCGCCGCGGCCTCGGCGGCGCGGCTGCGGGCGATCGCGTCCCGGCGGCTGCGGCAGTACCAGAGGCCGATCAGGCCGAGGCCGGCCCCGGCCAGGCAGATCCACGGCCAGTTCCCGTGGCCGTGGTCGGCGAGCGTCCCCCGGAAGGGGAGCAGGGCCAGGAAGGCGACGAACCACAGCACCGTGCCGCCGCCGACGATGGCGACGTCGTTGGCCTCCAGCGGCGGGGGCGAGGGGTGCAGTGGGGTCTTCGGCATGGGCTCTAGAGTACGGGGAGACGGCCGCTCGTCCGACTTGCGGCCGCTCCTGACCGGGCCGCTCGTCGCGTCGATCGTTCTACGCGCGAAGATAGCGCGTGTGCGATCGGGGAACCCATACTGGGGCCTTCCGGTTGGCTGCGCCATGCCCAGGACGCCTGGGCCGACGCCGCGCCGCCCGGCCCGCCCGGCCATCGTCGCCCCGGGCGTGGACCCTCTCCTCAGCCCCCACCAGAGGACGCACGCATGCCTGTGGCCCAGCCGACCACCGAGTCGCCCGAGCCCGTCGCCACGGCGCCGAAGCCCCCCGCCGGCGCCCTGGACCGCTACTTCCGGATCTCCGAGCGCGGCTCCACCCTCCCGCGCGAGGTCCGCGGCGGCATCGCCACCTTCTTCACCATGGCGTACATCCTGGTGCTCAATCCGATCATCCTGGCCAACGCCACGGACATGACCGGGGCCCACCTGGACAACGCCCAGCTGGTCACCGCGACCGCCCTCACCGCCGGGCTCACCACCCTGCTGATGGGCGTGATCGGCAACGTCCCGATCGGCCTGGCCGCCGGCCTCGGCGTCAACACCATCGTCGCCCTCCAGCTCGCCCCCAAGATGACCTGGCCGGACGCCATGGGCATGGTGGTGCTGGCGGGCTTCGCGATCATGCTCCTGGTCGCCACCGGCCTGCGCGAGCGGGTCATGAACGCCGTCCCGCTCGGCCTGCGCAAGGCGATCGCGATCGGCATCGGCCTCTTCATCGGCCTGGTCGGCCTGGTCGACGCCGGCTTCGTCAGCCGCATCCCGGACGTCGCCCACACCACCGTCCCGCTCCAGCTCGGCGGCAACGGCCACCTGCTCGGCTGGCCGGTGCTGGTCTTCGTGCTCGGCCTGCTGCTCACCCTGGTGCTGATCATCCGCAAGGTGCCCGGCGCGATCCTGGTCTCCATCGCCGTGACGACCGTCGTCGCCGTGGTGATCGACAAGCTCGCCGGCGTCCCCGACGCCGGCTGGGGCCTGACCGTCCCGGCCTGGCCCGGCAACCCGGTCGCCGCCCCGGACTTCGGCCTGGTCGGCCACGTCAGCCTGTTCGGCGGCTTCGAGAAGGTCGGCGCGCTCACCGGCGCCCTCTTCGTCTTCACCGTCCTGATGTCCTGCTTCTTCGACGCGATGGGCACCATCCTCGGCGTCGCCGACGAGGCCCACCTGCTGGACGGGAAGGGCGACCTGCCCGGCATCAACCGGATCCTGATGGTCGACGGCATCGCCACCGCGGCCGGCGGCGCCACCTCCTGCTCCGCCAACACCTGCTACGTCGAGTCCACCGCGGGCGTCGGCGAGGGCGCCCGGACCGGCTTCGCCTCGATCGTCACCGGCCTGCTCTTCGTGGTGGCTCTCTTCTTCGCCCCGCTCGCGGGCATGGTCCCCGCCCAGGCAGCCACCCCCGCCCTGGTGGCCGTCGGCTTCCTGATCCTGGCCAACTCGGTCAAGGAGATCGACTGGGCCGACCACACGATCGCGATCCCGGCCTTCCTGACCATGGTGATGATGCCGTTCACCTACTCCATCACCAACGGCATCGGCTTCGGCTTCATCACCTTCTGCGTCCTGCGCCTCGCCGCCGGCCGCGGCCGCGAGGTGCCGGCCGCGATGTACGCGGTGTCCGCGGTCTTCGCCTTCTACTACCTGATGCCCGCCCTCGGCCTGCTCTGACGCCGACCGCCAGGCACGTCCGCGGCCCCGCACTCCCCGGAGTGCGGGGCCGCCGCCGTACCCGGGCGGCGCGTTCTCACTGCACGCAGAACTCGTTGCCCTCGGGGTCGGCCATGACGACGTGGTCGGTGCCCGGCTCCTGGACGTGGCGCAGGACGGTGGCGCCGAGCCCGCCGAGGCGGGCCACGGTGGCGTCGCGGGCGTCGGGACCGGGGTGGAGGTCGAGGTGAAGGCGGTTCTTGACCGTCTTCGGCTCGGGGACCTGCTGGAAGAGCAGGCGGCGGCCGAGCCCGGTGCCGGAGGTGGGGTCGTGCGGGTCCTCGGGGTGGCGGACGGCGGCCAGGGTGCGCCAGGCCCGGCGGCCGTCGACCTCGGTGAGGAGGCCGGGGGTGATCCGGCCGGCGGTGAGCAGCTGCCCGATGAGGACGCTGTGGTCCTCGACGGTGTAGCCGAGCGCCGCGGCCCAGAAGGCGGCCTGGCGGTGCGGGTCGGCGCAGTCGACGACGACTTTCCAGTGCACGGGGGTGGTCGCGGGGATGGTCATGTAACCGTTTATAGCGGTTACTTGGCTGACGGGCAATCATCTGCCGTCGGCGGGTGGCAGGAAGGGGACTGTGTAGCCCAGTCGGTGGTGGGCATACTGCCTGGGCCGGACACGGGGAGGGGGCTCTACCGATGGTGCAACAGGATCCGCCCGGAGGGGTCGAGGCGAAGCTGCTGCCGGAGCTGTTCTGGACGGCGGACAAGGCCTCGCTGGACGGGCAGCGCGAGACGCTGCGCTGGTACCGGGGCCTGATCTCGATGCTGGTGATCGCGGCGGTGGTGGGCTCGCTGCCCGGGCCCGAGCACCGCGGCGACAGCGACATCACGCCGCTCTTCTCGGTGGTGGCGTTCCTGGTCGCCGGCTACTTCTGGTCCCGGCTGCGGCGCAGCAACCCGCAGGGGCGCTGGTACGAGGCCCGGGCGGCGGCCGAGTCGGTCAAGACGCTGGCCTGGAAGTACGCCGTGCGCGCCCGCCCGTTCGACGGCGGGGCGGAGTCGGCCGAGGTGGACCGCGGCTACCTGCTCCAGCTGGAGGACGTGCTGCGCGCCTTCGAGGACCCGGAGATCGTGCCGCCCGGCACCGTCCCGGAGATCACCGCGGAGATGCGCCGGGCCCGGGCCGGCAGCCTGACCGAGCGCCGCACGCTCTACCTGCGCACTCGGGTGGAGGGGCAGCGGACGTGGTACCGCGCGCGGGCCGAGGCCTGCGAGACGCAGGCGGTGTCCTGGGGGCTGGGCGTCGCGGCGCTGATCATCATCGGTGCGGCGGCAGCGATCGCGCAGGCGGTCGGGGCGCTGCCGGTGCACATCTTCGGCGCGAGCTCGGCGGCGGCCGCCGCGGTGATCGCCTGGACCCAGCTCAAGCAGCTGCGCCCGCTCGCCGCCGCGTACCAACTGGCCGCGCGCGAGCTGGAGAACGTCGGCAACCAGCTCTCCGACCTGGACCTCAAGGCTCCGGACGCCGAGCAGCGGTGGGGCCGGCTGGCCGCCGAGGCGGAGGACGCGGTCTCGCGCGAGCACACCACCTGGCGGGCCCGGCGCGCGTTCCCGCGCTGAGCCGCGCCGGTACTACGGCGCCGGCACTACGGCTCCGCCCGGACGCTGCGGCACCGCAGCGTCCGGGCGGCGCTGCGCGTCACCGGGCGGGTCGGGAGGTTCTGGGGAGATCGGGCGAAGCGTGCGCGGTGCCGGGTGCACAGGTGTGCGAGGTGGGTGAGGGTCGCGCGGGGGAGCGCCGCCCGTAATCGTTACGTGTCCATGCCCTGGTTTCATCGCCTCCGCGCACGACGCCCGTCATCGCCCGGAGGCCCCCTTGCGCGTACTTCTGATCGCCAGCGCGTTCAACAGCCTGACCCAGCGCGTCCACACCGAACTGCGTGAACGCGGCCACGAGGTGGCCGTGCAACTCGCGCTCGGCGACGAGCAGGTGCGGGCCGCGGTGGCCCGCACCGACCCCGAGCTGATCATCTGCCCGATGCTCACCACGGCGATCCCGGAGGACGTCTGGTCCACCCGGACCGTCCTGATCGTCCACCCGGGGCCGAAGGGCGACCGCGGCCCCTCCTCGCTCGACTGGGCGATCACCGAGGGGGCCGAGCGCTGGAGCGTGACCGTCCTCCAGGCGGTCGCCGAGATGGACGCCGGGGACATCTGGGCCTCGGCCGAGTTCCCGGTGCCGGCCTGCGGCAAGAGCGAGCTGTACCGGAACGAGCTCGCCGACGCCGCCGTCAAGGCCGTGCTGCAGGCGGTCGAGCGGTTCCGCGGCGGCCTCTTCACGCCCGAACCGCTGGACTACGACCGGCCGGACGTCCGCGGCCGGCTGCGCCCGCCGCTGCGCCAGGAGGACCGCCGGATCGACTGGGCGGCCGACGACACCGCGACCGTGCTGCGCAGGCTCCGCGCGGCCGACTCGCAGCCGGGCGTGCTGGACGAGCTGTTCGGGCGCGAGTACTTCCTGCACGGTGGCCACCCGGAGGACGAGCTGCGCGGCCCGGTGCCGGGCGCGGTGATCGCCACCCGGGACGGCGCGATCTGCCGGGCCACCGTGGACGGCGCGGTCTGGATCCCGCAGCTGCGCCCGCGGCGGACGCCCGGTGGTCCGGCCACCTTCAAGCAGCCGGCCGCGACGGTGCTCGCCGACCACCTCTACCGGGTCCGCGAGGTGCCGGTGAGCCCGGCTTCGGCGGCGGACCGGGAGACCTGGTCGGAGCTGCGCTACCGCGAGCGGGACGGTGTCGGCTTCCTCGAATTCGCCTTCGCAGGCGGGGCGATGAGCACCGATCAGTGCCGCCGCCTGCTGGCGGCCTATCAGGAGGCGGCCGGCCGGCCGACCTCGGTGCTGGTGCTCGGCGCGGCCCGTGACTTCTTCTCCAACGGCATCCACCTCAACGTCATCGAGGGCGCGTCCTTCCCGGCGCTGGAGTCCTGGGAGAACATCAACGCGATGGACGACCTGGTCGAGGCGGTCCTCACCACCACCGACAAGGTCACCGTCGCGGCGCTGGCCGGGAACGCCGCCGCGGGCGGGCTGATGCTCGCCCTCGCCGCCGACGAGGTCTGGTGCCGGGAGTCCGCCGTGCTCAACCCGCACTACCGGCTGATGGGCCTTTACGGCTCGGAGTACTGGACGTACACCCTGCCCCGCCGGGTCGGCGCCGAGCAGGCCGAGCGGCTGACCTCGGAGGCCCTGCCGGTGGGTGCGGCCCGGGCGGAGCGGCTGGGCCTGGTGGACCGCACCCGGGTCGGCGACGCGGCGGAGTTCCGCCGCTGGGTGACCCGGGAGGCGGCCCGGCTGGCCGGATCGCCGGAGCTGACCGGGCGGTTGGTGGAGAAGAAGCGCCGGCTGGCCGCGGACGAGGACGTCCGGCCGCTGGCCGACCACCGGGCCGAGGAGCTGCGGCGGATGCACCGCAACTTCTACCGGGACGGCGAGCCGTACCACCGGCTGCGGCGCGCCTTCGTCCACAAGGTGTGCCCGGAGGCCACGCCGGAGCACCTGACCGGACTGCTCGGCCGCCCCGAATAGCCCGGAACGGCCCGGGACGGCCCGGACCTGCCCGGAGCACGGCCGGAGGGCCCCGCCACGAACCGTCGGCGGGGCCCTCCGGCCGTGCTCCTCAGCGTCCGGACCGGGCCAGCGGGGCCGCCCGGCCCACCAGGACCGGCTGCGCGTTGAGCGTGCTGCGGCTCGGCGAGACCGCGAAGGCCAGCGAGCCGAAGAAGATGTAGCAGCCCAGCCCGACCACCAGCGGGAAGATGAACTGCAGGGCCATCACCCCGCCCTGGGTGTTCTGCGCGTAGTCCAGCCGGACGGAGACGGCGGCCATCCCGGTGTAGTGCATCGCGCACACCGCGACGCCCATGACCGGGGCCGCGGCCATGACCGCGAGCGTGCCCCGGATGTTCAGCGCGGCCCAGAGCGCGGCCGTCGCGGCGAACACCGCGATGCCGACCGAGACCCCCACCGTGACGTGGTCGTAGCCGACGTGGCCGGGCAGGACCATCGCGGCCATACCGAGGTAGTGCATCGCAGCCACCCCGAGCCCGGTGGTCAGCCCGGCCGCGAGCAGTGCGGGGACGCGGTGCCGGCTGTAACCGACGGCGAACATGCCGAGGCCGACGAAGAGGATCGCCACCAGCAGGCTGACCATCGTCAGCGCCGGGCGGTAGCCGATTTCGAGGCCGGTGACGGAGAAGCCGAGCATGGCGATGAAGTGCATCGACCAGATGCCCGCGCCGAGCGAGGTCGACGCGAAGAGCAGCCAGTAGACCCGGGTGCGCCCCCGGGAGACCAGCGCCCAGCGGGTGGCGCGCAGGGCGACGAAGGCACCCAGACAGGCGACGAAGTACGAGACAGCGGGTGTCACCCAGCCGTGGTCCGCATGATGGATCTCACCCACGAGGAAGCTCCTGACGGGTTCGGGGAAGGAGTGGCGCCAGGGGTTCGGGCGGGAGCGGCGGCCGGAGGTGGCCGGGCGTGCGGGAGCGCGCGCGGAAGGGGCGCGCAGGGGGGGGGCCGCCCAGGGGAGCCCCTGATGTGTGGTGCCCCTGACAACCGGGACAGTAACCACTGGCGGCGGCGCGCTCAAGGTTCGCGCGTTTGGTGAAACCGCAGGTCAGGGTAGGTCTTCACGTGATCGGCAAGATCTTGGCACCAACCCCTGACGCCGCCTGCGCACGGCGTGCCCGCTGCGGTGCGGGCGTTTGTGGATCACTCCAAGGGAGCTAGACCGAACGGGTGGCCGGCCGGGTCGATCAGCACCTTGAGTGTGCGGCCGTGCTGGTACTGCGGCTCGGTGGCGCCGAGCGCGAGCGCCTTGGCGGTGGCCTCCTCCAGGTCGTCGACGTAGAAGTCCAGGTGGAAGTGCTTGCCGCCGTCCGGCTCGGTCCACGGCTCGGGCCGGTAGCCGTTGACCCGCCCGAAGCCGAGCGGGCTGCCGCCCTCCGGGTTGTCGAGGATGGCGAAGTGCTCGTCCACGTGCCTGGTCTCCCACCCGAGCAGCTCGCCGTAGAACGCGGCCAGCGCGACCGGGTCGGCGCAGTCGATGGTGACCATGGCGAGGCGGGCGAAGCCGGTGTCGGCCTGCTCGGCCTGTTCGGCGGCGACGTCGGTCATTTCTGGTCGGCCCTTCTACTGAGGGGTGGCGCGGCGCCGGGGCCCGCGTGGATCGGGTCCCACGACCAGCATCGCACCGGGAGTCATGGAGGGCACGGCCGGTGGCGCCGGGGGCTTCCGTCCGGCGCGGATCGGTGCGGATTCGGCACGGATCGGCGCGGACGGGCGCGGATCCGGCCGGATCGCGCCGGATCGCCACAGAATCGGCACGGCTCCCGTGCCGGTGGCCGCCGAGGAGATGTATAGACTTTTGATCATTTCGGGGGATTGTTGTGCACGGGGGGGTTTGTCCATGGCCATCGAGCTGCCGGGCGAAGTGGTGACGCTCCTTGAGTTCATCGGCATTCGCTGGCCGTCGATCAACGAGGACAAGGTCCGCGAATTCGGCGAGCACGTGAAGGAGTTCGCGCAGGGCCTCGAAGAGCTGCACGCGGACTCGACCGCGACGGTCCATCAGCTCGGCGGGGCCTACGAGGGCGCGTCCTACGAGGCGTTGGTCGCCAAGTGGGCGCTGATGTCCGACAAGCACTTCAACGAGGTTGTCCAGGCGGCCCACGTGGTGTCGAAGGCCCTGGACACCGCCGCCGACGTGATCGTCGGGATGAAGCTGGAGGCGCTCGGCGAGCTCATCGTGCTGGCCGCCACCTTCGTCGCCGCCCAGGCCGCCGCCGTGGCGACCGCGGGAATCGCGGAGGTCGGGGCGGTCGCCGCCCAGCAGGCCGCGCGCAAGCTGATGTCCTATCTGGCGCACCAGTTGGAGGACTACGTCGTCGGCCAGGTGGTCGAGGCCGCCATCACCCCGCTGGTGGAGGTCGTCTCGGAGGCGGTCGCCGGCCTGGTGTTCGAGGCCGCGGAGGCGGCGCTGAACGGCGGCGGCGGTTCGGCCGGCACCGGATTCAAGATCAACCCCGCGGCCGTGGAGACGCACGCCCGGGCGCTGCACGAGCAGGCGGAGAAGGTGGCCCAACACGCGCAGGTCTTCCGCGCCCGCGTCGCAGGGATGAGCTTCGAATGAGCGACCCGATCGTCAAGGCCCTCCAGCACGGGGCCCAGAAGCTCGGCAAGGCCCTCGCCGACGACATGGGCAAGGCCGCCAAGAAGATGTACAAGCAGGCGGGCGACAACCTCAACAAGGCCGCCAAGCACCACAGCAGCAACGACGCGCACCACGCCAAGGACCTCACCGGCAAGGGCAAGGACGGCGGCGCCCCGCCGCCGCACGCGGGTACCGGCGGCGGTGGCGACGGTTCGAAGCCCGCGCCGCGGAAGTACTTCATCCACGACGACGGCCGGGTCCAGGAGATCAAGGACGGCAAGCTGGTCGACCTGGACGGGAGCGACAAGTCCCTCAAGACCCTGCTGGACGGCGACTCCGACAAGGTCAAGGACGCGGACCCGAAGGACCTGAAGGACAAGTACCACGCGCGGCAGTACAAGAAGACGGACAAGGACGAGGACGGCAAGCAGAAGAAGAACGAGAAGGTCGGCAGCAGCAAGATCAAGGAGCCGTCCCCGCTGTCCCGGGCGGTGGAGGAGGCCCGGCGCGCCCAGGGCGACTACGGCGGCAAGAACTACGCCTCGCTCAGGTACCGGGACGAGAACGGCGAGTTCATCCTCGTCGGCCGGAGCGACTACGTCCGGAGCCACTCGGAGCGCTCGATCGGCAAGCCGTTGCTGGGGGGCAAGGAAGGCAACGTCAGCGACCTCTACACCGAGCGGGCGCCCTGCCAGGCGGGCCCGAACTGCGAGCGCTGGCTCGGCCGGCACTTCGAGCCGGCCAATCCCGACCTGAACGTCACCTACGGCGTCGACTACGACAGCAAGGTCAAGACGGCGGACCGCGACTGGGGCCACCGGGCCTATCTGGACCAGCTGGAGAAGGACCACGCCGCCGGCCAGCATGGTGGCACGATGGGGCCGACGGACTTCGACGCACAGGGCCAGCAGGACAAGGCGGCCCACGAGGCCAAGCAGGCCGCGAAGAAGAAGCACAAGGGTATGTGACGGGCGAGCTCGAAGGATGGATGACAGGTGCTGGTAGGGATTGACTGGCCCGTGCTCGTTGAACGGGCCGAACCCGGCGACCTGCTGAGGTTCCGCCCCGACGCCGCGGCCCGGATCTGGCCGGACGGCGACGGCGCGCGCTTCGTGACGGAGGTCGGGATCCCGTGCTCCAACGGGCTCTTCCGGATCCTGGAGGAGTTCGCGGACCGGGATCCGGCGAGCCCGGCGAAGGCCTTCGCGACCTGGCCGGACCCCGAGCCCGTCGACACCCCGCACGGCAGGCTGCAGCCGCTGGGGATGCTCTACCAGGCGGTCGTCCTCGTGCACCTCGGCGACGGCACGATCTGGGTCTCCGACCCGGACGCCGAGGCCGAGTACGAGCTGGTCCACGGGGATGTCTCCTCGCTCGGCTACCTGGTCTACAAGTTCGAGGTGGAGCGGCCGGGGCCGGACGAGCGCCCGAACCCGTACGACTGGGCCGAGGTGGAGGAGATCGTCCGCGAGGGCATGGAGCGCTGGGACCCGCTGCCCTTCCGGAGCGAGTTCTGGACGGCGTTCCTCGACTCCTACCCCATGCTGTGAGAGGGCGGGTTCGGAGGTGAACGCGGACGTGAACGCGGACAAGGACGACGAGCTGACGGCGGCACTGCTGGCGCACTTCGGCCCGCGGGGGCTGCGCGCGCTGCCGGTCGCGCCCGCGGGGCCGCTGCGGCACCCGGGGCTGCCGCTGCAGGTGGGGCCGTACTTCCGCTCCGCGGAGGAGGCCGATCCGCTGTCGCTGGGCGAGTACGCGGCCGGCTCCGGGCTGGACGCGGGACCGCTCGCGGCCCAGCTGCGGATCGGCACGGACGGCGGGGCGGAGCTCTACTTCGCGCCGGACCGGTCGGTCCGGGCGGTGCTGCCGGGCGCCGAGCCGGTCGACCTGCCGGTGAGCTCCGACACGGCGGCCTTCGCGGCCGGATTGCTGCTGCTCGACCGGCTGCTGCCCGCGGTCACCGCGGTGGACCGGCCGGAGGAGGCCTTCACGGCCTACCGGGAGCTGCGCCAGGGCCTGCTGGCCGCCGACCCACGCGCACTCGACGACCGCGAGGGCTGGTGGCCGCGGGTCCTGGACGATCTGCGGCGCCCGCTGAACGTCGACTCGTCGGCGGCCTTCGAGGTGGCCGACGGGCAGGGCGGGACGCGGATCGTCACCCAGGTGGGCGGCCCCGGGCCGCTGCACCCCGAGGAGGCGCTGTGGCACCGCCTCCGGGCGGAGGGCGTCGGGGCCGAGCAGGTGGTCCGGGTCCACTGTGAGCTGGAGCCCTGCATGATGCCCGGGCACTACTGCGCGCTCTGGATGGCGCAGGAGTTCCCGCAGGCGGAGTTCACGCACAGCTTCGACTACGGGGAGACGGCCACGTCCCGCGAGAGCGGGATCAAGGCGTTGATGATCAGCCTGGCCGAGCGGCAGGGCTGAGTCCATACAGGGCCGAGTCCCGGCGGGGCTCGGCCGGACAGGTCCGGGCCCGGTCGGGCCCGGACCCGGTGGGATCGCGGAGAGGGAAGCAGGGGAATGGCGCGGGACGGGCGACGGATGCCGCCGCTGGGGGCGGGGCGCAAGCCGGCCGGACTGGCACTGCTCGGCTGGCTGGACGACCCGCGGGCACCGCGGCTGTGCCGGGTGTCGGGGCCGCCCGGGGCCGGCAAGTCGCACCTGCTGGCCTGGCTGGTCCGCGGCTGCACCACGGAGGCGGTGCCCGGCGGGCGGCGGATCCACGCCGTCCTGCCCGCCGCCGGGGCCACCGTCCGGACGGCCGTCTGGTCGCTGGGGCGGCAGCTCGACCTGGTCGCGCACGCTGCGGGCCCGCTGATCGAGGCGATCGCGGCGGACGCCCGGCCGACCCTGGTCTGCGTACCCGGGCTGGACGCGGCCGAGGACCCGGCCGCCCTGGTGACCGGGCTGCTCGACCCGCTGCTCCGGCTGCCCGGGGTGCGTCTGGTGGTCGAGGCGGCGACCGGGGGCGCGGCGGACGGGGCGTTCACCGCGGTGCCCGCACCGGCGGTGCTGGAGCTCGGCGACCCGCAGTGGACGGACCGGGCCCGGTTCGAGCAGTGGGCTGCCGCCCGGGGCGCCGACGCGGCCGCCTACCCGCTGCCCGGCCCGGCCCTCGGCACACCGGCCGCCCCGCCGGCGCCGGTGCCGCCGGCCGGTACCGACCTGCGTGCCGCCGGTGAGGAGGCCCTGTCGGCGCTCTGGAGGGCGGCCGCGGCCGCCGGCGACCCCGGCCCGCCGGCCGCCGACCCGCTGCTCTACGCGCTGGCCGACCCCGTGCCGGTGACGGCGGCCGTCGAGCGACGCGACGACGCGCTCGCCCGGGCCTGGCGCGCTGCCGGTCCGGCCGTGATCGAGGAGCCCGACCCGGCCGTCCGGGCCGCCGTGCTGCGGACCCGCCTGCTGGGCGCGGACACCACCGCCGCGGCCGCCGCGGCCGTCCTCGCGCAGCTGCCCGGGCCCTGGTCCGGGCGCTGGGCGCGCTGGGAGGGCGCCGACCCGGACTGGCCGGGACCGGCCGTCGCGGTCACCGGCGGGACGGGGCCCTACCTGTCGCAGGTGCTGGTGGCCGACCCCACGGGCGCGGTGCGGACCTTCGACGCCGCCACCGGCCGCCGCGTCGGCGCCGTGGTGGTGCCGGCCCCGCGCCCGCTGCGGGGGCTGGCGGTGACGGCCGGCGGCTCCGTCGTGCTGCTCGACGCCTGGGGCCGGGCGGAGCTGGTGGTCCCGGCCGAGCCGCGGCCGGGGCTGGAGCCGTACGGGCTGATGACGGCGCTGGACGCGGTCCGCGCGGCGGCCGGCGACGGCCCGGCCGGCGGTCCGGGCGGCGGCCTGAGCGCTGTGGCGGCGATCGGCGGGCTGGCCGACTCCGCGCCGGCGTTCGGCGACGCGGCCGGCGCCGTGCACTGGTACGAGGGCGGCAAGGTGGCCAGCGAGCGGCTGCACCACGGTCCGGTCACCGCGCTGGCCGGCACCGCGCTGGGCGGCGGGCCGCTGACCGGTCCGGAGATCCCGCTGCTGGCGAGCGGCGGCTTCGACGGCGCCGTCCGGCTCTGGGGCCCGCGCTCGGGGCCGATGCCCGAGCCGTCCGACCGGCGCGGCTGCCCGGTGACGGCGGTGGCCGCCGGGGCGATGTCGGCCGGCCCGGTGGTGGCCGCGGCCTGGTCCGACGGGCTGGTCCGGGTGCGCGACCTCGGGACCGGGCGGGTGGTGGACGTGCGGACCGGCTCGGAGGTCTGGTCGCTCGCCCTGGCCGGGACGCTGCTGGTGCTGGGCATGCCGGACGGCCTCGCCGCGGTGGACACCCGGCGCTGAACGGCGCCGGGGGCGCCCGCGCGCCGGAGGCACAGGCGCGCCGGAGGCACGCACCACCGGTCCGGGGGCGGTCGGAAATCGATTTTCTTTAGCGAGAGTAATGACGTAGGCTAAAGAACATGCCCGAGATGTCCGAGCAGGACCTCGCAGCCGTCAATCAGCTGCGGTCGTCCACCATGCGCCTCTCCCGACGCCTGCGTCACCAGCGGGTCGAGGAGTCGCTCAGCCCCACCGAGATGGGGGTGCTGGGCACCCTCGCACGCTGCGGGAAGGCCACGCCGGGTGAGCTCGCCCGGAAGGAGCACGTACAGCCGCCCTCGATGACCAGGATCGTCGCGATGCTGGAGGAGAAGGGCCTGGTGCGGCGGGAGCCGCACCCGGAGGACCGCCGGCAGGTGGTCGTCAGCAGTACCGAGCAGGCGGAGGAGATCCTCACGGAGAGCCGCCGCCGGCGCAACGCCTGGCTCGCCGAACTCGCCGAGGGGCTCGACGAGGAGGAGTGGGCCGTCCTGAGGGAGGCCGCGCCGGTGCTCTACAAGCTCGCACACCTCTAGGCAACGCCGTTCCGGTCAGCCGCCGGAAGACGAAGGAGAACCGCATCACCGCAGGACCGACCACTGACACCAGGAGCGCGACGGCCCCCCGACGGGTCGTCGCGCCGCGAGGGGAGACCACCGTGACACCGCCGGCCGCAGCCAGCGCCGCCGCTTTCCGTACCGACGACCCGACCACCGACCCCGCCGCGGCGAGCGCCGCGGCCGCCGAGAGCCAGGCACCCGCCCCGACGGGGCTGCCCGGCAGCGGCGACGACGACCCCGACGAACGCACCGCGGCGGACGACCCCGCCGCTCCAGGCCGCCCCCGCGCGGCCCGCCCGTCGCCCGTCGACGGCCCTTCGCCGGCACGCCCCCTCCCGACCGCCACGGGGGACCGCTTCACCAGGCCCGGGGGGATGTTCTCCTCGCTGCGCGTGCGCAACTACCGCTACTACTTCGCCGGCCAGGTGGTGTCCAACACCGGTACCTGGATGCAGCGGATCGCCCAGGACTGGCTGGTCCTCAGCCTCACCGGCAGCCCGCTCGCCGTCGGCATCACCACCGCGATGCAGTTCCTGCCGATGCTGCTGCTCGGCCTGTTCGGCGGGGTGCTCGCCGACCGGATGCCCAAGCGCCGGCTGCTGATCTACACCCAGGGTGCGATGGGCCTGCTCGCCGCCGGCCTCGCCGTGCTCACCGTCGGCGGCGTCGTGACGCCGTACTACGTGTACGCGTTCGCGCTGCTGCTGGGCCTGGTCACGGTGGTGGACAACCCGACCCGGCAGGCCTTCGTCTCCGAGATGGTCGGTCCGAAGGACCTCGCCAACGCGGTCAGCCTGAACGCCGCCAACTTCCAGACCGCGCGCCTGATCGGCCCCGCCGTGGCGGGCCTGCTGATCGCGGCGGTCGGCAGCGGCTGGGCGTTCGCCGTGAACGCGCTCTCCTTCGCCGCCGTGATCGGCGGTCTGCTCGCGATGCGGGAGAACGAGCTGCGGCCCACCGCGCCGATCGCCCGCGAGAAGGGGCAGTTGCGCGAGGGCCTGCGGTACGTGAGAGAGCGGCCCGAGCTGCTCTGGCCGATGGTGCTGGCCGGGTTCATCGGCACCTTCGGCTTCAACTTCCCGACCCTGCTCTCCGGTTTCGCTTACGACACCTTCCACGTGGGTGCCGGGCAGTACGGCCTGCTGAACACCGCTATGGCGGTCGGTTCGCTGGCCGGTGCGCTGCTCGCGGCCCGCCGGGGCGCGCCCCGGCTGCGCCGGCTGGTGGGGGCGGCGCTGGCGTTCGGCGCACTGGAGGTCGTGGCCGCGTTCGCGCCCGGCTACTGGACCTTCGCGGTGCTGCTGACGCTGATCGGGGTGTTCGGGCTGAGCTTCAACACCTCGGTCAACTCGGCGCTGCAGCTGGGCACCGACCCCGAGATGCGGGGCCGGGTGATGGGCCTGCTGGTCCTGGTCTTCACCGGCGGCACGCCGATCGGCGCGCCGGTCGTCGGCTGGGTGACCGCCTCGTACGGGCCCCGACTCGGCCTGCTGGCCTGCGGGTTGGTGTCGGCGGCGGCTGCCGCCGTGGTCGGTCTGGTGCTGGCCCGCAGCGCGGACCTGCGGGTGCGGTTCGACCTGCACCCGGGCCGCGGCGGCCGGGTGGTGGCCTTCGTGCCGCGCACCACCGCTCCGGCCAAGTCGGAGCTGGCTCCGGCCTGCTGACGGTTCGCCGGCCCCGGGGGCGGGATCGCCCGCCCCCGGGGCGTCCGGTCAGAGCCGGATCTCCAGTACCTGGCCATGCCAGGCCCCGCCCGGCTGCTCGACCTCGAAGGCCTCGGTCTCGGTGAAGCCGAGCGCGCGGTACTGGCCGACCAGCTTGCGGTCGGCGCCCGCGTAGCAGTCCACCCGGACCAGGCCGATGCCACGCCGCCGGGCTTCGTCGAGCGCGTCGGCGATCAGCGCGGCACCGATGCCCGAACCCTTGCGGGACCGGTCGGTGACCAGGTTGCGGATGTACAGCTCGCGCTCGTCCACCGCCGGGATGTGCAGGCCGCGCTCCTCGGAGAGGACGCAGGAGCCGACCGTGCGGCCCTCGTCGTCGACCGCGAGCCGGATCAGGAACGGCGCGGCGGCGTACTTCGTGATGTGCTCGACACGGGCCGGGTTGCCGCTGAAGGACTGGTCACCCCATTGGCCGGTACGGCCCTGGGAGGCCAGCCAGGTGACGGCGCCGTCGAGCAGGGCGAGGATGTCGGGGACGGAGTCGGGACCCCCGTTGCGGATCTTCATGGAAGACCGTTCTAGCCCAAACGATGCGGTTCGGGAAGCCGCCCGCCGGCCGCGCGGGGAGGGAGGATGGCGGTATGAGGCTCTTCGTGGCGGTGGTCCCGCCGGTCGAGGCGTTGCAGGGGCTCTCCGACGCGGTCGCGCCGGTGCGCGGGCTGCCGGGGGCCGACCGGCTGCGCTGGACGACGGTCGAGGGCTGGCACCTGACGCTGGCCTTCCTCGGCGAGGTGCCGGCCGAGCGGCTGCCCGAGCTGGAGGCCGGCCTGGCCGGCGTGGCCGAGGTGCACGCGGTGCACCGGCTGCGGATCTCCGGTGCCGGCCGGTTCGGCGACCGGGTGCTCTGGGCCGGGGTGGACGGTCAGACCTGGGCGCTGCGGCGGCTCGCCGAGGCGGTCGGCGAGGCCGTCGCGGAGGTGGCCGGCGAGACGGACGCGTACGGCTTCCACCCGCACCTGACCCTGGCCCGGGCCGGCTCCCACCGGGGGCACCGGAGGGCGGTGCAGCGGGTGGCGGCGGCGGAGCTGGACGGCCTGGCGGCGGCGCTGGCCGACTACCGGGGGCCGGAGTGGGAGGCCGCCGAGCTGCGGCTGATGCAGAGCGAGTCGGACGGCGGCGCCCCGCACTACCGGACGGTCCGGGCCTGGCCGCTCGCCGACTGGAGCTGAGGGCCCAGAGCCTGGGTGGCCCCGGGAGCGCCCGCCCGGCGTCACGGCCAGATCCGCATCGCGTCGGCGGCGACGCGCTCCAGCGCGGCCCGCCCGGCGCCGTCCCGGGCCCGCTGGGACATGCCCTGCAGCACCGCGGCGGTGAACTGCGCCAGGGCGGCCGGGTCGGTCCCGGCGGGCTCGTGGCCGGCCGCGACGTCGGCGCGGATCCGGGACTCCAGGGCGCGGACGTTGGCGTTGCGCAGCTCCCGGACGGCCTCGGCGACCTCGGGGGTGGTGCAGTTCACCGTCGAGGTGATCAGCAGGCAGCCCCAGGGGTGGTCCGGGTCGGTGGTCTGGGCGGCGGCCTCGCGCAGCATCCGGGCCACCCCGGCCCGGGCGGTGGGCTCCTCGGCCAGCGCCCGGGTGGCGTACGCGCCGTGGCTCTCCCGGTAGCGGGCCACCACCTCCGCGAACAGTGCCCGCTTGTCGCCGAAGGCCGCGTACAGGGACGGCGGGCGGATGCCCATGGCGGCGGTGAGGTCGGCGACCGAGGTCGCCTCGTAGCCGTGCTCCCAGAAGAGCCGCAGGGCCTGCTCCAGGGCGGCCTCGCGGTCGAAGGAGCGCGGCCGCCCGCGGCGGTGCCCCGTCCCCGCGGCCGCCGGGGCTCCCGGGGCCTCCGTGGCCGCCCCCGCCGTCGTGGTCTCCGTGCCGGCCCCCGTGGTGCCCTTCGTCGTCGCCATGCCGAGATTCTATATCGAGCGCTACAGAAGCCGTGTTACGGTTCCATTCATTAGCGACCGCTACAGAAATGAGGGCGTGGCCATGGGCGCGCTTGCGGGCAGGACGGCACTGGTGACGGGCGGCAGCCGGGGGATCGGGCGGGGCATCGCCGAGCGGCTGGGGCGGGACGGCGCGCTGGTCGCCGTCCACTACGGGGGCAACGCGGCGGCCGCCGACGAGGTGGTGCGGACGATCGAGCAGGCCGGCGGGCGGGCCTTCGCGATCGGTGCCGAGCTGGGCGTGCCCGGCGACGCGCAGGCGCTCTGGGCGGCCTTCGACGAGGGGCTGGCGGCGCACGGCGGCGGCGCGGGCCTGGACATCCTGGTGAACAACGCCGGGATCGGCCAGTTCGGGCGGATCCACGAGGTGGCCGAGGCCGACTTCGACCGGGTGTTCGCGGTGAACGCCAGGGCGCCGTTCTTCGTCGTCCAGCACGGGCTGGGCCGGCTGCGGGACGGCGGCCGCATCGTCAACGTGTCGTCCGGCGTCACCCGGGTGGCCTTCCCGGGCGCCGTTTCGTACGCGATGACGAAGGGTGCCCTGAACACCCTCACGCTGACCCTGGCGGAGGAGCTCGGCCCGCGCGGGATCACGGTCAACTCCGTGCTGCCCGGAGTCGTCGCCACCGACATCAACCCCTGGCTGGCGGATCCGCGGGAGCGGGCCAGGGTGGCCGCCTACTCGGCCTTCGACCGGGTCGGCGAGGCGTCCGACGTGGCGGACGTCGTGGCCTTCCTGGCCTCGGACGACGCCCGCTGGGTCACCGGGCAGAACGTGGACGCCAGCGGGGGATCCAGCCTCGGCGTCTGAGCTCCGACCGGCCGGAGGTACCCTCGTTGACCGTGGATCCCAAGACTCGTATGCGTATCGTCACCGGCGCCCTGGTGCTGCTGCTCGTCGTCGTGCTGATCAGCTCGCTGGTCGACCGCTAGGGCCTGCCCTGTGGATCAGCCCGGGGCTGCGACCTGATCCACAAGACAGGCCCTGGGCCCCGGCGGTCGGGGCCGGCGTGGACGTGAAAGGGCCACCGCCCGCAGGCGGTGGCCCTCACGTGTCGCCCGCGACGCGTCAGAGCTGCTCGACCACGTAGTCGATGCAGGCGGTCAGCGCCTCGACGTCCGCCGGGTCGACGGCCGGGAACATCGCGATGCGCAGCTGGTTGCGGCCGAGCTTGCGGTACGGCTCGGTGTCGACGATGCCGTTGGCACGCAGTGCCTTGGCGACGGCGGCGGCGTCCACCGAGGCGTCGAAGTCGATCGTGCCGACCACCTGCGAGCGCTCGGCCGGGTTCGCCACGAACGGGTTGGCGAACGCGGACTTCTCGGCCCAGCCGTACAGCCGGGACGAGGAATCAGCCGTACGGGCGACGGCCCAGTCCAGCCCGCCGTTGCCGTTCAGCCAGTCGAGCTGGTCGGCGAGGAGGAACACGGTGGAGATCGCCGGGGTGTTGTACGTCTGGTCCTTCGACGAGTTGTCGATGGCCGTCGGCAGGTCGAAGAACGGCGGGATGTAGCGGCCGGAGCCGGCGATCTCGGCGGCGCGCTCCAGGGCGGCCGGGGAGAAGGTCGCCAGCCAGAGGCCGCCCTCGGCGGCGAAGGACTTCTGCGGGGCGAAGTAGTAGACGTCGGTCTCGGTGATGTCCACCGGCAGGCCGCCGGCACCGGAGGTGGCGTCCACCAGGACCAGCGAGCCCTGGTCGGCGCCGGCCGGGCGGGCGATCGGCATCGCGACGCCGGTCGAGGTCTCGTTGTGGGTGAGCGCGTAGGCGTCCACGCCGGCCTCGGCGACCGGCAGCGGGTGGGTGCCCGGCGCGGTCTTGATCACGCTCGGCTCGGCCAGCCACGGGGCGGCCTTGACCGAGGAGGCGAACTTGGAGGAGAACTCGCCGAAGTCGAGGTGCTGGGACTTCTCCCGCACCAGGCCGAAGGCCGCGATGTCCCAGAAGGCGGTGGAGCCGCCGTTGCCGAGCACGACCTCGTATCCCTCGGGGAGGGAGAAGAGGCTGCTCACGCCCTCGCGCACGCGCTTGACCAGGTTCTTCACCGGGGCCTGGCGGTGGGAGGTGCCGAGCAGGGAGGTCTCGGTCGCGGCGAGGGCACTCAGGGCCTCGGGGCGCACCTTGGACGGGCCGCAGCCGAATCGGCCGTCGGCGGGCTTGATGTCAGCGGGGATCTGGATCTGAGCCACGGGGCGCAGCCTACCGGTCACCGGCCGTCCACGGTGACCGCCGTCCGACCGCTGAGATGCCGCCAACCCGGCTGCGAGCTGCGGAAACAGCGGGCCCGGCCGGTGCCGGACCCGCTGGCTCGCAGCTCTTTCGGGTCAGTGCGCGATCGCGTCGTAGCCCTCGATGTCGCGCGGGCTGCGCGGGCCGGGGCCGATGTAGCGGGCGGCCGGGCGGACCAGGCGGCCGGTGCGCTTCTGCTCCAGGATGTGGGCCGACCAGCCGGCGGTGCGGGCGCAGGTGAACATCGAGGTGAACATGTGCGCCGGGACCTCGGCGAAGTCCAGCATGATGGCGGCCCAGAACTCGACGTTGGTGGCCAGCACGCGGTCGGGGCGGCGGTTGTGCAGCTCCTCCAGCGCGGCCTTCTCCAGTGCCTCGGCGACCTCGAAGCGCGGCGCGCCGAGCTCCTTGGCGGTGCGGCGCAGCACGCGGGCGCGCGGGTCCTCGGCGCGGTAGACGCGGTGGCCGAAGCCCATCAGGCGCTCGCCCTTGTCCAGCGCGTTCTTGACCCAGGCGGTGGCGTCGCCGGTGCGCTCGATCTCCTCGATCATGCCGAGCACGCGGGACGGCGCACCGCCGTGCAGCGGGCCGGACATCGCGCCGACGGCGCCGGAGAGCGCGGCCGCGACGTCGGCGCCGGTGGAGGCGATGACGCGGGCGGTGAAGGTGGAGGCGTTCATGCCGTGCTCGGCGGCGGAGGTCCAGTAGGCGTCGATGGCCTTGACGTGCTTCGGGTCCGGCTCGCCGCGCCAGCGGATCATGAAGCGCTCGACGACGGTCTCGGCCTTGTCGATCTCGCTCTGCGGGACCATCGGCAGGCCCTGGCCGCGGGCCGACTGGGCGACGTAGGAGAGGGCCATCACGGCGGCGCGGGCGAGGTCGTCGCGGGCCTGCTCGGCGGAGATGTCCAGCAGCGGCCGCAGGCCCCAGACCGGGGCGAGCATGGCGAGCGCGGACTGCACGTCGACGCGGATGTCACCGGAGTGGACCGGGATCGGGAAGGGCTCGGCGGCCGGCAGGCCGGGGTTGAACTTGCCGTCCACCAGCAGGCCCCAGACGTGGCCGAAGGAGACGTGGCCGACCAGGTCGTCGATGTCGACACCGCGGTACCGCAGGGCGCCGCCTTCACGGTCGGGTTCGGCGATCTCGCTCTCGAACGCGACGACTCCCTCAAGCCCGGGTACGAAGTCGGACATGGACGGCTCCTTCAGTTCTGCGATCGGCGGGCCGCCATGGTGGGGCGGCACACCAGTGACCGATGGTGGTTGGCACTCGGTGCCAGCCTGACAGGCACGGGGTGCATTGCGCCATACACCACCGTGGTGATGTTTCCCCTGGGGCCGCTTGACTTTCGCCCGGTGGCCGGTCGTGCCCGGGAAATCTTCGGAACCAAACGCCAGGTTCCGGACAATTCACCGTAGGTCGGGCGGTCAAGCGGTGGCGAGTCACCTTATCTCCCACCGGGGTTTGTCCACAGGTAGCGGTGCCGGTTGCTTGTCGTACGGGATGATGTTGATGTGCAGACCCCGGAACGCGCCCAGTCGACGCCCTCGCAGCCCGCCACCCGGATCCTGGCCGAGGAGGCCCGGCCCGGGCCGGACCTCACCGTGATGCGCAAGCACTACACCCACGAGGGACTGGTCGAGGAGCAGCTCGCCGCCGAGCCGATCGCCCAGTTCACCCGCTGGTTCCACGAGGCCGACGACGCCGGGGTGGTGGAGCCGAACGCGATGGTGCTCTCGACCGCGGACGCCGAGGGTCGGCCCAGCTCGCGCACCGTGCTGCTGAAGGGCTTCGACACCCGCGGCTTCGTCTTCTTCACCAACTACGGCTCGCGCAAGGGCGCCGAGCTGGCCGCCAACCCGTACGCGGGGCTGCTGTTCCCGTGGATCGCGCTGGCCCGGCAGGTGATCGTGCAGGGCCGGGTGGAGAAGGTCGGCCGGGACGAGACCGCCGCCTACTTCCGCACCCGTCCGCACGGCTCCCAGCTCGGCGCCTGGGCCAGCGAGCAGTCCAGCCCGGTGGACGGCCGGGAGGTGCTGGAGCAGCGGTACGCGGAGCTGGAGCGCCGGTACCCGGAGGGCGAGGGAGTGCCGGTGCCGCCGTTCTGGGGCGGTTACCGGGTGGTCCCGGAGAGCGTGGAGTTCTGGCAGGGGCGGGAGAACCGGCTGCACGACCGGCTGCGCTACCTGGCGGACCCGTCGGTGCCGGGCGGCTGGCTGGTGGAGCGGCTCTGCCCGTGAGCGCGGCGGGGGTGCCCCGGGGCCGGGCCGGCCGACCCGGCCACCGCCGCCCGGGCCCGTGAGCGCGGTGCCCTTGCGGGCGAACTCCCGCCCCGGGGACGGGCCGTGTGCCCCGCGTGCGCTCCCTCGTGAACCGGGCGCCCGGTCGCGGGCCCTGAACAGGTGGCGGCCGGCGCAGTAGTGTGGAGCAAAGGCCCCGGCTGCGGGCCGCGGCCACCACCACTCCTCCCGAGAGGGTGAGGCGATCGATGAGTGACACCGCCACCCACGCCGGCGCGCCGCTCGAACCGCGGGACACCTCCGAGCGGCCGACGCTAGCTCAACTCGCAGAACAGTCCGACGACTTCGTCGGCGGGCTGGTCCGCCGCGCGGGCGTGGACACGGACCGGCCGGGCGCCCTGCCGGTGGCCGTCTTCCAGTCCGCCGTCTGACCCGGAGCGGTCGGTCGGGGTCTTCCCCGATCCTGCCTCATGCCCCGTCAACTCCCCGGTACGGTAGGCCCCGTTGGCGGACCGGCCGGGGGGTGCTGCAGTGCGGCCGTACTTCTTCTTCAGCTACGCGCGGCAGGACCACGTGGCCGGCGGGGCCTTCGTCGACCAGTTCTTCAGCGACCTGCGGGACGAGCTCGCCCGGATCGAGCCGGCGGCCGGCCCAGGCGAACTCGCCTACCGGGACACCGAACGGCTGCGCGTCGGCGACGACTGGGAGCAGCAGCTCTCCCGGATGCTCGCGGTCAGCCGCACCATGGTGGCGCTCTACTCCCCGGCCTACTTCGCCAGTTCGTACTGCGGCAAGGAGTGGACGGCCTTCGACGACAGGGTCCGCCGGCACCGGAAACTGACCGGCGAGTCGGTGCCGGCGCTGATCCCGGTGGTCTGGGAACCGCCGCCGGCCGGGCTGCCGGCCGAGGTCCGGCGGATCCAGTACCTGGAGCACCACCTGGGCCCCGCCTACGCCGCCCTCGGCCTGCGCGACCTGCTGCGGGCCGACCCGCACGGCCCCGACTACCGGCGGGTGGTGCGGGCCATCGCCGAACGGGTGCGGGAGGCCGCCCTGCAGCCGGTGGCCGAGCTGGCCGGCCTCGACCTCGGGCTGGTGGAGGGCTGCTTCCCGGTGCCGGCCGCCGTGGTGCCGCAGACCCGCAGCGGCCTGGTGCGGATCTTCGTCGCCGCCGGCCACGCCGCGGCCCGCCGGCTCGCCGGGGACCGCCCGGCCGGCGCCGCCGCGCTCGCGCAGGCCGTCACCGGCCCGGAGGAGCGGACGCCGGCCGACGGCGGCCACCGGGGCGGCTGGTACGGGGCGCAGCCCTGGGACTGGGCGCCCTACCACCCGCCGCGGCTGCCCTCGCTGGTGGTGCAGGCGCAGCAGGTGATCACCCGCGCCGGGCACAGCACCACGCTGGACGAGATCGGCCCCGGCCTCGCCGCCAGCCTGGACCGGGCCCGGGAGGGCAACCAGGTCAGCGTCCTGCTGGTGGACCCGTGGGCGGCCGGCACGGAGCCCTACCGGGGGGCGCTGCGCGAGTTCGACGACGGGAACCACCCGGTGACCGCCGTGCTGGTGCCGGCCGGGACGGACGACCCGGCGGACGGCCCGGCGCGCGCCCGGCTCTGGGGCGGGGTGCGCGAGGTCTTCCCGCGCAACTGGCTCCACCGCTCCGGTCCGGAACCGCTGTTCCGGGTGCGGGTCGCCCGGGAACGCTTCGAGGCGGAACTCCTCAGCACCGTAACGGTCGCGCAGAACAGGCTGTTAGACGAGGCGGACGACCCCGATCCGGTTTCGGCGCGGGCCCGGTTCGGGCTCGCCCCCGCGGTCGGGACGATGCCCGGTCTCACGATCCCCGCGTGGCCGCCCGCCCCCACGCCCCCGCCGCCCCGGGAGCCCCGCGAAGGAGACACCGAACGATGACCGCCGACCAGGTCGCCCTCGCGGACGGGGCCGCCGCCCTGTCGACGCCCGGGACCGGTTCCGTCGTCACCTTCTACTCCTACAAGGGCGGGACCGGCCGCACCATGGCCCTGGCCAACCTCGGCTGGATCCTGGCCAGCCAGGGCCTGAAGGTCCTGGTGGTGGACTGGGACCTGGAGGCCCCGGGCCTGCACCGGTACTACCACCCGCTGCTGATCGACCCCGAACTCCACGCCACCGACGGTCTGATCGACCTGCTGCGGGCCTACGTCGAACAGGCCCTGCCCGGCCCCGGCGACGCCGCCGCCACCGCCCCCGCGCAGTGGCTGGCCGAGCCCGGCCGGATGGACCGCTACCTGTGCGGCCTCGCCCTCGACCTGCCGGCCGGCGGCCGGCTCGACCTGATGCCGGCAGGCCGGCAGAACGCCGCCTACTCCGCCGCCGTCACCAGCTTCAACTGGCGCAGCTTCTACACCCGCGCCGACGTCCGGGGCGCCGAGTTCCTGCTCGCCCTGCGCGAGCGGTGGACGCGCAGCTACGACTACGTGCTGATCGACAGCCGCACCGGCGTCAGCGACACCTCCGGCATCTGCACCGTGCTGATGCCCGACACCGTGGTGGACTGCTTCACCCTCGGCGCCCAGAGCATCCGCGGCGGCGTCGACGCGGCCCGGGCCATCGTGGACGCCGACGAGCGCGAGATCCGGGTGCTGCCCGTCCCGATGCGGGTCGAGGACGCCGAGCGGGCCGGTCTGGCGGCCGGGCGCGACCTCGCCCACGACGCCTTCGCGCCGTACCTGGGCCGCTGGCTGAGCGCCGACCGCCGGGCCGACTACTGGCGGGACGTCGAGGTGCCCTACAAGCCCTTCTACGCCTACGAGGAGGTGCCGGCCACCATCGTCGACCGGCCGCAGCAGGGCCGCAGCCTGCTCGGCGCGTTCGAACGGCTGGCGGACTGGCTGACCGACGGCCGGGTGCGCACGCTGCACCCGGTCCCGGACCGTGCCCGCCGCCGGCTGTACGCGGCGTACCTGCGCACCGGCCGCACCCGCTCCCGCCAGGTGTACCTCAGCTACGCCCCGGGCGACCGGGTCTGGGCCGAGTGGGCGGCCGCCGCGCTGGCCGGATTCGGCTACCTCACCTCGCTGCACGGCGCCGCCGCGCCGCTGGACCCGGGCCCGCCCGGCGCCAGCGCACTGCCGGAGGCGGCCGGCCCGCTGGACGGCGACGGCCGGGTGCTGGTGCTGCTCTCGCCCGAGTACGCGGCGCTGCCCCGCGGTCGGGAGATCTGGCGCCGGCTCACCTCGGCCGAGCAGGACGGCGGTGCGGCGGGCCTGCTGGCGCTCTCGACCGCGGACCCCGGTGACGCGCCGCTGCCAGAGCCGTTCGCCGGCCACCCGGTGCGCGACCTCGCCCGCGGCTCGGCCGAGCAGGCCGAGACGCAGTTGTTCGAACTGCTCGGCCCGCCGCCCGGCGCCGGGCGGTGGCTGGAGGCCGAGGAGGAGCCGGCGCCGCCGCCCGCCCGCTTCCCGGCCGGCCGGCCCGCCGTGCAGGGCCTCCCGCCCCGGCTGCCCTCGTTCACCGGCCGCGGCCGGCTGCTGGAGACCCTGCGGGACGGCTTCACCCTCGGCCCGGCGGCCGAACCCGTGCAGGTGTTGTACGGCATGGGCGGGGTCGGCAAGTCGCAGGCCGCGGTCGAGTACGCCCACCGCTTCGCGCCCTCCTACGACGTGGTCTGGTGGGTCCCGGCCGAGGAGCCGGCCGGCGTGCCGCAGCGGCTCGCCGAACTCGCGCCCGAACTCGGCCTGGAGACCAGCGGTGACGTGGCCCGGACCGCCCGGGCCGTGCTGGACGCGCTCGGCCGGGGCCGGCCGCACCCGCGCTGGCTCCTGGTCTTCGACAACGCGGAGGACCCGGAGCACCTCGCGCCCTGGCTCCCGGCCGGTTCCGCCGACGGCCACGTCCTGGTCACCTCGCGCGACCGGCGCTGGGCCCGGCACCGCGGCCGGACCGAGGTCGAGGTCTTCGACCGGGCGGAGAGCGTCGAGCTGGTCCGCCGCTTCAACGCCGGCGTACCGGCCGCCGATGCCGACCGGATCGCCGAGCTCCTCGGGGACCTGCCGCTCGCCGTCGGCCAGGCCGCCGCCTGGCTGCACGAGACCCCGATGCCGGCCGCCACCTACGCCGAGCTGCTGGACGAGACGCTGACCGACATCCTCGACCGGTCGGTCCGGGCGGACGCCGAGTACTCCACCGTCGCCGCGGCCACCTGGCGGATCGCCGGCGCCGACCTGCGCCGGATCAACGCCCCGGCCGCCCGGCTGCTGGAGGTCTGCGGCTTCCTCGGCCCGGACGCCGTCCCGATCCGGCTGCTCTACAGCGCGCCGGTGACCGAGGCCGTCGGGCTGTCCCCGGGCACACCGGACGGCCGGCTCGCGATGGGCGAGATCCTGCGCACCGTCAACCAGTTCAACCTCGCCCGGTACGACCAGGCCGGCGGGGCGCTGAGCGTGCACCGGATCACCCAGGCGCTGCTGCGCGACCAGGTCGCCGAGGCCGACCGGGAACGGGTGCGGGCCGTCGTGCACCGTGCGCTCGCGCTGGACTCCCCGGGCGACCCCGACACCCCGGACAACTGGCCCCGGTACGCCGAACTGCTGCCCCACCTCTGGCCGTCCGGTGCCGTCGGGAGCCCCGACCCGGCCGTCCGGCAGTGGATCGTCGAATCGGTCCGCTACCTCTGGCACCGCGGCCTGCTCGACGCCGGCCGCGACCTCGCCGAACGCGCCCTGGCCCGGTGGTCCCCCGGCGGCACCGCCGGCTCCGGGGACGACGACCTGCCGGACCTGCTGATGCGCGTTCAGCTCGCCAACATCCGGCGGTCCCAGGGCGCCGCGCAGGAGGCGTACGAGATCGACCAGGAGGCGTTCGAGGGGCTGCGCGCGGCGCTCGGCCCGGAGCACCCGCACACCATCGCCGCGGCCAACAGCCTCGGCGGCGACCTGCGCCACCTCGGCCGCTACGCCGAGGCCCGGGCGCTGGACGAGCAGACCCTGGAGACCGCTCGGCGGGTGCTCGGCCCCGAGCACCCGCGCACCTTCATGAGCATGAACAACCTGGCCGTCTCGGCCTTCATGGCCGGCGACTACCGGGCCGCGCTGGCCCGCCACCAGGACGTCTACCGCCTCCAGCGCGCGGCGCTGAGCGAGCGCAACCCCTACACGCTGCTGTCGGCCGTCAACTGCGCCTGCGACCTGGTCGGTACCGGACGGTTCCAGGAGGCCCTGGACCTCCTGGAACACGTGGTGCAGAGCTATCGGGAGATCGTCGGGGACGACCACGCCGACACGCTGCGCGCCCGCCAGGCCCTCGGGGTCGCGCTGCGCCGGCTCGGCCGGTACCAGGAGGCACTGGCGAACGACGAGGACGTCCACCGGCGGCTGCACGCCTTCAACGGCGCCGACCACCCCGGCACCGCGGCCGCTGCCGGCAACCTGGCCGGCGCCCTCGGCGTGCTCGGTGACACCGGGCGGGCCGTCCCGCTGGCCGAGGAGGCGTTCGGGTACCACCGCACCCAGCTCGGCGAGGACCACCCGACCACGCTGGTCGCGGCCGCGAACCTGGCGGTGGCGCTGCGCCGGGCCGGCCGCACCGCCGAGGCCGGGCGGCTCTCCGCCCGCGCCCTGGACGGCCTGCGTGCGGCGCTCGGCGACCGCCACCCGTACGTCGGGATCGCGCTGCTGAACCACGCGAACGGCCTGGCGACGACCGGCGACCCCGCGGCGGCGGTGGCCCTGGAGGAGCAGGCCGCACCACTGCTGGCCGACGTGCTCGGCCCGGACCACCCGGACGCCCTGGTGGCGGTCTCCAACCTGTCGCTCAGCCTCGCGGCCACCGGTGACACCGACCGGGCCGGGCGACTGGCGGCGGACGCGCTCGCGCGGGCCCGGGAGGCGATGGGAGAGGCCCATCCGGTGACGGCGGCGATCCGGGACGGCCGCCGGCTGGAGAGCGACATCGAGACGCGACCGGTCTGAACGCGACCGGTCCGTGTCCGCGGTCCGCCGCCGGAGGCTCTGCGCCGTGCAGGTGCCGCTACGCGACCGCCGAGTGGGTGAACTTTGCGCGAGACTTCGCAGGATGGCGGGGTAGAGGACACAGAGGCTCGTGGAACAGCGCGCTCTTGCCCTTCTGCTGCCACTACATTTGGTCGAAGCCCCGGGGTGTACCCGGAGTCTGCTCTCTCTAACCCCCATCGTGGAAGAGAATCGAATATGACACCCGCACTGGACACCAAGCCCATGCAGGATCTGACGGATCATCACCAGGGCGCCCGGTCGACGCTGGCCGAGCTGGCCTCGCTCGGTGCCGACGAGCTGGCCGCGCGACTGCGGCGTGCACTGCCCGGCTCCGATACCGGCCTGGTGCCGGTCGCGGCCTTCAACTCCTCCATCTGACCGGCCGATCGACCACCGGCTCCGGCTGAAACCGACTGGCCATGACGCGACCCCTGCTCCCGTTCACGCAGTTCGTGGTGAAGGTCCACAGCCGGTGCGATCTCGCCTGTGACCACTGCTACGTCTACGAGCACGCCGACACCAGCTGGCGCGCCCGTCCCAAGGTCATCGGCGAGGAGGTCCTGACCAGGGCCGCCCGGCGGATCGGCGACCACGCCGCCGCCCACGGCCTGACCGTCGTCCGGGTCGTCCTGCACGGGGGAGAGCCCCTGCTGGCCGGCCCGGAACGACTGCGCCGCGCCGCCGAGGAGTTCCGGGCCGCACTCCCGCCCGGCTGCGCGCTCGACCTGCGGATCCACACCAACGGGGTGCTGCTCGGCCCCGCCTTCTGCGAGCTCTTCGACGAGCTGGAGATCAAGGTCGGCGTCTCGCTGGACGGCGACCGTGCGGCCAACGACCGGCACCGCCGGTTCGCCGACGGCCGGAGCAGCCACCCGCAGGTGCTGCGGGCGGTCGGACTGCTGCGCCGCCCCGAGTACCGCCACCTCTACGCCGGCCTGCTCTGCACCGTCGACGTCGCGAACGACCCGGTCGCGGTGTACGACGCGCTGGCCGAACTCGACCCGCCGGCCGTCGACTTCCTGCTCCCGCACGCCACCTGGGAGCAGCCGCCCGTCCGTCCGGCCGGCCGGGGTGAGACTCCGTACGCCGACTGGCTGCTCGCCGTCTACGACCGGTGGGAGGCGGCCGGCCGGCCGTTCGCCGTGCGGACCTTCGACTCGGTGCACCGCACCCTGCACGGGCTCTCCAGCCTGACCGAGTCGCTCGGCCTGGAGCCCGCCGCGCTGGTGGTGCTGGAGACCGACGGCACGTTCGAGCAGGCCGACAGCCTGAAGACCGCGTACGACGGCGCGCCCGTCACCGGCCTCGACGTCTTCACGCACAGCCTGGACGAGGTGGCCCGGCACCCCGGCATGGCCGCCCGGCAGACCGGGCTGGCCGGCCTGAGCGCCACCTGCCGTGCCTGCCCCGTCGTCCGCTCCTGCGGGGGCGGTCTGTACGCCCACCGCTACCGGGCCGATGGTGGATTCGACCACCCCTCCGTCTACTGCGGGGATCTCATGACACTCATCAACGGCATCGCCGACCGCGGCGCGCCGGCCGGCGGGCCCGGCACCACCCCGCGGGCGGCGGCCGGCCGGGCCGTTCCCGCACAGGCCGGCGAGCCGGCCCCGCCCGCCGGCCTCACCGACCGGCAGCTCGGCCAGCTGGCCCGCGGCCACGGCGACGCGGACACCGTCCGGGCCCTGATCCGCTCCCAACTCTCCCTCACCCGCGCGATGCTGGCGGCCGTCCGGGGCACCTCCGGGCTGCGCTCCTCGGCCGCCTGGGACCTGCTCGCCGACCTCGACTCCACCGCACCGGCCGTGCTGGACGCGGTGCTCGGCCACCCGTACGCGCGGGCCTGGGCCGCCCGGCGGCTCGGCGGCGACCCGGGTGCCGGGCTCGGGCGGCTGGCCGAGCTGGCCGGCGCCGCGGCCGTCCGGGCCGGGCGGGGCGACGCCGTGGCCGTGCCGGTCCGGGCCGGCGGCCTCCACCTGCCGACCCTCGGCCGGATCGCCGTCGGCGGGGGCGGCGAGGCGGTCGTCACCGGCACCGGCGACGGGTTCACCGTCCGCACCGCCGACGGCGAGGTGCTCACCGTCGCCGCGGACCACCGGGACCCGCGCTTCGAGCCGGTCCGGCTGGTCCGGCCGGCCGGCGGCTGGACGCTCGCCCTGGAGGACGCCGACCCGCAGCGCGACAGCCATCAGTGGCCGGTCGCCGACCGCCTCGGAGAGGCCGAACTGCTGGCCTGGACGGGTGCGCTGCGCGAGGCCGTCGAGCTGCTCGACCGGGACCTGCCGGACTACGCCGAGGGCATGCGGACCGGCCTGACCACCGTCACCCCGCTGCGCCCCGGCCCGCCCGGGCGCGACGTCAGCGCCGCCGCCCGGCAGGCGTTCGGCGCGGTCGGGATCGCCCGCCCGGGCACCGCGCCGACCCTGGCGCTCCTGCTCGCGCACGAGTTCCAGCACGTCAAACTGGGCGCCGTGCTGGATCTGGTGGACCTCTACGACCCCGCCGACACCGCGCTGTACGACGCACCCTGGCGGCCCGACCCGCGCCCGGTCGAGGGCCTGCTGCAGGGCACCTACGCCCACCTCGCGGTGACCGCCTTCTGGCGCACCCGGACCGCCATCTACGACGGCCTGCCGGGCGCCGTCGCCGAGCACGCCCGGGCGCAGTTCGCGCTCTGGCGCCGGTACACCGCCGAGGCGGTCGAGCGCCTGGCCGGCTCGGGCTCGCTCACCCCGGTCGGCCTGCGCTTCGCCGACGGCATGCGGGAGACGGTCGGGCCCTGGCTGGACGTGGCACTGCCGGCGGCGGCCGAGACCGCCGCCGAGCAGGCCCGGCAGGCCCGGCGCCCGGCCGCGCCCATCAGCTGACCGTCCCCCCGCGTCCACCCCCCACCGGTACCGGACCCCCTCCGGCCGATCGTCTTCGGGAACCGTCATCCTCACCGAACCGCGTCCCGTGCCACCCCGGCAGGACACCGCAGAGAACGAACTGACCAGGACGGCGCTCGCCGGGCAGTTCACCGAGCTCGGCGTGCGGCCGGGCGCCGTGCTCCTCGTCCAGGCCTCGCTGCGCAGGCTCGGCCCGGTCGAGGGCGGCGGCACCACCGTCGTCGAGGCGCTGCTGGACGCGCTCGGCGGGCCCGGGCGGGGCACCCTGGTCGCCTACACCGCGACGCCGGAGAACTCGGACACCTCCCGGCTGGTCCGGGAGATGATGAAGGACTGGTCCCCCGGGGAGGTGGACGCGTGGCGGGCGCGCATGCCCGCCTTCGACCCGTACACGACGCCGTGCTCGCCAACCATGGGCCGGCTCTCCGAACTCGTCCGCACCCACCCCGGCGCGGTGCGCAGCGACCACCCGCAGTCCTCCTTCGCGGCGGTCGGGGCCCGCGCCAAGGACGTCACCGAGCTGCACGAGCTCACCTGCCACCTCGGCACGGCGTCGCCGCTCGGGCGGATGTACGAACTCGGTGCGGATGTTCTGGGCATCGGGGTGGGGATGGCCAGGTTCACCCCCTTCCACCTGGCCGACCTGCAGATGCCGGACATCCCCGTCCGGCACTACGGCTGCGTGGTCCGGGAGGGCGGGGGAAGCCGCTGGGTCCACTTCGACGGCCCGCTCCTGGATGACCTGCACTTCGCGGAGCTGGGCGAGGAGGTGCTGCGCACGGCCGTGGGCGTCCACCGCGGCAGGGTCGGCGGCGCCGACGGCCGGCTCGTACCGATGCGCGAGGCGGTCGATCTCGCGGTCGGCATCCTGCGCCGGCGGCGCTGGCTCAGGCCCGACCTGGCCACGGCGTAACGGTCGTGCGGGGGCGGTCGTTTCAGTCATGTCAATTCGTGCGGCCCGATGTGCTATTCCATTGGGGCGTCAGTCGTTCCTACACTGAAGCCCCGCGTGCGGGGACTCGCGGGAAGGCGGTTGCAGGCGGGCCAGGGGGAGGCGCGTGTGAACGACCATGGCGGGGACGAGGAATCCTCCCGGCCGTACTTCTTCCTCAGCTACGCGCACACCCCGCGGGCCGGTGCGCGCGGTGCCGGCGACCCCAACCACTGGGTGCGGCAGCTGTACCGCGACCTCTGCGAGGCCGTGCTGCAGCTCACCACCGTTCCGGCGGGCGTCCCGGTCGGCTTCATGGACGAGTCCATGCACCAGGGGGAGTTGTGGGCCGAGCGGCTCTCGGAGGAGCTGGCCACCTGCCGCGTCTTTGTGCCGCTCTACTCGCCGCGGTACTTCAACAGCGTGCCGTGCGGCCAGGAGTGGTACTCCTTCACCCGGCGGCCGGTCTACCCGGCCAACTTCGACTCGGAGCGGACCAGCGGCATCGTCCCGGTGCTCTGGGCGCCGATGAGCCGCTACCGGCTGCCCGAGGTGGCGAGCGAACTCCAGTTCAACCACGCCAGTTTCGGTCCCGACTACGCGACCGAGGGCCTGTACGCGCTGATGAAGCTGAGCTACTTCCGGGGCGCGTACGAGCTGGCCGTGCACCGGCTGGCCCGGCGGATCGTGGAGGTCGCGGAGGAGACGGTCATCCCGGTCGGGCGCCGGCTGGACTTCAACTCGCAGCCCAGCGCCTTCAACGTCACCGCGCCCACCAAGCGGCTGCGGATCTCCGTCCTCGCCTACCACCGCGGCGACGTGCCGCCGGAGCGCAACCCCGACTACTACGGCGAGAAGCGCACCGACTGGCACCCCTTCCGGCCGGCCGCCCCCCGCCCGCTCGCCGAGCACGCGGTGCGCCTGGCCAGGCAGTTGGGCTTCCAGGCCACCGTGCACGAGTTCGACGGCGAGGCGGAGGAGATCATCGCGGGCGGCGAGCCCACCGCCCCCGGCCTCCTGCTGCTCGACCGCTGGGTGCTCAAGGACGAGCGGTGGCGTGAACTCGTCCGTCGCTTCGACCGTGCGGACTGCGGTTGGGTGAGCGTCCTGGAACCATGGAACATGGACGACCCGGACTGCGCCGAGCAGCACCGCGAGATGGGCGAACTCAGCGACCAGGCCCTGCGGTTCACCCACCGCGCGGCCCGGCCCAGCTTCCTCGGGGCCACCGGGGCGCAGCAGCCCGGACTCGGCAGCCTGGAGGAGTTCGACGACGCGCTGCCCCGGGCCGCCATGAAAGCCAAGTACGCCTTCGAGAGCCGGACCAGGACCGAGCCGGAGGAACCGCCTCCGCCCCGGCCCAACCTCCGGGACGCCTTCCGGCACGGCCGGGGCCGGGACGGGCCCGGCCTCCCCGCCCACGACGACCATCCACGCGAAGCAGGCGATCGTCCGGACGACGGGACGCCGTTCGGAGGAGGAACCACATGAGCGAGAACCGCACCAGGAACCTCCGCATCGGCGGCCTGAGCGTCGCCGAGCTGGCGGCCCAGCGGGAGGCGGAGCAGGACCGTCAGGGCCGGATCATCACCTTCTACTCCTACAAGGGCGGTACCGGGCGCACCATGGCGCTCGCCAACACCGCGTGGATCCTCGCGGCCAACGGCTTCCGGGTGCTCACCGTGGACTGGGACCTGGAGGCGCCCGGCCTGGCCAAGTTCTTCCACCCGTTCCTCGACCCCACCGTGCTGGCCGGCACCACCGGCATGATGGACCTGATCGCCGAGTACCGCGAGGAGGCGCTGCGGCCGGTCGAGCACGCCGAGGGCTGGCACCTCGACTTCGCCCGGGTGCACCCGCACGCGCTGTCGCTCTCCTGGCCGATGTTCCCCGACGGCGGCAGCCTGGACTTCCTCTCCGCCGGCCAGTTCAACCGCGACTACTCCGAGGCCGTCACCCACCTGGACTGGGACATCTTCTACGACCGCTTCGACGGCGGGCAGTTCTTCGACGCACTGCGCGCCGACATGAGCAAGCGCTACGACTACGTGCTGATCGACTCCCGCACCGGTCTCTCCGACATCGCCGAGATCTGCACCGTCCAGATGCCCGACGACCTGGTGGTCTGCTTCACCCTGAGCGACCAGTCGATCGACGGCGCCTCCCGGATCGCCCAGCACATCCACGACCGCTACCGCGAGCGCGGCATCCGCATCCTGCCGGTGCCGATGCGCATCGACGAGGGCGAGAAGGAGAAGGCCGACGCCGGCCGGGCGCTGGCCCGGATCCGCTTCGACGGCCTGCCTGCCGGCCTCTCCGGCGAGGAACTCGCCCACTACTGGGGCTCGGTGGAGATCCCGTACCGGCCGTTCTACGCCTACGAGGAGATCCTGGCCACCTTCGGCGACCAGGGCGGCACCCAGACCTCGATGCTGGCCGCCTGCGAGCGGCTCACCGGCGTGATCACCGAGGGCCGGGCAACCTCGCTGCCGCCGGTCGACGAGGAGCTCCGGCTGCGCTACGTGGACGCCTTCACCCGGCGCCGCCCGTCCGTCCCGGCCGACCTCTACCTCTCCTACGTCCCCGAGGACCGGATGTGGGCGGACTGGATCGAGTCCGTCCTCACCCGGGCCGGGTTCCGGGTGCTGCCCCGCGACCTCAGCGCCGGCTCCGACCCGCGCCAGGAGACCGAGCGCGGCATCGACGCCGCGTACCGGACCGTCGCCGTGCTCTCGCCCGCCTACCAGCGCTCGCCGCAGGCCCGCGCGCTCTGGGAGTCGGTGGTCAGCTCCGACCCGTCCGGCACCCGCCGCCAGCTGGTCCCGGTCCGCGTCGGCGACGTCCGGCTCACCGCGCCGTTCAGCAACCGCAACCCGGTCGACCTGGTCGGCCGCGACGAGGCGCAGTCGGTGCAGACCCTGCTGCGCGCCCTCGGCCGCGGCGACGTGCCGCTCGCCGAGACCACCGGCACCGGCCCGCGCTTCCCCGGCAGCAAGCCGCAGGTGTGGGACGTGCCGCCGCGCAACCCGTCCTTCACCGGCCGCGCCGCGGTGCTGGAGCAGCTGCGCAACCAGCTGCGCGGCGGCATGGCCGCGGTGCTGCCCACCCCGCAGACGCTGTACGGCCTCGGCGGCGTCGGCAAGACCCAGGTGGCGCTGGAGTACGCGCACCGCTTCATGTCCGACTACGACCTGGTCTGGTGGATCGACGCCGAGCAGACCGAGCTGGTGGCGCCCGCGCTGGCCGACCTGGCCCGCCGGCTCGGCCTGCGGGTCGGCGACTCCGTCACCGAGGCCGCCGAGGCGGCCCGGGAGGCGCTGCGCCGCGGTGTGCCCACCTCGCGCTGGCTGCTGATCTTCGACAACGCCGACGAGCCGGCCGAGATCCGCCGGTTCTTCCCCGGAGGCTCCGGCCACATCCTGGTCACCTCCCGCAACCAGGCCTGGTCCGGGCACGCGGAGGCGCTGGAGGTGGACGTCTTCACCCGCGGCGAGAGCGTCGAGCACCTGTGCCGGCGCGCCCGCGGGCTCTCCCGGGCGGACGCCGACCGGGTCGCCGACGCGGTCGGCGACCTGCCGCTGGCCGTCGAGGTGGCCGCCGCCTGGCTGGACACCACCGGCACCCCGGTCGACACCTACGTCGCCCAGCTGCAGGCGGAGGCCGCCCGTGCGCTGGCCGGCGCCCGCCCGGCCGACTACCCCACGCCGGTCGGCGCCACCTGGAACGTCTCGATCGCCCGGCTGCGCACCCAGTCCCCGGCGGCGGTGCGGCTGCTCCAGCTCTGCGCGTTCTTCGCGCCGGAGCCGATCTCGATGAACCTCTTCTACAGCGACCAGATGATCCGCGCCCTGGTCCAGTACGACGCCGACCTCAGCGACAAGTTCATGCTCGGCAAGGTCATCCAGGCGATCGGCCGGTACGCGCTCGCCAAGGTCGACGCCGGCACCAACAGCTTCCAGGTGCACCGGCTGGTCCAGGCGGTGATCCGGGCCGAGATGACCGAGGACGAGCAGGAGGTCGCCGTCCACGAGGTGCACCGCATCCTCACCGGCGCCCGGCCGGTCCTCGGCGACACCGACGACCCGGCCAACTGGCCCGCGTTCGACGAGATCTGGCCGCACCTGTCGCCGTCCAAGGCGCACAACTGCGACGAGGCCGACACCCGGCAGCTGCTCATCGACCGCGTCCGTTACCTGTGGAAGCGCGGCGAGCTGGACCGTGCCCGCGACCTCGGCCACGCGCTGGACGCGGAGTGGACCAGCAAGCTCGGCGAGGACGACCGGCAGACCCTGCTGCTCCGCTTCCAGCTCGCCAACGTGCTGCGCTCGCAGGGCAACTACGCCGAGGCGCTGGCGCTGGACGAGGCCACCCTGGAGCGCCAGCGGGTGCTGCTCGGCGAGCACCACCCGTACACCCTGATGACCGCGGGCTCGCTCGGCGCCGACCGGCGGGCGCTCGGCCGGTTCCAGGCCGCGCTCGACCTCGACCGGGAGATCCTCGACCAGTTCCGCGAGCTGTTCGGCGACGACAACCCGCGCACCCTGTCGATGGCCAACAACCTGGCGATCGACTACCGGCTGGTCGGCGACAGCGAGGCCGCCCGCGAGCTCGACCAGGAGACCCTGGACCGGCGCACCGCGGTGCTCGGCCCCAAGCACCCGTACACCCTCTCCACCAAGTCCAACCTGGCCCGCGACCTGCGTGAACTCGGCGACTACCGGGGCTCGGTCGAGCTGCTCCAGGAGGTCACCGAGGACCTCGGCGACGTGCTCGACCCGGACCTGCCGGAGAACCTGCGCAACGCCAAGTCGCTGGCCGTCTCGCTGCGCCGGACCGGGCAGCTGGCCGAGGCCCGCCGGATCACCAAGGAGACCTACGAGCGCTACCTGGAGCGGTACGGCGCCGACGCGCCGGACGCGCTGGCCTGCGCGCTCAACCTGGCCGCCGACCACAGCGCCTCCGGCGACAAGGAGGCCGCCCGCGACCTCTGCACCACGGTCTACGAGGGCCACAAGCGGCTGTTCGGCGACGAGCACCCGTTCACCCTGGCCTGCGCCAACAACCTCGGCATCTACCTGCGGGGCAGCGGCGACGTCCGGGGCGCGATCGAGCGCGGGCTGGCCACCGTCGAGGGGCTCACCCAGTCGGTGGGGCCGGAGCACCCGTACACCCTCAACGCGCTGATCAACCTGGCCAACGCGTACGGGGACGACGGCCAGATCGACCTCGCCGAGCAGCTCGGCCGCACCGCGCACGCCGGTCTCTGCGAGCGCTACTCGCCGCGGCACCCGGACGCGGTGGCCTGCGAGGCCAACCTGGCCGTCACGTTGCGGGCGGCCGGCCGGCACACCCAGGCGGCCGAGCTGCGGGCCCGGGCGATCGCCGAGCTGATCCGCCAGTTCGGCGAGGAGCACCCCAACACCGTCTCGGCCCGCGGCTGGAAGCGGATCAACCGCGACCTGGAGCCGCAGCCGGTGTGACGGCGGGCCGACCGGGGACCGGGGCCGGCGGGTAGGCTGCGGGGCCATGAGCCCGCAGCTGCCCCCGGTCCTGGTCACCCGCCGCCTCGCGCCCGGGGTGATCGAGCGGCTCACCGCCCACCATGCGGTGACGCAGCACGACTCGGACCTGCCGATGCCGCGGGCCGAGCTGCTGGCGGCCGTGCGCGGCCGGTCCGCGGTGGTCACCACGCTGGACGACACGGTGGACGGCGAGTTCCTGGACGCGGCCGGCCCCGGCCTCGGGCTGGTCGCCAACCACGCGGTCGGCCACCACAACGTCGACCTCGCCGCCTGCGCCGAGCGCGGTGTGGCGGTCAGCAACACCCCCGGGGTGCTGACCGCCGCCACCGCCGACATGGCCTGGGCGCTGCTGCTGGCCGCCACCCGCCGGCTCGGCGAGGGCGAGCGGTGGCTGCGCTCCGGGCGGCCGTGGGCCTGGGCACCGAACTTCCTGCTCGGCATGGAGCTGGCCGGCACCCGGCTGGGCGTGCTCGGCATGGGCCGGATCGGCCGGGCGGTGGCCCGCCGGGCCCGCGGCTTCGACATGCCGGTCGGCTACCACAACCGCCGCGAGCTGCCGGCCGAGCAGGCCGAGGGCGCCGAGTGGCTGCCGCTGGAGGAGCTGCTGGCGAGCTCCGAGGTGCTGGTGGTGACCTGCCCGCTCAGCGACGCCACTCGCCACCTGCTGGACGCCCGCCGGCTGGCCCTGCTGCCGCCCGGGGCGGTGGTGGTCTCGATGACCGCCGGGGTGGTGGACGAGGAGGCGCTGGCCGCCGCGCTGGAGTCGGGCGCACTGTTCGCCGCGGCGGTGGACAACTTCGAGCGGGAGCCGGAGGTGCCGTCGGCGCTGCTGGCCCAGGAGCGTGCGGTGCTGGCCCCGCACCTGGGCAGCGCCACCGTCCGCACCCGGCAGGCGATGGGCGGCCTCGCGGTGGACAACGTCCTGGCGGTGCTGGCCGGCGGCGATCCGGTCACCCCGGTCGGCGTCTGACGCCCCCGGGCCGTCCTGGCGACAGGCCCTACCCCGCGGCCCAGCTGAGCGCGGTGGTCATCACCCGGAACGCGCCGAAGTGGGCCGCGCCGGGCTCCAGGTAGAGGGCGGCGCCGGGGATGTGGTCGGCCAGCCAGCGGGAGTGCTCGACCGGTGAGAACTGGTCGTCGGCGCCGTGCCAGAGCCAGCTCGGCACGGCGATGTCCTGGACCTTGAACCCCCAGTCGGCGGTGAAGGCCAGCACGTCGTCGATCCAGCCGTCGGCGCCGTGCCGGAACGCCTCGCGGTAGTTGCTCTGCAGCATCCGGCGCAGCCCGGTGTCGGCGACCACCTCGCGGTCGGTGGGCGGCAGTTCGGGCCGCAGGCCCTTGAGCAGCCGGACCGGGTCGGCCTTGATCTGCTCGGAGCGGAACCGCATCGAGGCGGCGATCTGGTCGTGCCCGCGCTCGGCCTCCTGGTAGGCCCGGACGTTGGACGGCGTCATCCCGCCGTACCAGTCCAGCCCGGCCGCGTTCCGGGGGGCCAGGCTGACCAGCAGCGCGACCCGGGTGACCCGCTCGGGCAGCAGGGCCGCGCAGGCCAGCGCGTGCGGGCCGCCGCCGGAGCGGCCGAGGACGGCGAAGCGGTCGATGCCGAGCTCGTCGGCGATGGTCCGCACGTCGGCCGCGGCCGCGCTCACCCGGCGGCCGGGCAGGCGGGCCGAGTCGCCGTAGCCGGGCCGGTCGAAGGAGACCAGGCGGATGCCCAGCCGGTAGAGGACGCTGGTGCGCGGGTGCGGTCCGACCCGGCTGCCGGGCGTGCCGTGCAGCAGGAACACCGGCCGGCCGCGCGGGTCGCCCACGGTCTCGACGGCGAGGGCGCGGCCTTCCGCCGCCTTGACCATCCGTAACGTCACGCGCGGCCTCCTCAGTACTCCGGGGTGCTCCGGTCGGCGGCCCCGTTCGGTCGGTCCCCCGTCAGTGGTCCCGGTCCGTGGTCCCGCGGACCTCCCGGCGGGCCTGCCAGGTGGTGTGCTCGCGGGAGACGGCGTCCTCGGCGTCCCGGGCCAGCCGGGCCCAGACCTCCTCGGCGTCCGCCGCGCCCAGGTCCAGCCGGGCCAGCTGGTCGCGGATCAGCTCCAGCTCGTCCGCGGCCAGCCCGTAGGCGGCGGCCAGCGGCCGGTACTGGCGCAGCTGGGCCCAGGCGGTGATCGAGGCGGCCACCGCCGAGACGGTGCCGAGCGCGTCGTAGCCGAACTCGCCCATCGCCCGCAGCACCGCGAGCACCAGGCCGAGCCCGGGCAGCACCACGCCGAGCACGCCGGTCCAGAACCCGGCCCGGGCGCAGTACCGGGCCTTGGAGCGGTACCAGTCGTGCTGCACCAGGATCCGCTCCCGCAGGTACACCTCGCGGCGCACCGCCAGCGGCTGGTCGCGCAGGCCGCGCATCGCGGCGGTGATCGGCGCGTCGGGGCCCTCCGCGGCCGCGCCGACCGCGCGGCTGCCCCGGAAGGCGTTCAGGACCCGGCCGAGCTGGAAGCTGTACAGCCCCTCGGCGTCGGGCAGGGTGCGCGGCGGCGGCTGGAAGGCGTCGGCCCGGACGGCGAACTTCCAGGCGAGCGTCTTCACCGACTCGGCGGCCGCCCGGCCCTCGTACCAGAGGCCCTGCGGGTTCTGCCGGCCGATCACCACCGCCAGGCCGATCGCACCGAGGTAGGCCACCGCGGCCGACCAGGCCCAGGGCTCACCGGCGGCGGAGCCGAAAACGGCCGCGGCGACCAGCAGCACCAGCTCCCAGGCCGAGAGCAGGACGGACCGGCGCTGCCCCTGCAACGAGGCCGAGTCGGCCGTCCAGAACAGCGCGGGCAGCAGCTCGTGCTCCCGCACCCTCCCCATCGGCTCCGCACCCGACGCCATCCTCGGCCCCCACCCGTCGCTCCGGTCGCACCGCTCTCCTGCCCGCCGCGCCGTCGCGGTACGCCTGGTCCGGCCGCGGACCGGCCGCAATGGCCGGGAAGCCGCCGCAGGTTGTCCCATATCGCGGTGCTCCGGCCGTCCGGGCGCGGACCGGTGGGCGCGGACCGGCGGGCCGCGCGCCCCGGGACGGAAGGGCCCGCCGGGCCTGCGGGGCCGTCGGAGGCGGACGCGGCCGGCCCGGGGGCGCGCGGGCGGGCCCCGCACCTCACCCCGGTCGCGGCCGGCTCAGCAGGTCGCGCGGCTCGGCAGGTGCAGCTCGGCAGGTGCAGCTCAGTACGTGTAGAAGATCCGGTCGGCGTTGTCGGCCATCTGCTTGGCGTTCCACTCCGTGCCGCCGGGCACGTTGCCGGAGCGGAACAGCGGCGGGGCGGCGCCGTCGCCGGCCGCCGCCGCGTCGGCCAGCCGGCCGACCGCCGAGGCCACCACGGCCTGCATCAGCGCACTGGTGACGATCGTGGAGACCGGGCCGAAGGAGGTCTCGGCCGCCGGGTGGCTCAGTTCGCCGTCGCCGACCGCGATCTTGCTGTCCAGCACGACGTCGCAGTGGTCCTTCAGGTAGGTGCCCGACGGGTGCGCCGACGGGACCTCGCCCGGGTAGGCCAGCGAGGTCACCCCGACCACCTTCAGGCCGCGGTCGCGGGCGTACCGGGCCAGCTCGACCGGCATCACCTGGCGGCCGGAGAGCGAGATGACGAAGAGCAGGTCGCCGGCGGTGGCGGGGGTGAGGTCCAGGGTGGTGGTGGCCAGGCCGGAGACCCGCTCCAGGGCGCTGGACAGCGGCGCCGGCATCACCGTCACCCCGGCCGTCCCGGGGACGTTCAGCAGATTCACCGGGACCAGGCCGCCAGCCCGGTAGACGACGTCCTGGGCCGGCAGCGCGGAGTGGCCGGAACCGAAGGTGAAGATCCGGCGCCCCTCGGTGACCGCCTCGGCCAGCAGCGCGCCCGCGGCCCCGATGGCGTCGGCCTCCTCGGTGCGGACCCGCTGGAGGTGGGCGATCGCGGCGTCGAAGTACCGGCCGACCAGGTCGCTCATCTGTGCCTTCGCTCTCTGCCGGTGGGGGCGCCGGCCGGGTGGGGCGGGCCGGGGTGGTCCAGACCGCCGATGGAGAAAGCTACGGCGAGCACCGTGCTGCCTCACCGGTGCCGCTGTCAACAGGAACGAAATCCCTTCCCGGAAGCCCCCGGGCGGGCCCGGTTGTCGGTGCGGTAGGTCAGAATTGGCGGTGAGGACACCGAAGAACGGAGCCAGCGGCGATGTCTGGGCTGATCGACACCACTGAGATGTACCTTCGCACCATCCTGGAACTGGAGGAGGAGGGCATCGTTCCGATGCGTGCCCGGATCGCCGAACGCCTGGAACAGAGCGGCCCCACGGTCAGCCAGACGGTCGGCCGGATGGAGCGCGACGGGCTGCTCCAGGTCGCGGGCGACCGCCACCTCGAACTCACCGAGGAGGGCCGCCGGCTCGCGGTGCGGGTGATGCGCAAGCACCGCATCGCCGAGTGCCTGCTGGTCGACGTGATCGGCCTGGAGTGGGAGCAGGTCCACGAGGAGGCCTGCCGCTGGGAGCACGTGATGAGCGAGACGGTGGAGCGCAAGGTGCTCGCCATGCTCGGCCACCCCACCCAGTCCCCGTACGGCAACCCGATCCCGGGCCTGGACGAGCTGGGCGACGCCAAGGCCGAGGGCGAGGGCTTCGACGCCGCGCTCGTCCCGCTCGACTCGGTGAGCCCGGGCGAGGACGGCGCCGACGTGGTGGTCCGCCGGATCGGCGAGCCGATCCAGACCGACGGCGAGCTGATGCGCACGCTGCGCCGGGCCGGCGTCCGGCCGGGCTCGACGGTGCGGGTCGCCCCCGGGGTCGGCGGGGTGCTGGTGGGCACCGGCGACAACGCGGCCGAGCTGGGCAAGGACATCGCCGCGCACGTCTTCGTCGCGCAGGCCTGACCGGCCCGCTCCGTCCAGTCCGACCAGGACCGGCCTCTCCGCAGGCCTCGCGACAGGCTTCGCGGCAGCGGACAGGGCCCGGTGCGTCCCCGCGCACCGGGCCCTGTCCGTTCCCACCCCGTTCCCTCCCGTCCCTCCCACCCTCCCTGCTTCCGCGGCACCGGCCTCCCCGAACCCGGCCGGTGCCACGGCCCCTCCGTTCCCCCGTCCCCTCCGTTCCCTCCCGACCGCCCCGCCCGGCTTCCCCGTCCGAGCGTCCCTTCCGGCGTCCCCTCACGGTGGAATTCCTCCCCTCGGCAGATCATGGCAATCCTTGAGCGCTGTCACTCGTACGAGGGGCTTCCGGCCTTGACCAGCGGGTACACCGAAGCCTTATCCGCACATGCGTCTGACGGGCCCCGCCTCCGGTGGGAGGCAAGGCCCGTCAGTCGCGCGCGGGGTGTCGCGCGTGGCACACCCTCACCCGATCGGCGCAGGGCGGCTGTCCACGGGACGGTGAATCACCGTCGGATCCCCGGGCCGGACGGCCGGGGAGGAGGGGCCCGAAAGGCCCCGGGGCGGCCCCGGAAGGGGCCGATGGGCCGTCAGGGGCGGTTCAGTGCACCGGTGCCGGCTGGGCCGCCTGGGGGCGGGGCGAGGGGGCGTCGCGCCCGCACGCGTAGGCGAGCGGGCTGATCAGCTCGGCGGCGTCGGGCAGCCAGCGGTTCAGCGCCGACGGCGAGCGGGCCCACTGGGCGAAGCCGGACGGCCCGACCCGGGACGGCGGGGCCACCGTCCAGTCGCCCTCGCCGCGGGCCACCAGGTCCAGCCGGCCGGGCGGCCAGCCGAGCTTGCGCAGCATCTCCGGCAGCTTGGCGGCCACGCCCGGCAGCACCAGGAAGTGCAGCCGGCGGCCGGACCGCCCGGGCGCGGCCGGGACGGCCACAACCGGGCCGAGCTGGAGGTCCATCCGCTCCATCCGGGCCAGCGCCAGGCAGCCGGCCACCTCCGGGACGTCCAGGACGTCGAACGAGCGGCCGGTGGGCAGCAGGATCGACGCCTCCGGCCGCTCCGTCCACCAGCGCCGCACCGCGCCGGGGCCGGCGCTCGCCTTGCGCGCCCAGTCCGCGTCGATCGGGTGCGCGCCGGGCAGCGGGCAGCGCAGGTCGCCGCACGAGCAACGGGCCGGCCCGTCGCCGTCGACCAGCCAGGCGCCCGGGGCGACCTCCCAGTGCCGGCTCTCGGCATAGCTGACGGCTTCGATGAGCAGCGGGGGCAGTCCGGCGTTGCCCTGGTCGGGGGAGTCTGGGATGTCTTCCACGCGCTGCTCAACTACCGTGCGTGAGGCTGGTTACGGGCCGGTGCGGGCCGGTCGGCCGCGCGGTGGCAATGTCACCCGAACCGGTGAGGCGGTCGAGCCGGCGCGGGGGGTGGCGCGCGGTGGCGGGCGCAGTGGGGGCGCACGGGAGCATTTCCCAGGGCGCGTGGGGGGTGGGGATGGTCACCGTGGGTATCCCGGGGGCGTCGCTGATCGCTAACCTTGTGTCAGATTCCTTGGACGGTCGGACAGTCGGCAACAGATCAGCAGAATCGTCGCCCGCCGGCCGGACCGGAGGGTGTGGGGAGGCGAAGCCCAATGGCCGCGAGACCACTTGTCGCACGACAGCCCAACGAGCGTCTGCAGCAGCTGATCCAGGAGGCCAGCTGCTCCAACGCCGGTCTGGCGCGGAGAGTCAACCTCTGTGGCGCCGAGCACGGTCTGGACCTGCGTTACGACAAGACCTCCGTCGCGCGCTGGCTCCGCGGCCAGCAGCCGCGGGGGCAGGCGCCGGCGGTGATCGCGGAGGCGCTGGGCCGCAAACTCGGCCGGAGCGTGTCGGTCGAGGAGATCGGCATGGCGGACGGCAAGAACCTCAGCTCCGGCATCGGGCTGCAGTTCGCGCCGACCCTGAGCGCCGCCCTGGAGCAGGTCTGCGAGCTCTGGCGCAGCGACGTCGGCCGGCGGGACTTCCTCACCGGGGCGACGGTCGCGGCCTCCGCGCTGGTCGAGCCCAGCCGGGACTGGCTGATCACCCCGCCCGACCCGGTGGTGGCGCGCACCGGCGGTCCGCGGGTCGGCCCGACCGACGTGGCGGCGATCAAGGCGACCACGGCCATGCTGGTCGACCTCGACCACCGCTTCGGCAGCGGCCACGTCCGCCCGGTGGTGGTGCACTACCTGAACAGCGTGGTCTCGGGTCTGCTCGGCGGCGCCTACCGGGAGGAGACGGGTCGGCAACTCTTCGCGGCGGTGGCCCGGTTGACGGAGCTGGCGGGCTACATGGCGGTGGACACCGGCCAGCCCGGCCTGGCCCAGCGCTACTACATCCAGGCGCTGCGGCTCGCCCAGGCCGCGGACGACCGCGGCTACGGCGGCTACGTGCTGGCCGCCTCGATGAGCCACCTGGCCGCGACCCTGGGCAACCCGCGGGAGATCGCCCAACTCGCCCGGGCCGCCCAGGAGGGTGCCCGCTCGGTCGCCACCCCGACGGCGATGGCGATGTTCTACGCCGCCGAGGCGCGCGGCCACGCACTGCTGGGCGACGCCCGGTCGTGCGAGGCGGTGGCCGCCAAGGCCCTGGAGGCGATGGAGAAGCGGCGCCCGGAGGACGATCCGGACTGGATCGCCCACTTCGACGACGCCTACCTCGCCGACGAGCTGGCCCACTGCCACCGGGACCTGGAGCAGGCCGGCCCGGCCGAGCACTACGCCCGGCGGGCGCTCGACCTGCACCCGCCGACCAGGGTGCGCCGCCGCGCGGTGGACCTCGTGCTGCTCGCGACGGCGCAGCTGCAGCAGCGGGACCTGGAGCGGGCCTGCGAGACGGGCGCCCAGGCGGTCCGGCTGCTCAGCGGGCTGCGGTCGAACCGGGGGGTGGAGTACCTCGACGAGTTCCGGCGCCGGCTGGAGCCCTACCGGGAGCAGCGGGTGGTCCGCGAGTTCCAGGCCCGGGCGGAGGCGGAGGCCGCCTGAGCGGGCGGCCCGAGCGGTCCGCCTGAGCAGGGCGTCGGTGCGCAGGTGAGGGGCCGGTGAGGGATGGACCGCCCACGTGGTCACCCGGTTCGGTGAACCGGTAGCGTGGGCGTGACGTCCAAGGAACTGTGATGCTCCCAAGAACCGACGAGATGTGGTCCGCCGTCAGCGCGCGGTCGTGCACAGGTGAGGAATCGCGTTGAGCCAGCGCCGCTCGTACCCCAACTCGGGTGACTTCAACCTGGACGACCTGTTCCGCCCCGAGCCCGGCCAGCCGCAGGGCCAGCCGGGCCAGCCGCAGGCCGTGCCCGGCCAGCAGCAGCCGGCGGGCGGGCCGTCGGCCGGGCAGTCCTACCTGCCCCCGGCCGGGCCGCCGTCCGGCCGGCCCGAGTACCTCGGCGAGGGCGCGCACGCCCTGCCGACCCAGGCCATGCCGGCCCAGGCTGCGCCGTGGGGCGGTGCCCCGCAGCCCGGCTACCCGCAGGCCGCGCCGGCCGAGCCGGCCCCGGACACCCAGTACCTGCCGCCGTACCCCACCGCGGACCCGGCCGCCGGCGGCTACCCGGCCCAGCCCGGCTACCCGCAGGCCGCGCCCGCCGCACCGGCGGCCCCCGGCTACCCGCAGCAGCCCGGTCCGGGCTACCCGGCCCAGCAGGGCCAGTACGGTCAGCCGGCCGCGCCGGAGTACCCGGGCCAGGACTTCCCGACCCAGGCCGGCTCCGGTGGCGGTGGCCGTTCGTCCACCAAGCTGGTCATCGGCGGTGTGGTGGCGGGCTGCGTGGCGGCCGGCGTCCTGGTCGCCGTCCTGATGAGCGGCGGCGACGACGCGCCCGGCCCGGAGAAGAAGGCCGGCCCGGCGGTTACCGGCAGCGCCACGTCCACCGGCTCGTCGGCCGCGACCGGCTCGGCGGCGCCGTCCGTCAGCCCGGAGGTCAAGGCCCAGGCCCAGGCGCTCTCCGACCTGCTGGGCACCGCCAACGACAGCCGCCAGGCGGTGATCGGCGCGGTGGGCGCGGTGCAGAAGTGCGACAAGCTGCCGGAGTCCCAGCAGGCGCTGACCGACGCCGCGGGCAAGCGCCGGGAGCTGCAGACCAAGCTGGCGGCGCTGAAGACGGACAAGCTGCCGAGCGGCCCGCAGCTGGTCGAGCAGCTCAACGCGGCCTGGCAGGCCTCGGCGACCGCCGACGACGAGTACGCGGCCTGGGCCGGCGACATGCAGGGCGGCTGCGACCCCAAGAAGACCGACAACCAGCACTACAAGAACGCGGTGCAGGCCAGCGGCACGGCCACCACCGCGAAGAAGCAGGCCTCCGGCCTCTGGAACACGATCGCCGGCCAGACCGGCCTGCCGAACCGCGGCGACGGCGACCTCTGAGCCGCCGCCCGGGAGGCCGGGAACGCCGGGGCGGGGAACGCAGGGCGGGGAACGCCGAGGGGCCGGACCGGTGACCCGGGCCGACCCCTCCGGCGACGGCGTCAGGCCGGCGGCCGGGCGCCGGTGAGCACCCAGCGCACGTCGACGAAGCCCGGCTGCTGCAGGGCGAGCCGACCGCCCTTGACCACCTGGTACGTGACCCAGGTGTTCACCAGCCGGGGCGACTCGGTGCTCGGCAGCATGTTGGTGGTTCCCCAGTTCAGCGGCGGGGTCAGGCCCACGTCCACCTGCTCGCCGCCGTCCAGCAGCGCGGTGATCGTCTTGGCGGTGATCGGCCGCCCGGCCGCGCTCAGCCGGTCGGATATCTGCCGGAACACCTCGTACCCGACCCAGGTGGTCTGCACCCCGGGGTCGGCCACGTCGATGGCCCGGCCGCCGGCGGCGTCGCTGCGGACCACCGCGCGGAGGGAGTCCCAGATCTTGGCGGACTCCGGCGGGAACCAGCCGGTCACGTAGGCGCCGGCGAGCGGGCCGCCGTCGCCGCCGGTCGAGTCGACCACCGACTGCTGCACGCTGCCGATCACCGAGGCGATCCTGGTGTTCTTCGGCCCCACCCGGCGGTAGGAGTCCAGCAGGTTGCCGGTCGGCTCGGCGGCCAGGGCGGAGGTCAGGCAGTTGCCCGCCTCGTCCTTGCCGACCGCCTTGCGGATCACCGCCGAGTAGTCGGAGGACTGCTCCGGCGCCTTCACGTCGAGCAGCTTGATCCCGGCCGGCTTGAGCGCGTTGGCCAGGTAGCCGAGCAGGTTGTCCCCGGCCGGGGTGTCCGGCCGGACCAGCGAGACGCTCTTGCAGCCGGCCTCCACCAGCTGGCGGCCGCTGCCCCCGATCAGCGCCGGCATGCCGCCGGCCACCGGGTACGAGAGCGGGCTGCTGAACTCCGGCTGGGAGATCCCGTAGCCGCCGATCAGCGGGATGCCGGCCCGCTCCAGGATCGGCATGAACCGGTCGCCGTACTGGCTGTACGAGCCGATCACGGCGACGACCTTGGAGTCCACCGCCTGCTGGGCGCAGGCCGTGGCGCCGGCCGCGGTGTTGTGCTCGTTGCAGGTGAGCACCCGGATGGTGCGGCCGTTGAGGCCGCCCTTGGTGTTGATGTCCTTGCCGATCGCCTCGGCGAGGGCGGTCATGCCTGGCCGGTCGGCGCTGCCCGTGCCGGACGGTGCCCAGGTCATGACGGTGAGGTCGCCGCTCTTGGTGGCGGCATCGGCCGGTCCGCCGCACGCGGAGGCCGAGAAGAGGGTCGGGAGCAGGGCCGCGGTGGCGGCGACTGCGGCGATCGGGCGGCGACGCTGCCGCTCGGTGATCGTTCTGTGGTCCTGGGACGGGCCCCTTCGGCTGCTCATCGGTCTTCCCTCCTGAGGCGGCTGCGGCGCACCGGCAACAGCCAAGCCCCGGTGCCGCAAGCCGAGAGGACCGCATAGCGAACGGTTCACCAACAGAAGTCGAAATCCAGGCTCGGACGCGTGTAGATGCGGAGTGGAGCACGAACGGTGGGGGAACGTACGATCGTCAGCCATGTCCGCCAGCACAGATTCTTCGTACCGGTCTGCCCGAAACCCTTCTCGTCCGGGCCACCGCTCCAGCACGATGGGCGGCATGCCGCTCAACGACCTGCCCTGGTGGCGCTGGCGAGCCCGTCTCCGCTCGGCGCTCCACATGTTGTCCGACCCCGGGTTCCAGCAGGAGACCTGGCTGTCCGGCCGTGCGGGCTTCGGTGACGTGACCGACGCCGTCTACCGCCTGGTGGAGGACACCTGGCTGGACCGCTGGTCGGCCGAGAAGTACGTCGGGACGATCTTCCGCGACTCGGCCGAGGCCGCGGTGGTGGACGTCGCGGTGCTCCGGGTGGTCCGGATCCTGCACGAGGTCGGCGCCGACGCCCCGGCCTCCGCCTACCTCGGCCACCACGGCTGGCCGGAGGCGGTCCGGGCCGCCCGCGAGGCGCACGTCAAGCTCGCGGCCAACGACGGCGAGGACCCGGACGCCCCGCCGCGCTCGCTGGACGTGCTGCGGATCCTGACCTCGACCTGACCTCGATCCGACCTCGTCCTGACGTCCCCGGGGCTCCGAGACCCCGGGGGAGCCGGGCCGTCCCGCAGTACGGGCAGCGGGGCGGCGGCCGTCCAGGATGTGACACGCTGGACCACTCACCGACGGCACGACCTCAGGACGGGATACCCCCCACGTGGAACAGCAGACGGCCAGCGCCCAGTACGTCCTCACGCTGTCCTGCCCCGACAAGCAGGGCATCGTCCACGCGGTCTCCAGCTACCTCTTCATGACCGGCTGCAACATCATCGACAGCCAGCAGTTCGGTGACCGGGACAGCGGGCTGTTCTTCATGCGGGTGCACTTCTCCGCCGTCGAGGAGATCACCGTCGACAAGCTGCGGGCCAGCTTCGCCGCGATCGGGGCCTCGTTCGGGATGGACTGGCAGATCCACCCGACCGAGGAGCGGATGCGGATCGTCCTGATGGTCAGCAAGTTCGGGCACTGCCTGAACGACCTGCTGTTCCGCACCCGGATCGGCGCGCTGCCGGTCGAGATCGCCGCGGTGGTCTCCAACCACACCGACTTCCGGGACCTCACCGAGGGCTACGGGATCCCGTTCCACCACATCCCGGTCACCCGGGAGAACAAGGCCGAGGCCGAGCAGCAGCTGCTCGACCTGGTCGCCAAGGAGAACGTCGATCTGGTCGTGCTGGCCCGCTACATGCAGGTGCTCTCGGACGAGCTCTGCACGGCGCTGTCCGGCCGGGTGATCAACATCCACCACTCCTTCCTGCCGAGCTTCAAGGGCGCCAAGCCGTACCACCAGGCGCACGCCCGCGGCGTGAAGCTGATCGGCGCCACGGCGCACTACGTCACCGCCGACCTGGACGAGGGCCCGATCATCGAGCAGGAGGTGGCCCGGGTGACCCACGACGTCACCCCGGACCAGCTCGTTGCGCTCGGCCGGGACGTCGAGTGCCAGGCGCTGGCCCGCGCGGTGAAGTGGCACAGCGAGCACCGCGTGCTGCTCAACGGCAGCCGCACGGTCGTCTTCGCCTGACGCCTGACGCCCGATGTTTGACGCCTGACGCTCGGAGGCCCGGGGCCCCCGCCCCGGAGCCGCGGGCGCCGCGCTACGGGCGCGACAGCAGCGGCGTGGCGTGCAGCACCTCGCGGATCGCGGCCCGGTCGCCGTGCTCGCCCACCGGCAGCCGGTCCGGATCGCGGTGTGCGGCGGCCAGCTGGCAGAACTCCAGCCCGTCCAGCACCATCGAGGCCACCGGCTCGCCGCCGGGCGGCCCGGCGTCCGGGCCGTCCAGGGGTATCAGCCACTCGCCGGCCGCCGGTCCGTCGATCACCAGCCGGAGCTGCCGCCCGGTCCGGCGGCCGCCGTCCGGCATGCCCGCGGGCGCCCCGGCGTGCTCGGGGCGGGCGGCACGCAGCCCGGCCAGCGCGAGCGGCAGCATCCGTACCGCCAGGCCGACCATCTGCCGCAGGTGCTGCGGGGCCGGCGGGTCGTACGGGTACGCCACGGCGCGGGCCACGTCCTCGCCGTGGACGAAGGTCTCGAAGGCCCGGTCGACGAAGGCGTCGCGCAGCGGGACGGTCGCGAAGCCGTAGTCGACCGGCGTGCTGCCGTGCGGGGCCAGCGCGGCGGTGCGGACCAGCTCGTGACAGTGCCGGCGCCACCGGGCGCGGACCCGCTGCGGCGGCTGCCCGGCCTGCTCGGCGGCGAGCCGGGCGGTCCGTTGGGCGATGGCGGCCCACGGCCGGCCGTCGTCCGCCGGCCCGCCCTGGGCAGGCACCCGCGGCGGGTTGGGGCCGTGGTCCTGCGGCGGCACCCGGCGCCCGCCGGCCGGTGCGGGGCCGCCCGGGACGGGGTCGGGCATGCCGAGGGCGACGGCCAGGAAGCCGTCCACGGCGGCGAGATGGCAGAGCACCTCGGCCGGGCGCAGGTACTCGGTGCCGCCGTGCCACGGGAGTTCGGCCACCTCCTGCCACTCCTCCGGGCCCAGGTCGCGCAGCAGCGCGTCCAGCTTCGCGGTCTCCGCCGCGTACGGCGCGCCCCAGGCCGGGACGGGCAGTTCGGCGGGGCGCCGGGCCAGGCACCAGTCGAGCACCTGCTGGCGGAGCGGGCCGGGCTGGTCGAGCGGTTCGTCGACGGCGAGCCAGCCGGCCGCCTCGCGCAGCCGCGCGGCCTCGTCGGCGCACTCGGGACAGGCGCGGAGATGGCGTTCCAGCTCGGCGGCCTCGTGCGGCGGGCAGGCGCCGAGGGCCCAGGCGCCGAGCAGCGAGCGCAGGGCCTCGTGCTGCTCCTCGGTGGTCGTCACGTGCCCCCGTCCTCGTTCCCGTGCCGGTGTCCGCAGCCGTCCTGCCGCCGGTCGCCGCCGTCCGGGCGGGCCCGCCGCTGGCGGGCGCGCTCCGCGGCGAGTTCGGTGGCCAGCAGCTCCAGACCGAGCCGCATCCGCTGCTTGGCGGTCTGTTCGCTGATGCCGAGCCGGCGGGCCGTCTCCTGATAGGTGCGGCCGTCGTAGTACGTCACCGTGATGGTCTCACGCAGGGTCTGCGGCAGGGAGTCGACCGCGACCTGGATCCGGGCGGCGGTGGCGACGGTGCGGATCTCCTCCTCGACCCGGTCGCGCGCGCCGGGCCGGGCGCCGCTGCGGGCGTCGTCGCCGTCGCCGTCGGGGCCGTCGTCGGTGCCGTGGCCGTTCCAACCACCGCCGCGGTCAACGCGGTTGCCGCGGTTACCGTAGCCGGAGTGACCGTCGTGGCCGGGCACCGCCTCGGCCGCGCGCCGGACCCGCAGCCGGTCCACGGCGCGGCGGTGGGTCAGGGCGCCGATCCATGAGCGGAGCGAGCCCTCGGCCGGGTCGAAGTCCTCGGGGTGCTCCCAGACATGGGCGAATATCTCGCGGGTGAGCTGGGCGGCGGCGGTCTGGTCGGCCAGTATCCGCCCGGCCAGCCCGTGCACCATCGGCGCGAGCTGGTCGTAGAGCTCGCCCAGGGCCGTCTCCTCGCCGCGGGCGAGGCGGCGCTGGAGCTGCTCGTCCCACCGCGGAGCGCCGCCGGGGGTGGCCACCGTCAACCACCCTCCTGCCATGGGGTTCCGCCGCTGTTCCGCGGCCTCGCCCCACGGTATCCTCCGCCCTTCGGCGGGCGGGCGGGATTCCGCGAAAGAAGGAGGACGCGGGGGTTTCGGATCGTCACATCGTGGGATCTGCCGCCGATCCAGCTGTTCGACGGGGCCTGGACATATGTCGCACGGGTGGTTCGCGAGTGGCGGGCCGGGCCCGTGGGGCGTCCGACGGTAGGTTCGCCCTGCGTGTCCGGCCGGTCGGCCCGGTCGGACGAGCGCCGGTGCGAGGCTCGCGATAGTGAACGGGACAGTATGCCCTGCCCTGTCCCCCGATCGCTGGAATATGCCCGAAGCGCTTGCTGCGGTCCTCCCGCCGACTCATCCTGAGGCGTATTCGTGTCGCGGCCAGTGAGCGACGGACGAGATGGCGCGGGCCGGACGTGCCGGGTGCGACGTGCGGAGGCCCGGAGGCGGTGGCCCGGCGCGCGCCCGGGCCGGTCGGACGGCCGATCCCGATCGAGGCGGCGGCCGAACTGCGAGTGCGGGTGGTGGAGCGGTGCAGGTTCTACAGGTACAGCTGGCGGTGCAGGCGGATCCCGCCGAGGTCGGCCGGGCCCGTCGGTGGGTGCGCTCGCGACTGCTCAACCACGGCCTGGACCCGGACGCTCCGATCGCCGAGACCGTGGTGCTGGTCGTCTCCGAACTGGTGACCAACGCCGTGGTGCACACCGGCAGTCCGGCCGTCCTGCGGCTCTGCTTCCCGATGGACGGTGCCGCGCAGGGGGCCGGCCCCGGCCCGGCCGGCGGCTCCGACGGGGTGCGCGAGTCGGCGACGGTCGGTCCGCTGCGGGTCGAGGTCGCCGACGCCAGCCAGGCGGCCCCCGCCCCCCGGCACGCCGGCCCGGACACCGACGCCACCAGCGGCCGCGGCCTGGAACTCGTCGAGCTGCTCTGCGACCGCTGGGGCTGGTACCCGGACGGCTCGGGCAAGCGGGTCTGGTGCGAGATCGGCGCGGACGCCGCGCCGGTGGACCCGCTGGCCGCCGTGGACTGGGCCGCGCTGGCGCAGTGACGGTCCGACGGGCGCGCCCGGTCCGCCTCGGGCCCGTCCGGCGATCATCGGGCCGAAACCTGACGCAACCATTCCGAATTTCGGACAACCCATTGACGTGATGTATCCGACTGATCACGCTTGGGAGCAGCTCTTCGTTGCGAGGGGACGCCGAGGGAACACCCGAACGCCGCTGCGGTGCTGCTGTCCAGGGGGACCATGTCAGCAGGGGGGGCCGTGCGCTGCCGATCGCGTGGTGGCTCCTTGGCGAGTGCGGAGGGCGGTCGTGCGGGTTCAGGGCCCGTGCGCTGCGGTTGGATGGCGGCCGGCCGTGCCGTGCTCGGGGTGCGTGCGGCCTGCCGCCATCCAATCCGTTCGGCCCGTCCGGTCCGGGAAGCCGGGTCCGGTCGCCGGGGGACTCGATTTCGCGCCATTTCCGGAGGGGGCGCGTCCGCGCCCCGCGGTCGGTCCGCCGGTCGGGCCCGCCCGCCGGGCCGTCAGCCGACCCGCCCGCCGGGCCGTCAGCCGACCCGTTCGGCCGTCCGGAAGGTCCGCCGGTAGGCGCTCGGCGCCACGTCCAGCCGGCCGCGCAGCTGCAGCCGGAGCGAGGCGGCGGTGCCGAAGCCGGACTCCCGGGCCACCTGGTCGATCGTCAGATCGGTGCGCTCCAGAAGCTGCCGGGCCCGCTCGGTGCGCTGCACCGTGAGCCACTGCCCGGGGCTGGCGCCCGTCTCCTCCCGGAACCGCCGGGTGAAGGTGCGCACGCTCATGCCGGCCCGGTCGGCGAGCTGCCGCAGCGACAGCGGCTCCGCTAGGTGCTCCAGCGCCCAGGCGCGGACGGCGGCCGTGCCGCTGCCGGGCTCGGTGCTGGGGCGCGGGAGCTCGACGTACTGCTTCTGGCCGCCCTCGCGCCACGGTGGCACCAGGCAGTGGCGGGCCACCGTGTTGGCCACCGCGCTGCCGTGGTCGCGGCGGACGATGTGCAGGCAGAGGTCGACTCCGGCCGCCACCCCGCCGGAGGTGAGCACGTCGCCGTCGTCGGTGAACAGCACGTCCGGGTCGAGCCGGACGGCCGGGAAGAGCGCCGCGAAGCGCTCGGTGTAGCGCCAGTGGGTGGTGGCCGGACGGCCGTCCAGCAGGCCGGCGGCGGCCAGCACGAAGGAGCCGGTGCAGATCGACACCAGCCGGGTGCCGGGCCGGATCCGGGCCAGCGCGGCGCCGAGCTCGGGGGTGAGCCGGGCGTCCACCTGCATCGGACCCGGGTCCTTGGAGGCCGGGACGACCACGGTGTCGGCCCACTCGAGGAGTTCGGGCCCGTGGTCGACGGCGATCCGGAAGTCGGTGCTGGTGTCGACCGGCCGGCCGTCCAGCGTGCAGGTGGCCACCTGGTAGAGCGGGGCGCCCGCGGCGTCCCTGGCCGACTCGAAGATCCTTGCCGGGATGCCCAGTTCGAAGGCGATCACCCCGTTGAGCGCCAGCACCGCGACCTTGTGGGCCACTCCGCTCTCCCTTCGTCCGCCGCCGTCGTGTCGGCGCCAGCGTACGCCGGGGCGGTGGCCCGATTCTTACGAAAGCTGGCAGTCAGGCCACTCGCCCGGCTTCCGCGCCTTCGGGAGACTCGGCCGGGTGAACGAACGGAACGCCCCCGCCCTCGACGACGCCACCGCTCCCACCCCCGCTCCCGCCACCGCCACCGCAGGTCCGCGCCGGCCCCGGGTGCACTACGCCTGGGTGGTGGCGGCCGTGTCCCTGCTGGTGCTGCTCGGCTCGGCCGGCTTCCGCTCCACGCCCGGCCTGATGATGGACGCGCTGCACAACGAGTTCGGCTGGTCGATGGCGACGATCTCCAGCGCCACCTCGGTCAACCTCGCGCTCTACGGCCTCACCGCCCCCTTCGCCGCCGCCCTGATGGACCGCTTCGGCGTGCGGCTGGTGGTGGTCTGCGCGCTGCTCACCATCTCCATCGGCGCCGGCCTGACCATGCTGATGCGCGAGCCCTGGCAGCTGGTGCTCTGCTGGGGCGTGCTGGTCGGCCTCGGCAGCGGCTCGATGGCCGGCGCCTTCGCCACCACCGTCACCGGCCGCTGGTTCCGGGCCCGCCAGGGCCTGGTCACCGGCGTGCTCACCGCGGCCGGTGCCGCCGGCAACCTGGTCTTCCTGCCGGTCGGCGCCTGGCTGGTGGAGCAGCACGGCTGGCGCTCCGCCGTCGTGGTCGTATCGCTGGCCGCCTCCGCGGTCGCCGTCCCGGTGCTGCTGCTGATGCGCGAGCGCCCCGCGGACCTCGGCCTGCTCCCGTACGGCGCCACCGAGGCTCCGCCAGCCCCGGCGGCCACCGGTGGCGCGCTGGCCCGCTCGCTGCGGGTGCTCCGCGACGCGGCCCGCAGCAGGGCGTTCTGGCTGCTGGCCGGCTCCTTCGCGATCTGCGGCGCGACCACGGCCGGCCTGGTCGGCACCCACTTCATCCCGGCCGCCCACGACCACGGCCTGCCGGTCACCACCGCGGCGAGCCTGCTCGCGCTCATCGGCGTCTTCGACGTGATCGGCACGATCGCCAGCGGCTGGTTCACCGACCGCTTCGACTCCCGGCTGCTGCTGGTCGTCTACTACGCGCTGCGCGGTCTCTCGCTGCTCCTGCTGCCGCAGCTCTTCGCAGGCTCGCTGGAGCCGCCGATCCTGGCCTTCGTGATCTTCTACGGCCTGGACTGGGTGGCCACCGTGCCGCCGACCGTCGCGCTCTGCCGCCGCCACTTCGGCGAGGACGCGCCGATCGTCTTCGGCTGGGTGCTGGCCTGCCACCAGATCGGCGCCGCGGTGGTGGCCGGCCTGGCCGGCCTGGCTCGCGACGCGTTCGGCGACTACGACCTCGCCTGGTACGCGGCCGGCGCCCTCTGCGCGGTGGCCGTCCTGCTCTGCCTGGCCCTGGGGGCGAACCGCGAGGACCGCGCCGACCGCACCGTTCCGGCCCTGTCCTAGCGCGTCGCCGTGGTCCGTGAAGGGCACCACCGGTCGCCGTGGGGTGTCGTGGGGCGCGGCTGGACAGGCCCTAGGCTCGGCGGCCATGGCACTCACCTTCACGCTCGATCCCGACCTCGACGCCGAACTGCGGCAGGGCCTCGTCCGGCTCTGGACCGACGCCACCAACGCGGGCGGCGCCGTCGGATTCGTCGCCCCGGTGACGGAGGACGAGGTTCGGGTCACCGCGGAGAGGCAGTTCGCGGCCGTCGCACCGTCCGGGCCGGACCGGCTCCTGGTCGCGCACGAGGCGGAGACCGGCCGGCCGGCCGGGATGCTCTTCTTCGAATCGATGCGGTTCGGGCCGATGGACCACTGGCGGCTGCTCGGCCGGGTGATGGTCCACCCCGAGCTGCAGGGGCGGGGCTACGGCGCGGCGCTGATGGCCGAGGCCGAGCGGCTCGCCCGGGACTGGGGGCTGGCAGCCCTGCGGCTCTACGTCCGCGGCGGGCTCGGCCTGGAGGAGTTCTACGGGCGCTGCGGCTACGCCGAGGTCGGCCGGGTGCCGGGCGCCATCCGCGTCGCCCCCGGGGACAACCGGGACGAGGTCACCATGTGGCTCGACCTGAGCTGACCGTCCGGCCGGTGCCGGCGCCGCCCCGGCCGGATGCGCCGACCGGGCCCGGGCGCGGCCGGCGGGCGAGCGGGGGACGCGGGGGACGGGCCACCCGTTCCCCGCGCGGGGCGTCGGGCATGCTTCACTGGGAGACCGGCCCAGCCCCCGCGCAGAGAAGGACGTGTCCCCCGGTGAGCAGCAATGTGAGCAACAAGTCGCACGCCACGCTCCGTTACACCTCCCTGCGGGTCAGCATCTTCCTGGGCTGCCTGCTGGTCGCCCTGCTGCTCGGCCACTTCCAGCTGATCCCGGTCCGGGGCGAGCTCGGCGTGGTCTTCCTCTTCCTGCTGGCCGCGGTGGTCTCGGCGCCGCTCAGCTACGTCCTGCTGAGCAAGCAGCGCGACGAGATGTCGGCCCAGATCTCGGGCAAGGTCGACGGCCTGCGCAACCGCACGGCGGACCGGATCGCGGCGCAGAACGCCGAGGAGGACGCCGCCGACGACGCCGCCCGCGCGGCCGCCGCGAAGAGCTGAGCCGCGCCGCCGCCGTGCCCGCACCCGATCCCACCGCCGACACCCCGAGCTCCGGGGCACCGAGCTCCGAGACCCCGAGCTCCGAGACCCCGAGCTCCGGAGCTCCGCGCTCCGGGGTTCCGCGCGAAGACACCTCGAACGCCGGGTCCGCGAGCGCGCAGACTCCCGCCGGTGCCGCCCCGCGTCCGTCCGCCGCGCCCGGGGAACCGGGTGAACCGGCGAGCGGCACCTGGCCGGCGCCCGTCCGCCGCCCCACCGGCCGCGACGTCGCCCGGCTCGCCGGGGTCTCGCAGGCCACCGTCTCCCTGGTGTTCTCCGGCTCCGAGGCCGGCCGCCGGGTCTCCGACGCCACCCGGGAGCGGGTCCGGGAGGCCGCCCGCAGCCTCGGCTACCGCCCGCAGGCGGCCGGCCGGCAGCTCCGCCTCGGCCGCAGCGGCATGATCCTGCTGGCGGTGCCGAACATCCTCGGCCCGTTCTTCGGCCGGGTGCTGGAGGGTGTCCACGAGGAGGCCGGCAAGCACGGCCTCGCGGTCGTGGTCAGTTCGGGCTGGGGGAGCGCCACCCTGGCCGAGGCCGCCACCACCAGCCGGTTCGACGGCCTGCTGATCTGTTCCCCGGACGACAGCCAGCTCGGCGAGCTGCCCGCGGACACCCCCGCGGTCTTCCTGGACGCCGATCCCGGCACCGACCGGGCCCGCCCGACCATCGAGCTGGACGTGGCCGGCGGCATGCGCGCCGCCGTCGAGCACCTGGCCGCGCTCGGCCACCGCCGGATCGGCCGGCTGCGCTCCACCCACTCCGCGTACACCTTCCGGGTCCGGCAGGCGGCGTTCGAGCAGGCGGCCGAGGCGCTCGGCCTGGACGTGGTCGAGTTCGGAGTCAGCCTCAACGAGGGCCAGCCCGCCGCCCACAGCGTCGCCCACCGGCTGCTGGAGCACCCCGACCGCCCGCGTGCGGTGATCTGCGACGACGACGTGGTGGCCTCCGGGGTCTACCAGGCGGCCGTCGAACTCGGGCTGCGCGTCCCCGCCGACCTCTCGGTGGTCGGCATCGACAACGTCCCGGTCGCCGCGCTGCTCGCCCCGCCGCTCACCACCGTCGACCTCCCCGGCGAGGAGCTGGGCCGGGCCGGCGTGGCGGCCCTCGCCGACCTGCTCCGCGGCGAGCCGGTCGCGCCGGTGCCGCCGCTGGCCACCTCGCTGGTCCTGCGCTCCTCGACCGCGGCGGCCTGAGCCCGGAAGCACCGGGGGCACAGGGAACGCCGGGAGCGCCGGGAGGACGACGGCCGGGGCGCGGCTGCACGAATTCGCCTGCGGGAATGCGACTGCGCCCGTCGGCCAGACCACCCGGTCCGACGGGCGCAGTCACGTCTGCGGGGGAGTCGCCCCGGTCTCAGCCGGCCGGCACCGGCTCGGCCGCAGCGGGCGTGCCGTCGGCCATGTCGGCCGCAGCGAGCCAGACGCCGGCCGCAGCAGGCACGACGTCGGCCGGGGCGGGCCGGAACCAGCGGCGCGCGCCGAACAGCAGCAGCCCGCCCAGCCCGATTCCTCCCGCCGCGCAGAGCGCCACCGAGGTCAGGGAGCCCTCGGCGAGGTTGCCGGAGACGGCGTAGCCGAGCGAGTTGCCGGTCGCGAACAGCGTCACCAGCCAGGCGAACGCCTCGGTCACCGTGCCGACCGGCGCCAGCTCGGCGACCAGGACGAACGCGGCCGCCAGCAGCGGTGCCAGCATGATCCCGGAGAGGAAGGCCAGCCCCGCCATCGCGAGCGGACCGGGCAGCAGCACCAGCGGGAGATAGGAGACGGCCATCCCGAGCGCCATGACCCACGTCCGGGTCGCGGTGCTGCTGCGCCACTTCACCGCGCCGTAGGCCAGCGCGCCGAGCAGGCCACCGAGCGCCGCGAGCGCCAGCAGCGTCCCGGCACCGCCGGGCAGGCCGCCCTCGTGCGCCTCGGCGTAGGCGATGAACAGCACGTTCTGCGCGCCGACCGCCCAGCCCGCGCCAGCCAGGCCGATCAGCAGCAGGACCAGGCCGGGGGAGCGGAGCGGTCCGAGCAGGCCGGCGGAGTGTGCGCGCGGCGGCGCCTGCCAGGCGCGGGCCGGTGCGGCGGTGGCCACGATCAGGGCACCGGCCAGCCCCAGGGCCGCGGCCACCCAGAGCGCCGCGACCGGGCTGACCGCGCCGGCGATGCCGGCCACCGCGAGCGGGCCGGCCACGTAGAGGATCTGCTGCGAGGCGGAGTCGAAGGCGTAGGCGGTGTCGAGCTGCTCGTCCTCGACGACGTCCGGCCAGAGCGAGCGCAGGCAGGGTTCGAGCGGCGGCATGGCCAGGCCGGCGACGGCGGCGCCGAGCGGTGCGGCGATCGCCGAGCCGGGCGCGAGCGCCAGCAGTGCGTAGCCGCCGCCGGCGATCACGGCGGAGGCGAGCAGCACCCGCGGCTGCCCGGTGCGGTCCACGATCCGCCCCAGCACCGGGCCGCCGACGGCGGCCGAGATCGCGTAGGCCGCGGTGGCCAGCCCGATCCGGCTGTACGGCGTACCGGCCTCGCGCAGGGCCAGCGCGATCACCAGGGCGGTCATGCCGGCCGGGAGACGGCCGAGCAGGGTGCCGAAGAGGAGGCGGCTGACGTGCGGGGCGCGGAGCAGGGCGAGATAGCCCATGGACGGCTCTCCGTTGCGGGCAGGGGTGGGCGGGGGTGCCCTCCAAGTTATACGTATAACCGGCGGCGGTCAATCGAGGGTCGATGAGGATCTGATGTGGCGTCAGCCTCGTTCGTGTCCGGATTTGATCGATGCGCACCCACATCTCAAACAACAACTTTGAACATCTCAAACCTTTACTGCTAACGTGTCGGCCATGACCACCTCAGGAGCACTCCGGATGCACGGCCTGGGCCCGACGCCCACCGCCGCCCGCCCGTGCTGCCTGCCCGGTGCTGTGGACAGCCCGCGCCGTTGTCGCGCCATGAGCTGTATGCGGGCGGCACGCCCCTGACCGGGGCCAGGCTCCTCCCTGCCCGGCCCACGCGCCGTGCCGCCTTCCCCGCCCCGCCCCACCGTCAGCAACGCCCTCCCCCGGAGCCGCACTGCCATGCCCACAGCGCCCGAGGCGACCCCGTCGCCGTCCGTGCTCGCCCGAATCCGCAAGACCCCGTTCTGGGTCCAGATCGTCGCCGGCCTCGTGCTCGGCGCCGGCCTCGGCTACCTGGCCCGGACCGCCGAGATCTCCTGGCTGGCCACCACCCTGGAGACCATCGGCAAGATCTTCGTCCAGCTGCTGAAGCTGGCCGTCCCGCCGCTGGTGTTCACCGCGATCGTGGTGTCGGTGGCCAACCTGCGGAACGTGACCAACGCGGCCCGCCTGGCCGTCCGCACCCTGCTCTGGTTCGCGATCACCTCGCTGATCGCGGTCGGGATCGGTCTGGGCCTCGGCCTGCTGACCAACCCGGGTGAGGGCACCGACCTCAAGACCGAGGGCCTCAAGGCACCGAAGTCCACCGGCAGCTGGATCGACTTCCTGACCGGCATCTTCCCGACCAACATCGTCACGGCCTTCACCGAGGTCGAGGTGCTCCAGATCGTCTTCCTGGCGATCGTGACCGGCGCGGCGATCCTCAAGCTCGGCAGCAGGGCCGAGCCGGTGCTCAAGCTCAGCGAGTCCGTGCTGGAGCTGGTCCAGGCCGCGCTCTGGTGGGTCATCCGCCTCTCGCCGCTCGGCACCCTCGGCCTGATCGGCAAGTCCGTCGCCAAGTACGGCTGGGACCTGCTGGAGCCCTTCGCGACCCTGACCGTCGACATCTACGTCGGCTGCGCGCTGGTGCTCTTCGGCGTCTACTCCCTGCTGCTGAGGTTCGCCGCGGGCCTCAACCCGCTGAACTTCTTCAAGGGTGCCTGGCCCGCCATCCAGCTGGCCTTCGTCTCCCGCTCCTCGGTCGGCACCCTGCCGGTCACCCGCCGCGTCACCGAGCGCCTCGGCGTTCCGAGCGAGTACGCCTCGTTCGCCGTGCCGTTCGGTGCGACGACCAAGATGGACGGCTGCGCCGCGATCTACCCCTCGCTGGCCGCGATCTTCGTCGCCCAGGTCTACGGCATCGACCTCGGCATCAAGGACTACCTGCTGATCGCCTTCGTCTCGGTCATCGGCTCGGCCGCCACGGCCGGTCTGACCGGCGCGATCGTGATGCTGACGCTCACCCTGTCGACGCTCGGCCTGCCGCTGGAGGGCGTGGGCCTGCTGCTCGCGATCGACCCGATCCTCGACATGATGCGCACCGCGACCAACGTCGCCGGCCAGGCCGTCGTGCCGATCCTGGTCGCCGCCCGCGAGAAGACCCTCGACCTGGCCGCCTACAACAACCCGGCCGGCGAGCTGCTCGACGGCTCGGCCTCGATCCCGGCCCAGGCGTCGGGCAAGGAGGCGGCTCCGAGCGCCGCCTGACCCGGGTTCACGGAAGCCCGCCCCTGCGCCGTCCGGCGCGGGGGCGGGCTTCTGCGTTGCCGCGTTGCCGCGTTGCCGCTCCGCCCGCGGCGCGGGCGCGCAGTGCGGGCGGCGGGGCGGCGGCGCGGTGCGGTGCGGGCCGGCGGAGGCGCGGGTGCGTGGTGCGGGAGTGCAGGGCCGGCACGGGTGGCGCAGGCGGTTCGGATGCGCAGTGCCGGTGGGTGGAATGCGTCGCGGACACGCCGCCGAAGTGGGCGGAGCACGGTTCGGGCAGGTGGCGGGCGGTTATATATGACATACCGTCAGATAGTTGGACCGCGAGGTCGCTATCTCGGCGTTCCCCCACGCGCCCCCCACGCCGATCGGTGCACCATGCGACGCATCTCCTCCTGTACGCGAATCCTCGTCGCCGGACTGGGCGGCTGCCTGCTGGCCGCCTGCGCGACCCCCGCCCCCGCGTCCGCCGACTCCTCCGCCCCCACGGCCACCCCGACGCCCGCCGTGACCTCCGCCGGCGCGTCCCCGTCCCCGTCCGTCCCATCCCCGTCCATCACGTCCCCGACCGCCGATTCCCCGTCCACCGCGTCCCCGTCGTTGTCCGCCCCGTCCTCGTCCGCTGCGGTGCCGGGCCCCGCGTCGGCCTCGGCGGCATCGTTGGAACAGCGGGTCGAGTCGCTGCTCGGGCAGCTGACGACCAACGAGAAGGCGACACTGCTGCAAGGGATCTGGGCCCCGCAGGACGTGCACTCGGTCGGCTACGTCGAGGGCGTGCCCCGGCTGGGCATCCCGCCCCTCCTGCTGACCGACGGGCCGGCAGGCGTCCGGGACGGGCAGCCCGCCACCGCGATGCCGGCCCCGGTCGCGCTGGCCGCCGCCTTCGACCCGGACCTCGCGACCGGCTACGGCTCGGTGCTGGGCCGTGAGGCCAAGGCCCGCGGCTACCACGTCCTGTACGCGCCGATGGTCAACATCGTCCGGGTGCCGCAGGGCGGGCGGAACTTCGAGACGCTGGGCGAGGACCCGTTCCTCGCCGGGCGGATCGCCGCCGCCGAGGTGCGCGGCATCCAGGCGCAGGGCGTCGCGGCGCAGGTCAAGCACTACGCGGCGAACAACCAGGAGAACAACCGCCAGTCGTACAGCTCCGAGGTGGACGAGCGGACGCTGCAGGAGATCGAGCTGCCGGCCTTCCGGGCGGCCGTCCAGGACGGCCGGGCCTGGTCGGCGATGTGCGGCTACAACCCGGTCGACGGGATCTGGGCCTGCGAGCACTTCCCGCTGCTGCGGGACATCCTGAAGGGCCGGTGGGGCTTCGACGGCGCCGTCGGCTCCGACTACCCGGCCACCCACTCCGCCGTGAACGCCGCCGCGGCCGGGCTGGACCAGGAGTTCGGCGGCTCCACCTACTTCTCGGAGTTGGCGGGTGCGGTGGCCGACGGGCGGCTCGCACCGGCGGTCCTCGACGACCAGGTGCGCCGGGTGCTGCGGCTGATGGTCCGCAGCGGCGCCCTGGACGGCGGCCGGACGGCCGAGGCCGACCCCGGCGCCGGCGCCCGGGACGCCCGCGCGGCCGCCGTCGCCGGCACGGTGCTGCTGAAGAACGAACGCGCCGCGCTGCCGCTGGACGCCGCCCGGCTGAAGTCGATCGCCGTCATCGGCCCCTGGGCCGACCGGGCCTACACCGGAGGCTACGGCTCCTCGCACGTCACCTCGTACCCCGAGTACACCGTCTCGCCGCTCGGCGGGATCACCGCGCGGGCCGGGTCGGGCGTCTCCGTCCGCCACCACACCGGTGCCGACGCCGACGCCGCCGCAGCCGTGGCCGCCGCCGCGGACGTCGCGGTGGTCGTGGTCGGCGACGAGGAGCGCGAGGGCGAGGACCGTCCGTCGTTGGACCTCGCGCCGGCCGACGACGCGCTGATCCGCGCCGTCGCCCGGGCCAATCCGCGGACCGTGGTGGTGCTCGACACCGGCGGCCCGGTGGTGATGCCGTGGCTGGACTCCGTCCCGGCCGTGCTGGAGGCCTGGTACCCCGGCGAGCAGAGCGGCACCGCGCTCGCCGACGTGCTCTTCGGCGACGCCGACCCGGGCGGCCGCCTCCCGGTGACCTTCCCGGTCTCGGCGGCGGCGACGCCGATCCGCGGCGCCGACCAGTACCCCGGCACCGACGGCGCCTACCACTACACCGAGCGGCTGGAGGTCGGCTACCGCTGGTACGACCGGGCCGGGGTGGCGCCGCTGTTCCCCTTCGGCCACGGCCTCTCGTACACCTCCTTCGACTACAGCGGCCTCACCGTGACCGGGCCGGACGCCGCCGGGCTGGTCCAGGTCGGCTTCGACGTCGCGAACCGCGGCAGCCGGACCGGCACCGAGGTGCCCCAGCTGTACGTCTCCTTCCCGTCGGCGGCCGGCGAGCCTCCGCAGCAGCTCAAGGCGTTCGGCAAGCTCACCCTCGCCCCCGGCCGCTCCCAGCACGTGACACTTCGGCTCGACCGGTCCTCCTTCGCCACCTGGGACGCGCAGGTGCACGGCTGGCAGGTGCCCGGCGGGCGGTACGGCATCACGGTCGGGTCGTCCTCCCGGGCGCCACGGCTCAGCGGCGCCGTCGAGGTGGCGGGCTCGCCCGCCGTCTCCACCTGGTCGGGCCGGATCACCGGCTCCGACGGCTCCTGCCTGGACGCCGGTGCCGCCGCGGCCAACGCCGAGGAGGCGGTGCGGACGTCCGGCTGCGAGGGCACGGCGGTCCAGGAGGCGACGGTCGGCTCGGACGGCTCGATCGGGATGGCGGGCGGCTGCCTGCAGCCGGCCGGAACCGCCGACGGCGCCGACGTCCGGCTGCGGCCCTGCACCGGCACTGCGGCCCAGGGCTGGACGGTCCGGCCGGACACCACGATCCTGCACCGGGCCTCCGGCCGCTGCCTGCAGCCGTCGGCCGGCCGGCTGCGCCTGCGGGACTGCGGCTCCGCAGTCGAGCAGCGCTGGCACACCCCCAGGCCGAGCGGCCCGGTCACCGGACTGGCCGGGAAGTGCGTGGACGTCAACCGGGCGGCGACGGTCGACGGCACCGTCGTCCAGCTGTACCACTGCAACTCCACCGGGGCCCAGGACTGGACCGTCCAGCAGGACGACACCCTGCGGGCCTTCGGCAAGTGCCTGGACGTGACGAACGGTTGGACGGACGGCGGGACCCCGGTCCAGCTCTACGCCTGCAACGGCACCGGCGCCCAGCGCTGGCAGCCCCGTGCGGACGGCACGTTGGTCAACCCGGTCTCCGGCCGCTGCCTGGACGTCCAGTACGGGAGTACCGCCGACTTCAGCCGTCTGATCATCTGGGACTGCCACGCCGGCGCGAACCAGCGCTGGACGCTCCCGGCCTGACCCGGGCGCCTCCTGACGCGGGCGCGGCCCGACCGGGGCGCAGCCCGACACGGGCGCGGCCTGACCGGGACGCGTTCTGACCCGACCGCGCCGAAGCAAAAGGCAGGGGGCCCACCGAACGGCGGGCCCCCTTGGGTACTGCTCTTGTGCTCATGGTGACGGCCGCAAGGCCGCCGGCGGACCCGAGGGGGTCCCGAGCGATCAGGTCATCAGAGGATGATCAGATAGCGGTGACGTTCTCCGCCTGCGGGCCCTTCGGGCCCTGGGTGACGTCGAAGGTGACCGCCTGGTTCTCCTCCAGCGAGCGGAAACCGTTCGCGTTGATGGCGGAGTAGTGGACGAAGACGTCGGGGCCGCCGCCCTCCTGGGCGATGAAGCCGAAGCCCTTCTCAGCGTTGAACCACTTGACGGTTCCCTGAGCCATGCCGTTCTCCTTGCGAGGGACGTGTTGGGGACCACACCGTGTGGCGCCCGGTCCGCTGCGCTGATCGCCCTGCCTCCGGACGGGTCCGGAGTTTTTCGATATTGCTGAAAAACTACAAAAAGCCTGCGGTTACATGCTCCGCAGGCTTCAAGTACTGCAAGGGGAATCAAACTGCAACTGAGGGCAACGCTAGCATGCGGTCGCTGTGACGACCAGGGGTGACTTGCGGGGCGGACAGTGCGTGTCGTAAGGCCCCTGGGCGTGTCGTACAGGCCGGTGAGGGGTGTCCGGATCAGCAGGCATACGCTGCGGGGGTGGCGCGCACGAACAGCGAGGGAGCGGCGCAGTGTCGGTACCGGATGCGGAAACGCAGGAGCCCGAGGAGAACACCCCGGTCAGGCCGCGGGTAGGGCATATTCAGTTCCTGAACTGCGTCCCTCTCTACTGGGGCCTGGCCAGGACCGGCAATCTGCTCGATCTTGATCTCACCAAGGACACTCCCGAGAAGTTGAGTGACCAACTGGTCGGCGGTTCTCTCGACATCGGTCCGATCACCTGTGTGGAGTACCTGCGGCACGCGGACGAACTGTTGGTCCTGCCGGACATCGCCGTCGGCAGCGACGGCCCGGTGATGTCCTGCGTGATCGTCAGCAAGCTTCCGCTGTCCGAGCTGGACGGCCGCCGGGTCGCCCTCGGCTCGACCAGCCGGACCTCCGTCCGGCTGGCGCGCCTGCTGCTGGAGGAGCGCGAGGGCGTCCGACCGGAGTACTTCAGCTGCCCGCCCGACCTGGACGCGATGCTCGCCGAGGCCGACGCCGCCGTGCTGATCGGCGACCCGGCGCTGCGCGCCTACCTCGGGCAGGCCGCCGCGCAGGGCCTCGCGGTGCACGACCTGGGCGCGATGTGGAAGGAGTGGACGGGGCTGCCGTTCGTCTTCGCCGTCTGGGCCGCCCGCCGCGACTTCGCCGAGCGCCGTCCGGCTCTGACCGCAGCGGTGCACCGGGCCTTCCTGGAGTCCCGTGACCTCTCGCTGGTGGAGGCCCGCGAGGTGGCCGCACAGGCCGCCCGCTGGGAGGCGTTCGACGCCGGGGTGCTGGAACGGTACTTCAGCGAGGCGCTGGACTTCTCGCTCGGCGAGCGGCAGCTGGCGGGCATGACCGAGTTCGCCCGCCGGGTCGCGCACGACAGCGGCTTCGCGCCGGACGTCCGGGTCCGGCTGTTGGAGCCGGTGGCGGAAGCGGTGGTGGAAGAGGTGGCGGAACCGGTGCTGGAGCCGGCGTCCGTCGTGGCCTGAGGCGGCGGGGCGGGACGGGGTTCGGTCAGCGGTCCGGTCCGGGGCGGCCGGGGTTCGGGCTGGGGTCTGAGCCACGGAGGTCCCGGTCCGGGGCTGGGCCGGGTGGCCGACCCTGCCGGGGGAGTGCCGCAGGTTGTGACGCTCCGACGCCTCCCCGCCCGGTACGGTCTGCTCGCGGTCCGCTCGTGGACCGTGCGGGCCGGCAGGTCGAGGGGAGCGTGCGGCAATGCAGGCACTGGGGGCGGACGACCCGCGCCAGGTGGGCGGCTACCGGTTGCTGCGGCGCCTCGGCGCGGGCGGGATGGGCCGGGTCTACCTCGGCCGGACGGCCGGCGGCCGGACGGTGGCCGTCAAGGTGGTCCGCGGCGAACTGGCCGAGGACGCCGAGTTCCGCGCCCGGTTCCGGCAGGAGGTCGCGGCGGCCCGCCGGGTCGGCGGCACCTGGACCGCGCCGGTGCTGGACGCCGACACCGAGGGCGAGCACCCCTGGGTGGCCACCGGCTACGTCGCCGGCCCCGCACTCGGCAACGCCGTCCGCGACTTCGGGCCGCTGCCCGAGCCCGCCGTCCGGACCCTGGGCGTCGGGCTGGCCGAGGCGCTCGGCCACGTGCACGGGCTCGGGCTGGTGCACCGCGACGTCAAGCCGTCCAACGTACTGCTCACCCTCGACGGGCCGCGTCTGATCGACTTCGGCATCGCCCGCGCGCTCGACGCGACCAGCGGGCTCACCCAGTCCGGCTACGTGGTCGGCTCGCCCGGCTTCATGTCGCCGGAGCAGGCGAGCGGCCTGCCCGCCGGGCCGGCGAGCGACGTGTTCTCGCTCGGCGCGGTGCTCGCCTTCGCGGCCACCGGGGTGCACCCCTTCGGGGAGGGGGTGAGCGTCGCGGTGCTGCTCTACCGGGTGCTGCACGAGGAACCCGACCTGTCCGGGCTGTCCGGGCCGCTCCACCCGGTGGTGCTGGCCTGCCTGGCCAAGGACCCTGCGGCCCGCCCCACTCCGCAGCAGCTGCGGGAGCGGTTGGACGCCGACGGCGCGGCCACCCTCCGGCTCGGGCGCGGCGGGTGGCTGCCGCCCGAGCTGGCGGCGGCGGTCGGGCGCAGTGCCGTCGAGCTGCTGGACCTGGAGGGGGAGCAGGGTACCGGGCTCGGTGAGGCCGGTGGCGCCGGTGCTGGCGGTGGCGGTGGTGGCGGCGCGGGGTTCGGACCGGGGCCCGTGCCGGGGTCGGGGTCATGGCCGGGGGCGGCGTCGGGGGCAGGGGTGGCGTCGGGGTCGGGGGCGGGGTCGGGGGCGGCCGGGCTGTCGGGGTCGGCCGGGATGTCGGCGCCGGCGGACGGATGGGCGGTGCGGACGCCCACGTTCGGGGACGGCGTGCCGGTCGGGAACGGAGGCCCTGGGGCCGGGTCGGCCGAGGGCGGGCCGGTACCGACGCCGTCGCAGGACCGACGGAGCGGCCGGGGCACGGCCGCGGTCGCCGGAGCGGCGGCCGCCGTGCTGTTCCTCGGCGGTGGCGGCTACGGCCTCTACCAGTGGCTGGGGAAGTCCGATCCGGCGAGCACGAAAGCTGCCACGACCGCCTCCACGTCGACCTCCCCGGCCGGCACCACGGAGCCGCCGCCGTCGCCCCGCGCGGACGTGCCGACGACGACCACACCCGGCGCCACCGGCGGGGTCGCGACGCCCGCCACCACCACGACGACCGGGGGGCCGAGCGCCGTCCCGGCCGCGTTCCTCGGCACCTGGCGCGGCGAGATGACCACCGCCAGGGGCCTGCCCGCCGGCGCGACCACCCTGACGATCGTCCCGGCCGCGATCGGGCAGGACGCCGTCACGAGTCGGAACGAGATCACCGGCCTGATCTCGGTGAGCTGCGACGGCACCTGGCGGCTCGACTCGGTGTCACCGGACAAGCTGGTCTTCACTTCCCGGCTCGTCCGCTCCTCCTTCCCCGGGGCCTGCAGCGGCGGATCCAGCTCGGAGACGCTCACCCTGCAGAAGGACGGAACCATCCGCTTCACCTCCGTCGACCCCGACGCCGGCAACCCCTCCGGGACCATGCGAAAGGTGTCGTGAGGCCTGGCGCGGGCGCCGCAGGAGGCTGGCGTAGGCTGGTTCGGCCGTACCAGGAACCACCCAAGACCGTCGTGCGAAGGCGGTACCGAGAGAGAGTAGGCCGACAGGTGTCCGAGCTCGCAGCGACCACCCTCGATGCGCCCAGCACCGACCTGCAGGCCGTGCTCGACCGGGCCGCGGCCGGCGGCCGGATCACCCCGGAGGAGGCGCTGGAGCTGTACCGCTCGGCGCCGCTGCACGCGCTCGGCTCGGCCGCCGACGCCGTGCGCCGCCGCCGCTACGCCGGTACCGAGCACATCGCGACGTACATCATCGAGCGCAACATCAACTACACCAACGTGTGTGTGACGGCGTGCAAGTTCTGCGCCTTCTACGTGGCGCCGAAGAGCGACAAGGGCTGGTCCCGCGACCTCGACGAGATCCTGCGCCGCTGCGCGGAGACGGTCGAGCTGGGCGGCACCCAGGTGATGTTCCAGGGCGGCCACCACCCGGATTACGGCGTCGAGTACTACGAGCGCGCCTTCTCGGCCATCAAGGCGGAGTTCCCGCAGCTGGTGATCCACTCGCTGGGCGCCTCCGAGGTCGAGCACATGTCGCGGATCTCGGGCGTGTCGATCGAGGAGGCCATCACCCGGATCCACCGGGCCGGCCTGGACTCCTTCGCGGGCGCCGGAGCCGAGCTGCTGCCGGAGCGTCCGCGCAAGGCCATCGCGCCGCTCAAGGAGTCCGGCGAGCGCTGGCTGGAGATCATGGAGGCGGCGCACGGCCTGGGTGTGGAGTCCACCTCCACCATGCTGATGGGCACCGGGGAGACCAACGCCGAGCGGATCGAGCACCTGCGGATGATCCGCGACGTGCAGGACCGCACCGGCGGCTTCCGCGCCTTCATCCCGTACACCTACCAGCCGCAGAACAACCACCTGAAGGGCTCGACGCAGGCGACCGTCTTCGAGTACCTGCGGATGATCGCGATCGCCCGCCTCTTCCTCGACAACGTCGCCCACATCCAGGGCTCCTGGCTGACCACCGGCAAGGAGGCCGGCCAGCTGTCGCTGCACTACGGCGCGGACGACCTCGGCTCGGTCATGCTGGAGGAGAACGTCGTCTCGGCGGCCGGCGCCAAGCACCGCTCCAACCTCACCGAGCTGATCCACCTGATCCGGGCCGCCGATCGCGTCCCGGCCCAGCGCTCGACCACCTACGAGCACCTGCGGGTGCTGGAGGACCCGGCCAACGACCCGGTCGACCCGCGGATCGCCTCGCACATCGCCTCCACCGCGATCGAGGGCGGCACCGCGCACCCCGAGCTGAAGATCCTCGACAACCGCTGAGCGCCCCCTTGGTCATGACCCTGCACCGGGCGGCCCTCGTGCTGCCCGATCCGGCCGACCCCACCGCCCCGTCCGTCGCCGACGGGGCGGTGCTGGTGCAGGACGGCCGGATCGCGGCCCTGGGCCCCTGTGACGAGCTCGCGGCCGCCCACCCCGGGGCCCGGCTGCGCGACTGGGGCGCGGCGCTGCTCACGCCCGGCCTGCGCAATCCGTACGGGCACCGGCTGCTGGAACACGCGTACCACCCGGACCCGCGCGAGGGGGTGGGGGACGCACCGGTGCCCGGGGCCCTCTCCGGCTCGACCGACGAGACGCGCTGCGGTGCGAGCGCCCGGCGCGGGCTGCAGCGGATGCTCGGGTGCGGGGTGACGGCGGTGGCCGGGCCGTTCGAACGGGCTTCGGTGCGCACGGCGGTGACCCGCTCGGGGCTGACCGCCCTGGCGGCGCATCCCGGTGCCGCGGAGGCCGAGGGCCCGTTGGATCCGCTCGCCGTGCTGCCGCTCGCCGAGGCGGCGTACGGTCGGCTGGCGGTCGGCGGCCGGGCGGACTTCGCGGTGTTCGAGGTGTTCGCGGTGAACGCGGTGGCCGGGGGGACCGCGGTGCTCGGGGGTGGGGCCGGTGCCGTCGGGTCCGTTGCCGGTGAGGCTGGCGCCGTCGGGTCCGCCGCCGGTGAGGCTGGCGCTGCCGAGACCGTGGTTGTGCGTCCCGGGAGTTGTCTGGCCACCGTGCTGGCCGGACGGTTGGTGTACCGGCGGCGCTGACGCACCGGCTACCGGCGGGTATCCGCATTCCCGTGCGGCGCTTGGGACTTCCTTCGTGTGCATCCGGGAACTCCTTCGTGTGCCGCCGAACTCCGGTGCCGGTCGTCCTGTCTGATTACCCCTTCGCCGTGACCTGAGGGCCCGCCAGCGGATACGATCCCGGACAGCTCACTCCGTACCCTCACCACACTCCGCCCGTCACCGCGGGCGGCGGGGCCTCGTCCCAGGCCCCGAAGGCAAGCCAGGACAGGAACCATGCGATCCGCGACCGTCCCCCCGCCGCGCGCTCCGCGGTTGGGCCGTGGCTGGTACCTCACCGCCGTGCTCAGCGCCGTGCTGGCCGTCGGCATGTGCCTGCTCGGTTGGCGTCAGGCCGATCAGGCCGACCGGATCGGCGCCCACCCGGTGAGAGCCGAGGGCATCGTCACCCAGCTGAACACCGGAGGCGGTTCGTACTCCACCGTCAGCTACCGGGTCTCCGGCCAGCCGCACACGGCCGCCGCACTGCCGCTGGCGGACGGCACCAAGGTCGGGGACGCGGTCTGCCTGGAGCACGCCGCGGACGACGCGGGCGCGGTCCGGATCTGCGGTGACACCTACCCGCAGCCGTTCGGCGTCGGGCTGGCCCGGTTCAGCGTGCCGGTGGCGGTGATCCTCTTCTTGGTCTGCGTGCTGCGGATCCGCCGGCACCGCAGGGAGGTCGCCGTGCGTGCGGGCACGGGCAGGATCGCCAGCACCGTCGCGCTCGCGGCGGGTGCGCTGCCCGACGGGATGCCGGCGATAACGCAGGGCAAGCGCTCGCGCCGGAAGCGCCGGGCCGGCGGGCGGCGCGCGCTGCACTGAGCGCGCCTCTGCGGGGGTGCGCTAGGGCTTGTTCGGTGGACGCCTGCTGAGCGCGGGTCTGGTGGGCTCGCTAGTGCTGGGTGCCCTTGCTGGGTCGGTGCCGCGGCTGGGTCGGGGCCCCTGCTGGGTCGGGCCGCGGTCGCGGGCGCCGGGCCGTAGGTGCAGGGGCCGAGGGCGCTGCGCGGCCGATCGGGCCCGGCCGGTGTGCCCCCTTGCCCGGGCGGTGGGGGGCAGGGTGAACAATGGGGTGGTGACCCGAGCCTCTCTGGACAAGCAGCCGCACGAAGTCGCCGCCATGTTCGACGACGTGGCGGCCAAGTACGACCGCACCAACGACGTGATCTCCCTCGGCCAGGCCCGTGCCTGGCGCCGGGCGGTGGCCGATGCGGTGGCCGCCGGGCCGGGCGACCTGGTGCTCGACCTCGGAGCCGGCACCGGCACCTCCTCGCTGCCCTTCGTCGAGGCCGGCGCCCAGGTCGTCCCGTGCGACTTCTCGGTCGGCATGCTGGCCGAGGGCAAGAGCCGCCACCCCGAGCTGGCGCTCACCGCGGGGGACGCCACCAGGCTGCCGTTCGCCGACGGCACCTTCGACTCGGTGACGATCTCCTTCGCGCTGCGCAACGTCCACGAGACCGACACGGCGCTGCGCGAGATGTACCGGGTGACCAAGCCCGGCGGCAAGCTGGTGATCTGCGAGTTCTCGACGCCGACCTGGACGCCGTTCCGGACCGTCTACACCGAGTACCTGATGCGGGCGCTGCCGCCGGTCGCCACCGCGGTCAGCAGCAACCCGGAGGCCTACGTCTACCTCGCCGAGTCGATCCGGTCCTGGCCCGACCAGCCCGCGCTGGCCGCGAAGCTGCAGGAGGCCGGCTGGTCGAAGGTCGCCTGGCGCAACCTCACCGGCGGGATCGTCGCCATGCACCGGGCGTACAAGGTCGGTTAGGGCCCGCCGCTCGGATCCCGTCGGAGCGGGTGGCGCTCGCGGGGACGGGCCCTGGGTTCGTTCCTGCGTCGGGTCCTGCTTCGGGTCTTGCTCCGGACCTCCGCCGGCCTTGCTCCGGGTTGTCGGCGGTCCGGCGGACGGCAAAACGGTGCTGCCGCCCTCGGGTCCGGTTCCGGGGGCGGCAACTAGACTGCCGAGGTCAACGCCTCCGTCCCCCAGCCGCAGCTCCAGGAGAGTGCCCACCGTGTCCGAGACCGCAGCCGATCTGACGAAGCCGGGCAGCCCCGTGGAGAGCACCGCCGATGTCATCGTGGTTGGCGCGGGCCCGGCCGGCTCCACCACCGCGTACTACCTCGCCCAGGCGGGCCTGGACGTCCTGCTGCTGGAGAAGACGTCGTTCCCCCGCGAGAAGGTCTGCGGTGACGGTCTGACGCCGCGCGCCACCAAGCAGCTGGTCGACATGGGCATCGACGTGTCGACCGAGAACGGCTGGCTCCACAACAAGGGCCTGCGGATCATCGGCGGCGGCGTCCGGCTGGAGCTGGACTGGCCGGAGCTGTCCGCCTTCCCCGACTACGGCCTGGTGCGCAAGCGCGCCGACTTCGACGAGCTGCTCGCCCGTCAGGCCGAGAAGGCCGGCGCCCGGCTCTACGAGCGGTGCAACGTCAGCGGCCCGGTGCTGGACGACCGGACCGGCCGGATCGTCGGCGTCACCGCCCGGCTCGGCGAGGAGAAGCGGGAGGTGACGTTCCGCGCCCCGCTGGTGGTCGCCGCGGACGGCAACTCCACCCGGCTCTCGCTCGCCATGGGCCTGCACCGCCGCGAGGACCGCCCGATGGGCGTCGCCTACCGGACCTACTTCACCTCGCCGCGCCACGACGACGACTACCTGGAGTCCTGGCTGGAGCTGTGGGACACCCGTGGCAGCCAGCGCAAGCTGCTGCCCGGCTACGGCTGGGTCTTCGGCATGGGCGACGGCACCTCCAACGTAGGCCTCGGCATCCTCAACTCCTCGCCGGCGTTCGGTGAGCTGGACTGGCGAGAGGTCCTCAAGGCCTGGTGCGCCAGCATGCCGGAGGAGTGGGGCTACACCCCCGAGAACATGACCGACCCGATCCGCGGCGCTGCTCTGCCGATGGCCTTCAACCGGCAGCCGCACTACACCCGCGGTCTGCTGCTGGTCGGCGACGCGGGCGGCATGGTCAACCCGTTCAACGGCGAGGGCATCGCCTATGCGATGGAATCCGGCCAGATCGCGGCCGGGGTCATCGTCCAGGCCAACGCCCGGGTGACGGAGGCCGGTCGGGAGCGCGCCCTCCAGGCCTACCCGCGCATCCTGAAGGACGTCTACGGCGGCTACTACACGCTCGGCCGCGCCTTCGTGAAGCTCATCGGCAACCCCAAGGTCATGCAGCTCGCCACCCAGCGCGGTCTGACCCACCCGATCCTGATGAAGTTCGTCCTCAAGATGCTCGCCAACCTGACGGACCCGCAGGGCGGCGACGCCATGGACCGCGTCATCAACGGCCTCGCGAAGGTCGCGCCGAACGCCTGACGGGAGGCGGAGCGGGCCGGACGGTGTCCGGGCCGGGACCGTCAGGTGCCGGCCGGGCCCGCCTGGTCGGCTTCCGGGTCCGCCGGGGCGTCCGATTGGTCGGTCTGGTCGGTCTGGTCGGTCTGGTCGGTCTGGTCGGCCGGGCCCGTCCGGTCCGTCCGGCCCGCCTGGCCGGGCGGTGTGGTGCGGCTGGCGGCGGAGCGCTGCTCGACGTAGGCGAGGCGGTCGGCGAAGACCCGGGCGGCGTCCGGGGTGAGCGTGCGGAGGGCGACCAGGGCGGAGAAGACCACGTCGCAGAGCTCGTGCTGGACGTCCTCCCAGGTGTGGGTGACGCCCTTGCGGGGGTTCTGGCCCGTGGCGCCGATCACCGCGGCGCCCACCTCGCCGACCTCCTCGGAGAGCTTGAGGATGCGGAGCATGCGCTCCTCCCCGGGCGAGAGCCGACTCTCGTCGTCCAGCCAGGCGACCACGTGGTCGACGCTCTCCCAGATCCTGCTGTCCATGTGTGCGGCTCCCGTACGGCTTCGCTGACGCAGACCACCGTACGGGAGCCGGCGTGCGGGCTCAGCGGGAGCTGATCTTCACGTTGCGGATGTTCACCGGGAGCGTGGGGAATCCGTCGCCGGGATTGTTCTGGTCGTCCTCACCACCGGCGGCGATCTTCTGCAGGACGTCCAGGCCCGCGGTGACCCGCCCGAACGGTGTGTAGGCGGGCGAGAGCTTGGTGTCCTTCCAGACGAAGAAGAACTGGCTGCCGTTGGTGTTCGGCCCCGCGTTGGCCATGGCCACGGTGCCGGCGGGATAGGTGGCGCCGGTCAGGTTCTCGTCCGGGAAGGAGTAGCCGGGGCCGCCGCTGCCGGTCCCGGTGGGGTCGCCGCACTGCAGGACGAAGATCCGCTGGGTGGTGAGGCGGTGGCAGTGGCTGCGGTCGAAGTAGTCGTGTTCGGCCAGGAACCGGAACGAGAACGTGGTGCAGGGTGCCTCGGCGGTCAGCGCCTGGAAGGTGATCGCACCCTGGCTGGTCTTCAGGGTCGCGCTGTACGGCTTGGCCGCCTTCTTCGCGTCGAAGACGGGGATGCCCTTGAAGTTGTCGGCCGGCACCGCGGGCGTGTAGCTGCAGGTGACGGACGTGGCCGCGCCGGAGCCGGTGACCGACGGCGTATCCGCGACGGCCGTGCCGGTGCTCGCGACGAGCGGCAGGGTGGTGGCAGCGGCGAGCAATGCCCAGTGCTTGCGCTTCACTTGACGGGCCTTCCGGGGGGTGGTGGACGGCTTGATTGTCATGGCGACATCATCCACGTCCGGGCGTGGATGCGGTAGACGTCCGGGGCGCGCGTTGCGCGGCGGGTGCCGTGGGGTGGGTGGCGTGGGGCGGGCGGCGCGGGGTGGGGGGAGTGCTGCGTCGCGCCGCTGGGCGGCGGGCGGCTGGTGCGGGCGGTGCGGGCGGCTGGTGCGGGTGGTGCGGTGGGTGGGTGGTGGCGGTGCGGCGGGGCGGTCAGTCGGCCTCGGGGGTGAACAGTCCGGCGCGGGCGGCGAGGGCGGCGGCGTCCGCGGCCCGCTCCGCGGTGCGGGCGTCGAGCGGCTCACCGCTGACGAACAGGCGGTAGTAGAGCGGCGCGGTCGCCGCTCGGACCACCTCGGCGCCGTCGGTGCCCGCGGGCAGCTCGCCGCGCTCGATCGCGCGCTCGGCGACGGCGGCGGCCTGACGGTGGCGGGCGGTGAAGAAGGCGCGAAGGGCGGCCGCTCCGGTGTCGGAGCGCTGGGCGGCGGCGATGAGTGCGGTCGGTGTCGGGCCGAGGTCGGGATCGGTGAAGACGGCGAAGGCCTCGTGGGTGATCAGACGGAGGTCGCCGGCCAGGTCGCCGGTGTCGGGGAGCGGCCACGGCTGGTCGGCGGAGGCGGTCAGCGCCTCCGCGACCAGGCCGTCGACTCCGCCCCAGCGGCGGTACAGGGTGGCCTTGTGCACGCCGGAGCGGGTGGCCACGGCATCGACGGTCAGTCCGTCGTACCCCTTCTCGGTGACTTCGGCGAGCGTGGCGGTGACGACCTCTGCGCGCACGCGGGCGCTGCGCCCACCGGGGCGGGTGGAGGGGATTCGGGATTCCTCGCTCAAAGTCGACTCCAGTCGCATTAAGGCTTGCCGTGCCGGCCCTGCCGTGTCATCCTCATCTTAATGCGACTTGAGTCGCGTTTCTCCTCTCGCTCTGGCCGCTCTAGGAGTTCCATGACCGCAGTCACCGCCCCCGACCCCACCGTCCTGCACCCCCTCGCGGGCCACGACCGCGTCGTCCTGCTGCGTCCGTTGGTCACCGATCCGCGCATCCAGGTCGGTGAGTACACCTACTTCGACGACCCGGACGGTGCCACCCGCTTCGAGGAGCGCAACGTCCTCTACGCCTACGGCCCCGAGCGGTTGGTGATCGGCAAGTACTGCGCCCTCGCCACCGGGACCCGCTTCCTGATGGCCGGCGCCGCCCACCCGGCCGTCGGGGTGTCCACCTTCCCGTTCACCATGTTCGGCGGCACCTGGACCGACCGGACTCTCGACATCGTCACCGGGCTCCCGACCAGGGGCGACACCGTCGTCGGCAATGACGTCTGGTTCGGGTACGGCGCCACCGTGCTGCCCGGGGTGCGGATCGGGGACGGGGCGATCATCGCGGCCGGTGCCGTGGTCACGGCCGACGTCGAGCCGTACACCGTCGTCGGGGGCAATCCGGCCCGCCCGATCCGCCGCCGCTTCGACGACGCCGACATCGACCGGCTGCTGCGCGCGGCCTGGTGGGACTGGCCGGTCGAGCTAATCACCGAACACGTCCGCGCCATCATGGCCGGCACCCCCGCCGACATCGAGGCCATCGCCGCGGCCCACGGCCTGCTGGCCCCGTGACCCCGTCGAACCCCGGTCGGCCGGCGCTCCGGCGGCTTGCCCCGTCGACCGAAAGCCGTTGATCGCGGCCGTGCCGGTGCGCAATGATGACGGGCCCCTTGGAAGCCGTTGTGGTGCTCCGAGCCGGGCGGCCCGTGGTGGCCCGAGATCCGTCCGACGTCGTACGGGAATCTCCTCGTCGGTTCCGTTCGCTCCGGAGGGGTCCTGTTCATGCGCGGTTCGTCGTCCTTCCTTCGTGATCTGCCGGTGTTGTTGGTGGCCGTGGTCTGGGGGTCGAGCTTCCTGGCCGTGCAGCAGGTGGCCGAGCCGGGGACGGTGGTGGCGATGTTGGTGCTGCGCTTCGGGCTGGTGCTTCCGTTGCTGGGCGTCGTCGCCTGGCCGGCGTTGCGCGGGATGGGCCGGGCCGAGTGGCTGGGCGGCGGGCTCCTGGGACTGATCCTCGGCGGGGTCTTCCTGCTGGAGACGTACGGTGCGGTGCACACCTCCGCCACCAATGCGGGCCTGATCATCAGCCTCACCATGGTGTTCACTCCTCTCGCGGAGAGCGCCCTCGCGCGGACGCCGTTGCCGCGGGCGTTCCTCGCCGCGGCGGGGTTGGCGGTGGTCGGTGTGGCCCTGCTCACCGGGGACGGCGGGCTGAAGGCCCCGACGGCAGGGGATCTGCTGGTGCTCGGCGCCGCAGTCGTCCGGACCGTGAACGTGCTGGCGATGTCCCGGATGAGGTCGATCGGGGACACCGATCCGCTGGCCCTCACCTGGGTCCAACTCGCCGCCGCGACCGCTGTGTTCGCCGCGGTCGCGCCGTTCGTCGGGCCGCTGCCGTGGACGGTGGCCGCCTCGTACGGCCCGGCCCAGTGGGCCTGGCTGCTGCATCTCGCCCTGCTCTGCACGCTGTTCGCCTTCTTCGTGCAGATGTGGGCCGTCCGCGCGACCTCGCCCTCCCGGGTCAGCCTGCTGCTCGGTACCGAACCGCTCTGGGCCGCCGTCTTCGGCATCACCCTCGCCGGCAACCGCCTCGGCCCGGTCGGGCTGCTGGGCGGTGCGTTGGTGCTGGTCGCCACCGAGTGGGGCCGCCGCACCACCGCCGCACCGGGCCCGGTCGGGTCGCGAACGGTGGACGGTGAGCGGGCGGTGGACACGGAGCCCGCCGCGACGGCGTGAGGCGCAGTGGGAACCGGAGAGGCCCTCATCGGCGGCCCAGCGTCCGGCGGGCGTAGGAGAACGTCACCGCGGCGACCAGGGGACCCCACGCGACCAGCGGGAGGTAGCAGAGGGTCATGACCACCCCGGCGAAGCCGTGGGGGGCGTCGGGACTGCTCATGTTGGCCGCCCAGCCGCCGAAGAGCGCGGTCGCTCCGAGCCAGGTCAGGACGGCGGAGCCGAGGGCGGCCGGGACGATCGCGGCGAGCGGGCGGACCTTTCGGCCGCCCAGCAGCGGGATCCGGCGCGGCACCACCTCGCCCCAGGGCCGGACCAGGCCGAGGGTGAGGAAGGCCAGGAACTCGGCCAGCCCGCTCAGCACCAGGACGTAGACAGTGCCCCAGCCCGGATTGTGGCGGTCGAAGGCCGCGGCCGTCCCGCCGCTGAAGCCGACCGGGATGCCCAGCCCCAGGACGATCCGCCACAGCCCGGACGGTACGGTCGTCCAGACGGTGGCCTTGGCGGCGAGCTCGGCCCAGCGCGGTGCGGGGGCGACGGCGCGGTTGCGGGATCCGGCTGCCGGGCCGGTGCCGGCGGTGCCGGCGGTGCGGGCCCCGGCCCCGGTCGTGGTGCGGCGCGCGGTCGTGGTCATGGCGGTCTGCTCCTCTCCGGACGGCCCCGGTGGCCGGTCCGACGGGATGAGCGTGCCGCCGGGACGGTGGCGCTCGGCAGTGCCGATCGGCAGGTTCTTCGGGGCTCCGAGCGGGATGCAGGAATGTGCCGATCGGCAGAGGCAGAGCGATGCGGGCCTTCGTATGGTTGCGGCACGAAGGGAGGCGACGATGAGTCAGATGCTCTCGCTGGCGGTCCCGCTGGTGCTGCTGGTCGGGTTGCTGATGCGGGCCCGGTACGGGGTGGTGGCCGTGGCCGGGGCCGCCGGATCGGTGTCGGCGGCGGTCACAGTCGGCGTCTGGGCGGCCGGCCGCTGGCTGGAGGAGGACCGTTGGGCGGGCGCGGTCGGCCTGGCCGAAATCGCCTCCCTGCTCCTGCTGCTGGTGCTCACACTCCGCATCGAGAGCGGCCGGCGCTCGGCCGCCGTGGCCTACACGATCGGCGGTGCGGTGGCGCTCTGGCCGTCCCGGTTCGAGGCGATCTCGGGGCCCGGTTCCTGGCTGACGCTCTTCGGCTTCGGCTCGGCCCTGGCGCTGCCGACGGTGCTGGTCGGGCTCTACCTGCGGGGGATGGACGACGCCCGGCGGCGCTCGGTGGCGGCGGCCCGTCGCGCCCAGCGGCTCGAACTCGCCCACGACCTGCATGACTTCGTGGCGCACGACGTCAGTGGCATGGTGGCTCAGGCACAGGCGGGGATGGTCCTCGCAGCCTCCGACCCGGTCCGGGCGGCGGCTCTCTTCGAGCGGATAGAGCAGGCCGGGCAGCAGGCGCTGACCTCGCTCGACCGGACCGTCCGGCTGCTGCGCAGTGACGAGGCGGACCTGCCCGAGCGCGGCCCGCGGCCGGGCCTGGCCGAGCTCACCCCCCTGACGGACAGGTTCGCGGAGTCCGGCGGAGCCGTCGTACGGCTGGACGCCCCGACGGAGCAGGACATTCCCCGTGAGGTCGCGGCGACGGCGTACCGGATCGTGGTCGAGGCACTGACCAACGTCCGGCGGCATGCGCCGACGGCACGGGTGGTCGATGTCCGGGTGCGACGCGAAGGCCGGCGGCTGGAAGTGCTGGTGCGGGACGACGGAGGCGGGCCGCAGCCGTCCGGCCCACGCATGGGTGAGGCCCTGCGGGGCGGCAGCGGACTGGCCGGGCTGGGGGCCAGGGTCGAGGCGCTGGGTGGGACGCTCTGCTCGGGACGGGCGCAGGCCGGCGGCTGGCAGGTGAAGGCGACGATGCCCTTGGAAGGGCGATGAGCACGGGAGGGGCGGCGATGAGCATCCGGGTCCTGCTCGCCGACGACGACGAGGCGATCCGCAGTGCGTACGGGATCATCCTGGACGCCCAGCCGGACATCGAGGTGGTGGGTGAGGCCGCGGACGGTGCCGCGGCGGTGGAGGCGGCCCGTCGGCTCCGGCCGGACGTGATCCTCGCCGACATCCGCATGCCGAGGATGGACGGACTTGAGCTGACGCGGCAGCTGAGTGGGGAGTTCCGGGTGGTCGTGGTGACCACCTTCGACCTGGACGAGTACGTGCACACGGCGATCCGTTCCGGTGCGGCCGGCTTCCTGCTGAAGCGCTCGGGGCCGACGCTGCTGGCGGAGGCGGTTCGGGCGGCGGTCGCGGGCGATGCGCTGATCAGCCCGCAGATCACCGTCAGGCTGTTGCGGGAGCTCTCCGGGCGGGACCAGAACGAGGAGCGGAGTCGGGAGCAGCAACGGTCGTCGCAACACGGGCGGAGGGAGGACGGCGGCGACGAGGGGCAGGCCGGACGGAGCCGGCGTGCCGAGCAGAGCCGGATCGGGTGGTCGCGACCGTTGTTCGTCGAGGAGCTCACCGCCCGCGAGACGGAGGTCGCCCAACTGGTTGCCGACGGCGCGACCAATGCAGAGATCGGGGCGCAGTTGTTCATCACCGCCGGGACGGTGAAGAACCACCTCGCCGCGATCCAGCGCAAGATCGGCGCCCGGAACCGGGTCGGCATCGCGGCCTGGGTCTGGGAGACCGGCGCTTGATCCTCACAGGGCTTGTGAACGAAGGGTCAAGCGAGCGTTCGCCGGCCCGCCACCCCTGCGAGTGAGCCGCTATAACACGTCAACATGACGCCCGGAAATTTGCACCGGGCAAGGCATAGTTGATATAGGAGTGCGGCTCTGACCAGCCGGTTCGCAGATGAATGCGACTGGTTGTGACCATTTGACTCCTTTGCGTTGACAACTCTGGGCATGTTCACCTTCGTCACCATTCAAGAGGTGGCGTAGATCACAAAGTTCTCCCCGAACTGCGTGTCGCAGATCACAAGCAGACAGGCATAGGATGCGCTCGTTCCAGGCTTTGTGAACTGCCTCACATGAGGTGGATCTCGGGAACTGGAACACGGGTTCACCGCAGCGTGACCCGTCGGTTCCGATCTGCAGTCAAGGACGACTGGACGGAGGGAGCGGGGGCTATGAATGCCTACGCGCCGATCCTCGTACTCGGTGCCATCGCGGCGGCGTTCGCGGTCGGCTCCGTCGTGATGGCCTCACTGACCGGCCCCAAGCGCTACAACCGGGCCAAGTTGGAGGCGTACGAGTGCGGCATCGAGCCGACCCCGCAGCCCGTGGGCGGCGGTCGGTTCCCGATCAAGTACTACCTGACGGCGATGCTCTTCATCGTCTTCGACATCGAGATCGTCTTCCTCTACCCGTGGGCGGTGAGCTTCGACGCCCTGGGGATCTTCGGGCTGGTCGAGATGCTCCTGTTCATCGCCACCGTCTTCGTCGCGTACGCCTACGTCTGGCGCCGCGGCGGCCTGGAGTGGGACTGAGCGCCGCGCGGCAACCGACCCGCCGCCGACCTGACGCCGACCTTGTGAACGGGTGGACAAGCCCGAACGGCCGGAGCAATCACAGGACTTGAGGGCATTGAGAGGGATCTGATGGGAATCGAGGAGAAGCTGCCGAGCGGCTTTCTGCTCACCAGCGTGGAGACGGCCGCCGGCTGGGTGCGCAAGGCGTCCGTCTTTCCGGCCACCTTCGGGCTGGCCTGCTGCGCGATCGAGATGATGACCACCGGGGCCGGCCGCTACGACCTGGCCCGGTTCGGCATGGAGGTCTTCCGGGGATCCCCCCGGCAGGCCGATCTGATGATCGTGGCGGGTCGGGTCAGCCAGAAGATGGCCCCGGTGCTGCGCCAGGTGTACGACCAGATGCCCAATCCGAAGTGGGTCATCTCGATGGGCGTCTGCGCCTCCTCGGGCGGGATGTTCAACAACTACGCGATCGTGCAGGGCGTGGACCACATCGTCCCGGTGGACATCTACCTGCCCGGTTGTCCGCCTCGGCCGGAGATGCTGATGGACGCCATCCTGAAGCTGCACGACAAGATCCAGCACGAGCCCCTCGGCGTGAACCGCCGCCGGGCCGAGGAGTTGGGCGAGGCGCTGGCGCTGAAGGCCACCCCGGTGAGCGAGATGCGGGGGCAGCTGCGATGAACGACCAGGTACCCGAGACCCGCCGCGAGCAGCCGCACCGCGAGATCCCCGTCGAGGTGGTCGGCCGGCGCCAGGGCATGTTCGGAGCCCAGGGCAGTGGCGACACTTCCGGCTTCGGCGGCCTCGCCGCCCCGATCGTCCTGCCGCCGGCCAGCCCGCGCCCCTACGGCGGCTGGTTCGACGAGGTCGCCGACGAGTTGGAGGGCGCTCTGGAGGAGCAGGGGCTCGACCCGGCGGAAGTGATCGAGAAGACCGTCGTCGACCGATCCGAGCTGACCTTCCAGATCGCCCGCGAGCACCTGCTGAAGACCGTCCGCACCCTGCGCGACGACCCGGCGCTCCGCTTCGAGCTCTGCCTCGGCGTGAGCGGCGTGCACTACCCGGGCGACCAGGGGCGCGAGCTGCACGCGGTCTACCACCTGCGCTCGATCACCCACGGCCGGCTGATCCGGCTGGAGGTGACGGCCCCGGACGCCGACCCGCGGATCCCGTCCGTGGTCAGCGTCTATCCGACCAACGACTGGCACGAGCGCGAGACCTACGACTTCTTCGGCCTGGTCTTCGAGGACCACCCGGCGCTCACCCGGATCATGATGCCGGACGACTGGGTGGGTCACCCGCAGCGCAAGGACTACCCGCTCGGCGGCATCCCCGTCGAGTACAAGGGCGCCCAGATCCCGGCGCCCGACCAGCGGAGGTCGTACAGCTGATGAGTACTCAGCACTTCGAAGAGGCGGCGGCAGAACAGGCGCAGGCCCGCGAAACCACCGAAGGCCGGGTCTTCACCGTCACCGGCGGCGACTGGGGCGAGGTGGTCGAAGCCATCGGCCGGGCCGACGACGAGCGCATCATCGTCAACATGGGCCCCCAGCACCCGTCCACCCACGGCGTGCTGCGGCTGATCCTGGAGATCGACGGCGAGACGGTGAAGGGCGCCCGCTGCGGCATCGGCTACCTCCACACCGGCATCGAGAAGAACATGGAGTTCCGCAACTGGGTCCAGGGCACCACCTTCGTGACCCGCATGGACTACGTGGCCCCCCTGTTCAACGAGGCCGCCTACTGCCTGGCGGTCGAGAAGCTGCTCGGCATCACCGACGACATCCCGGAGCGGGCCAACGTCATTCGGGTGCTGATGATGGAGCTCAACCGGATCTCCTCGCACCTGGTCTGCATGGCCACCGGCGGGATGGAGATCGGCTCCACCACGCTGATGGTCTACGGCTTCCGCGACCGCGAGCTCATCCTGGACATCTTCGAGCTGGTCACCGGCCTGCGGATGAACCACGCGTACATCCGCCCCGGCGGTCTCGCCCAGGACCTCCCGCCCGGCGCCGTCGACCGGATCCGCGAGACGGTCAGGACGCTCCGCTCCCGGATGCACGAGTACGACAAGCTCGCCGCGAGCAACCCGCTGTTCAAGGCCCGCCTGGTCGACGTCGGCCACCTCGACCTGTCCGGCTGCGTGGCCCTGGGCGCCACCGGCCCGGTCCTGCGTGCCACCGGTCTGCCGCACGACCTGCGCAAGTCCGACCCGTACTGCGGCTACGAGGACTACGACTTCGAGGTCGCGATCGCGGACAGCGCCGACTCCTACGGCCGCTTCCTGATCCGGCTGGAGGAGATGCGCCAGTCGCTGCGGATCGTCGAGCAGTGCCTGGACCGGCTCCGGCCCGGCCCGGTCATGGTGGCCGACAAGAAGATCGCCTGGCCCGCTCAACTCGCCGTCGGCCCCGACGGCATGGGCAACTCGCTCGACCACATCCGCAAGATCATGGGCACCTCGATGGAGGCCCTGATCCACCACTTCAAGCTGGTCACCGAGGGCTTCCGGGTCCCGGCCGGCCAGGCGTACGCGGCGGTGGAGTCGTCCAAGGGCGAGCTGGGCGTCCACGTGGTCAGCGACGGCGGCACGCGCCCCTACCGGGTCCACTTCCGGGATCCGTCGTTCACCAATCTGCAGACGATGTCGGCGATGTGCGAGGGCGGCCAGGTCGCCGACGTGATCGTCGCGGTGGCCGGGATCGACCCGGTGATGGGAGGCGTGGACCGGTGACAGACGTCCAGTTGGGGATGCCGGCGCTGCCGGCCAAGCCGTACCCCGAGGAGGTGCGCGCCCGGCTCGCCGCCGACGCCTCCGAGCTGATCGGCCGCTACCCGGAGGCCCGGTCCGCGCTGCTTCCGCTGCTGCACCTGGTGCAGGCCGAGGAGGGCTTCGTCAGCCCGTCCGGCATCCGGTTCTGCGCCGAGCAGTTGGACCTCACCACCGCCGAGGTCACCGCGGTCGCGACCTTCTACACCATGTACCGCCGCCGGCCCGCCGGGAAGTACCACGTCGGGGTCTGCACCAACACCCTGTGCGCGGTGCTCGGCGGCGACCAGATCTTCGACGAGCTCCAGCAGCACCTCGGGATCCGCAACAACGAGACCACCGAGGACGGCGAGATCTCGATCGAGCACATCGAGTGCAACGCGGCCTGTGACTACGCCCCCGTGGTGATGGTCAACTGGGAGTTCTTCGACGACCAGACCCCGGAGAGCGCCAGGCGGCTGGTCGACGACCTGCGGGCGGGCCGGGAGGTCCACCCCACCCGGGGCGCCCGGCTCTGCAGCTTCAAGGAGTCCGCCCGCATCCTGGCCGGCTTCCCCGACGAGCGCCCGGGCGCCGTCGACGAGTCCGGTGCCGGCGGCGCGCCCTCGCTGGCCGGCCTGCGCCTGGCCCGGGGCGAGGCACTGCCCGGAACCGGCGGCACCAGGGTCGTCTCCCCCCGCCATGAGGGGCTGGGCCCCGAGGGCACCGGAACCGGCCACGAAGGGACCGAAGCGTGATGACCTCCGCCGAGCCGGCCGAGAAGCTGCTCACCCCCGTGCTCTCCGCCCCCTGGGACGACACCCGGCCCTGGACGCTCGACACCTACCGCCGCCACGCCGGGTACGAGGGCCTCCGAGCGGCCCTCGCCATGCCCCCGGACGACGTGATCGCCCTGGTCAAGGACGCCGGCCTGCGCGGCCGCGGCGGCGCCGGCTTCCCCACCGGCATGAAGTGGCAGTTCATCCCGCAGAACGACGGCAAGCCGCACTACCTGGTGGTCAACGCGGACGAGTCCGAGCCGGGCACCTGCAAGGACATCCCGCTGCTGTTCGCCAACCCGCACGTGCTGATCGAGGGCATGATCATCGCGTCCTACGCGATCCGCTGCGACCACGCCTTCATCTACCTGCGCGGCGAGGTCGTCCCGGTGCTGCGCCGCCTGCACGCGGCCGTCGCCGAGGCCTACCGGGCCGGGCTGCTGGGCCGCGACATCCTCGGCTCCGGCGTCGACCTCGACATCACCGTGCACGCCGGCGCCGGCGCCTACATCTGCGGCGAGGAGACGGCCCTGCTGGACTCGCTGGAGGGGCGCCGCGGCCAACCCAGGCTGCGCCCGCCGTTCCCGGCCATCGCCGGCCTCTACGCCTGCCCGACCGTGGTCAACAACGTCGAGTCGATCGCCTCGGTGCCGGCGATCCTGGCCCGCGGCAAGGAGTGGTTCAAGAGCCTGGGCACCGAGAAGTCCCCCGGATTCACGCTCTACTCGCTCTCCGGCCACGTCACCAACCCCGGCCAGTACGAGGCCCCGCTCGGCATCACGCTGCGCCAACTGCTGGACATCAGCGGCGGCGTCCGGTCCGGCCACCGGCTCAAGTTCTGGACCCCGGGCGGCTCGTCCACCCCGATGTTCACCGACGAGCACCTCGACGTCCCGCTCGACTACGAGGGCGTCGGCGCGGCCGGCTCGATGCTCGGCACCAAGGCCCTGCAGATCTTCGACGAGACCACCTGCGTGGTCCGGGCCGTCACCCGCTGGACCGAGTTCTACGCCCACGAGTCCTGCGGCAAGTGCACTCCGTGCCGCGAGGGCACCTACTGGCTGGTCCAGCTGCTCAAGCGGATCGAGGCCGGCGAAGGCGTCGACGGCGATCTGGAGAAGCTGCTCGACATCGCCGACAACATCAACGGCAAGTCCTTCTGCGCCCTCGGCGACGGCGCGGCCAGCCCGATCGTCTCCTCGCTCCAGCACTTCCGGGCCGAGTACGAGCAGCACATCGCCGAGCGCCGCTGCCCGTTCGACCCGGCAGCCTCCACCGTCTGGGCCGACGGCCCCCGCCCCGGCCACCAGTCCGCCACCGAAAGGGAGGTGCACGCGTGACGATCACAGAGCCATCCACCTCCAAGGCGGCGGTCGAACTGGTCACGCTCACCATCGACGACGTCGAAGTGCAGGTCCCCAAGGGGACGCTGGTGATCCGGGCGGCCGAACAGATCGGCACCCAGATCCCGCGCTTCTGCGACCACCCGCTGCTGGACCCGGCCGGCGCCTGCCGGCAGTGCATCGTCGAGATCGAGGGCCAGCGCAAGCCGGTCGCCTCCTGCACCATCCCGGTCGCCGAGGGCATGGTCGTGCGCACCCAGCTCAGCTCGCCGGTGGCGGAGAAGGCCCAGCGCGGCGTGATGGAGCTGCTGCTGATCAACCACCCGCTGGACTGCCCGGTCTGCGACAAGGGCGGTGAGTGCCCGCTGCAGAACCAGGCGATGTCCACCGGCGACGCCGACTCCCGCTTCGACGGGATGAAGCGAACCTACGAGAAGCCGGTCCCGATCAGCAGCCAGGTGCTGCTGGACCGCGAGCGCTGCGTGCTCTGCGCCCGCTGCACCCGCTTCTCCCAGCAGATCGCCGGGGACCCGTTCATCGACCTGGTCGAGCGCGGCGCCCTCCAGCAGGTCGGCACCGGGCAGGGCGACGACTTCGAGTCCTACTTCTCCGGCAACACCATCCAGATCTGCCCGGTCGGCGCGCTCACCTCTGCGGCTTATCGTTTCCGCTCCCGGCCGTTCGACCTGGTCTCCTCGCCGAGCGTCTGCGAGCACTGCTCCTCCGGCTGCGCCCAGCGCACCGACCACCGCCGCGGCAAGGTGCTGCGCCGGCTGGCGGGGGAGGACCCGGCGGTGAACGAGGAGTGGAACTGCGACAAGGGCCGGTTCGCCTTCCGCTACGCCCAGCAGCGCGACCGGCTCACCACCCCGCTGGTCCGCGACTCCGGCACCGGTGAACTCGTCACCGCCTCCTGGCCGGAGGCGCTCGCCCGGGCGGCCGCGGGCCTGCGCGGCTCCCGCACCGGTGTGCTCACCGGCGGCCGGGTCACCGTCGAGGACGCCTACGCCTACGCCAAGTTCGCCCGGGTGGTGCTCGGCACCAACGACGTGGACTTCCGCTCCCGCCCGCACAGCGGCGAGGAGGCCGACTTCCTGGCCGCCGCCGTCGCCGGCCGCGGGGTCGACCTGGACGGGGCGGGCGTCGCCTACCAGGACCTCGAAGCGGCGCCGGCCGTCCTGCTCGCGGGCCTGGAGCCCGAGGAGGAGTCGCCGATCGTCTTCCTGCGGCTGCGCAAGGCCGCCCGCGCCCGCGGCCTCAAGGTCTACTCGATCGCCGCGTTCGGTTCCCGGGGCCTGGCCAAGCTGCGCGGCGCGCTGCTGCCCGCCGCCCCGGGCACCGAGCCCGAGTGGCTGGCCGCCCTGGCCGCCGACGAGCCGCTGAACGACGACGCCGGCCGCGCCGCCGAGCTGCTGCGCACCCCCGGCGCCGTGATCCTGGCCGGCGAGCGGCTGGCCGTCGTCCCCGGCGCGCTCACTGCGGTGCTGCGCCTGGCGCACGCGACCGGTGCCCGGCTCGCCTGGATCCCGCGCCGGGCCGGCGAGCGCGGCGCCGTCGAGGCCGGCGCGCTCCCGGGGCTGCTGCCGGGCGGCCGTCCGGTCACGGCTCCGGCCGCCCGGGCCGAGGCCGCCGCCTCCTGGGGCGTGGCCGAGCTCCCGGCGCGGCCGGGCCGGGACACCGACCGGATCCTGGCCGCTGCCGCCTCCGGGGACCTCGACGCGCTGCTGGTCGGCGGCGTCGACCCGGACGACCTGCCGGACCCGGCGCTCGCCGAGGAGGCCCTGGCCGGCGCGCCGTTCGTGGTCTCGCTGGAGCTGCGCCCGTCCGCGGTCACCGCGCACGCCGACGTGGTGCTGCCGGTCGCCGCGGTGGCCGAGAAGTCCGGCACCTTCCTGGACTGGGAGGGCCGGGTGCGGATGTTCGAGGCTGCGCTCAAGCCGGACCAGCTGATGAGCCGCCACCTCCACCCCGACGTCCGGGTGCTGAACATGCTGGCGGACGCGATGGGCCACCGGCTCGGCCTGCCCGACGTCCGGGCGGCCCGCCTGGAGCTGGACCGCTTCGCCCCGTGGGCCGGCGACCGGGCCACCGACCCGGCCGCGCACCCCGGGCTGCTGCCCCGGCCGGCCACCGGCCAGGCGGTGCTCGCCGGCTGGCGCCAGCTGCTGGACAACGGCACGCTCCAGCAGGGCGACCCGCACCTGGCGGGTACCCGGCACCGGGCCGTCGCCCGCATCTCGCCGGCCACGGCAGAGGAGATCGGCGCGGCCGAGGGGCCCACGGCGGGGCTCCGGGTGACCGGCCCGGCCGGCTCGCTGACCCTCCCGCTGGAGATCACCAAGGACATCCCGGACCGCACGGTCTGGCTCCCGCTCAACTCCACCCCCGGCGGCGCCTACCGCACCCTCGGCACCACGATCGGCCACCTGGTCACCGTGGCGCCCGAAACCGTGGCGCCCGAACCCGTCGCCGCCGAGCCCGTCACCGCCGGCCCTGCGGCCATCGGGTCCACCGCCGGAGCAGCCGCGCCGGCCGCAGAGCCGGCCGAGACCGCGCCGACCGCACGGCCCGCACCCGACGCGCCACCCGGCCGCCCCGCAAACGCGTCCACCGTCCACGCGTCCACCACCGCCGGCGCAGCCGACACCGGCTCCACCGCCGAGGCGGCCGGCGCCACCGACCCGTCCGCCACCACCCCGGAGGAGGAGCAGTGAACCTCGCCGCGTACGAGACCCTGGGCTTCTTCGGCCGTGACCCCTGGTGGCTGGTGCTGCTCAAGGCCGTCTTCTGCTTCGCCTTCCTGGTCGGCACCGTTCTGGTCGCGATCGTCTGGGAGCGCAAGGTCGTCGCCTGGATGCAGCTGCGCATCGGCCCCAACCGGCACGGCCCCTGGGGTCTGCTGCAGTCCCTCGCGGACGGCGTGAAGCTGGCGCTCAAGGAAGACCTGGTGGTCAAGGGCGCCGACAAGGCGGTCTACATCCTGGCCCCGATCGTCTGCGCGATCCCCGCGTTCATGGCCATCGCGGTGATCCCGTTCGGCCCGGCCGACAACGAGGTGTCGATCTTCGGCACCCGGACGCCGCTCCAGCTGACCGACTTCCCGGTGGCGCTGCTCTACATCCTGGCCACCGCCTCGGTCGGCATCTACGGCATCGTGCTGGCCGGCTGGTCGTCCGGTTCGACCTACCCGCTGCTCGGCGGGCTGCGCTCGTCCGCCCAGATGATCAGCTACGAGATCGCGATGGGCCTGTCCTTCGCGGCGGTGTTCATCTACTCGGGCTCGATGTCCACCTCGGAGATCGTCGCCTCGCAACAGCCGACCTGGTTCGCGGTGCTGCTGCCGGTGTCGTTCATCGTCTACGTCGTCGCGATGGTCGGCGAGACCAACCGGGCCCCGTTCGACCTCCCGGAGGCTGAGGGCGAGCTGGTCGGCGGCTTCAACACCGAGTACTCCTCGCTGAAGTTCGCGATGTTCATGCTGGCCGAGTACGTCAACATGGTCACCGTCTCCGCGGTCGTCTCGACGCTCTTCCTGGGCGGTTGGCGGGCGCCCTGGCCGGTCTCCGCCTTCTGGGAGGGCGCGAACCACGGCTGGTGGCCGATGCTCTGGATCATTCTCAAGATCCAGGTGGTGCTCTTCTTCTTCATCTGGCTGCGCGGCACGCTGCCCAGGCTCCGCTACGACCAGTTCATGAAGCTGGGCTGGAAGGTGCTGATCCCGGTCTCGCTGGTCTGGCTGGTCATGGTGGCCGCCGTCCGGGCGCTGCGCAACGAGGGCTACGACTTCGGCGAGGTGGTGCTGTACGTCGGTGCCCCGGTCGGCGCGATCCTGCTGCTCGCCCTGCTGCGCGACTTCCTCAGGCGCAAGCCCGAGGAACCGACCGAGCCGCCCGCCGCCGAGTTCGACCCGATGGCCGGCGGGTACCCGGTGCCCCCGCTGCCCGGCCAGGAGCTCCCGCCGGTCCCGCGCCGGCGCAGCCGGGCTCCGAAGCAACTCCAGGACGCCCTCAACGGGGCCGACCATTCCGAAGGGAGCTGACCGCGATGTCGTCCGACCAGAACGGCAGCGGCGACCGGCCGGAGCGGCCCGACAGGCCCTCCATCCTCGGGCCCGCCGCGGGTTTCGGCGTGACCTTCAAGGCCATGTTCAAGAAGCGGCTGACCGAGCAGTACCCGGAGGAGAAGAAGCCCACCGCGCCGCGCTTCCACGGCCGCCACCAGCTGAACCGGCACCCCGACGGCCTGGAGAAGTGCGTCGGCTGCGAGCTCTGCGCCTGGGCCTGCCCGGCCGACGCGATCTACGTGGAGGGCGCGGACAACCGGGACGAGGAGCGCTACTCGCCCGGCGAGCGCTACGGCGCGGTGTACCAGATCAACTACGCCCGCTGCATCCTCTGCGGCCTCTGCATCGAGGCCTGCCCGACCCGCGCGCTCACCATGACCAACGAGTACGAGCTGGCCGACTCCTCGCGCCGGGACCTCATCTTCACCAAGGAGCAGCTGCTGGTCGGCCTCTCCGAGGGGATGGTCGACAGCCCGCACGCGATCTTCCCGGGCGCCGACGAGGGCGCGTACTACCGGGGCGAGATCACCGCGGCCGCGCCCGGCACGGTCCAGCAGGAGCGCACCCTGCGGGAGAAGGAGGCGCAGCAGTGACCCCGCTGAACCTGGCCGCCGCCCAGGCGGCCGTCACCGGCGCGACCTCCACCGGCGAGGCCGTCCAGTTCTGGGTGCTCGCGGTGATCGCGGTCGGCGGTGCGCTCGGCATGCTGTTGATGCGCAAGGCCGTGCACAGCGCACTCTGCCTGGCGGCCACCATGCTCGCCCTGGCTGTCTGTTACATGGCCCAGGGCGCGGTCTTCCTGGGCGTGGTGCAGATCGTCGTCTACACCGGCGCGATCATGATGCTCTTCCTCTTCGTGGTGATGCTGGTCGGCGTCACCACCGCCGACTCGTTGAAGGAGCAGCTGAAGGGTCAGCGGTTCGCCGCGGTGCTCTGCGGCCTCGGCTTCGGCGTGCTGCTGATCGCCGGCATCGCCAACGCCAAGCTGGACACCTTCACCGGCCTGGCCGAGGCCAACGCCGAGGGCAACGTGCAGGGCCTGGCCCGGCTGATCTTCACCAAGTACGTCTGGGCCTTCGAGGTCACCGGCGCACTGCTGATCACTGCCGCGATCGGCGCCATGGTGCTGACCCACCGCGAGCACGTGAAGGCCCCGAAGACCCAGCGCGAGCTGGCCGCCCAGCGGGTCAAGGACAACATCCAGCTCTCGCCGCTGCCCGCGCCCGGTGTCTACGCCCGGCACAACGCGGTGGACATCCCCGCCCTGCTGCCGGACGGCACCGTCGCCGACAGCTCGGTGATGGAGACCCTGCGCGAGCGCGGCCAGGTCCGCGACGTCAGCCAGGAGATGCTGCGGCGGATGGCCGAGCTGGAGGAGACCACCGCCGACTGGCTCGGCCGCCCGCAGTCCGAGCGCCCGCCGGTGGCCGGCCCGCGCAAGCAGTTGGAGGGCGGCGCGGCGACCGGGCCCAGGGAGCTGGAGCCGGTGGCCCCGAACAACCACGCCGTGCCGAACGGCCAGGACGAGGAGGACGCGGAGTGAATCCGGTCAACTACCTCTATCTCTCAGCCCTGTTGTTCACCATCGGCGCCTCGGGCGTGCTGATCAGGCGCAACGCGATCGTCCTGTTCATGTGTGTGGAGCTGATGCTCAACGCCTCGAACCTGGCGCTGGTCACCTTCTCCCGGCTGCACGGCAACCTGGACGGGCAGATCATCGCGTTCTTCACCATGGTGGTCGCGGCGGCCGAGGTCGTGGTGGGCCTCGCCATCATCGTCTCCATCTTCAGGACCAGGCACTCCGCTTCGGTCGACGACAGCAACCTGATGAAGCTGTAGGCGGAGGGCCTTCGGTGAACTCTCTCATTCCGCTGCTGGTGGCGGCTCCGCTGGCCGGCGCTGCCCTGCTCCTGCTCGGGGGCCGTGCCTTCGACCGGTTCGGCCACTGGCTGGCCACCGGGCTGGCCGCGCTCTCCTTCGGCCTCGGCCTCGCGCTCTTCTCCGACATGCTGGGCCGGCCGGGCGACGAACGCGCCGTCACCGAGCAGCTGTTCAGCTGGGTTCCGGTGAACGGCTTCCAGGCCGACATCGCGTTCCAGCTCGACCAGCTCTCGATCACCTTCGTCCTGCTGATCACCGGCGTCGGCACGCTGATCCACCTCTACTCGGTGGGCTACATGGCGCACGACGAGCGCCGGCGCCGCTTCTTCGCCTACCTGAACCTCTTCCTGGCGGCCATGCTGCTGCTGGTGCTCGCGGACAACTACCTGCTGCTGTACTTCGGTTGGGAGGGCGTCGGCCTCGCCTCGTACCTGCTGATCGGCTTCTGGCAGCACAAGCCGAGTGCCGCGACGGCCGCCAAGAAGGCGTTCATCGTCAACCGCGTCGGCGACATGGGCCTCTCCATCGCGATCATGCTGATGTTCGCCGAGTTCGGCACCTTCGACTTCGGGCCGCTGCTCGGCTCGGAGGGCTCGGCCGGCGTGGCGGGCGGGGCGAGCGAGGGCAAGCTGACCGCGATCGCGCTGATGCTGCTGCTGGCGGCCTGCGGCAAGTCCGCCCAGGTGCCGCTGCAGTCCTGGCTCGGCGACGCGATGGAGGGCCCGACCCCGGTCTCGGCCCTGATCCACGCGGCCACCATGGTGACCGCCGGCGTCTACCTGATCGTCCGCTCCGGCCCCATCTTCAACCTGGCGCCCGACGCCCAGACCGCCGTGGTGGTGGTCGGCGCGGTCACGCTGCTGTTCGGTGCGATCGTCGGTTGTGCCAAGGACGACATCAAGAAGGCGCTGGCCGGCTCGACGATGTCGCAGATCGGCTACATGATCCTGGCGGCCGGCCTCGGTCCGATCGGCTACGCCTTCGCGATCATGCACCTGGTGACGCACGGTTTCTTCAAGGCCGGGCTGTTCCTCGGCGCCGGGTCGGTCATGCACGGCATGAACGACGAGGTGAACATGCGTCACTACGGCGGCCTGCGCAAGTACATGCCGATCACCTTCATCACCTTCGGGCTCGGCTACCTGGCCATCATCGGCTTCCCCGGCCTGTCCGGCTTCTTCTCCAAGGACAAGATCATCGACGCGGCCTTCGCCAAGGGCGGGACCGAGGGCTGGATCCTCGGGCTCTGCACCCTGCTCGGCGCGGCCATCACCGCGTTCTACATGACCCGGGTGATGATCCTGACCTTCTTCGGCGAGAAGCGCTGGCAGCCGGACGCCGACGGCCACGACCCGCACCCGCACGAGTCGCCGAAGACCATGACCACCCCGATGATCCTGCTCGCCTTCGGTTCGGTCTTCGCGGGCGGCCTGTTCGTCCTGAACAACTCCTTCGTCAACTGGCTGGAGCCGGTCACCGGCCACGAGGAGGGCAACTCGCCGCTGACCCCGTTGACGGTCTCCGTGCTGGCCACGGTCTGCATGCTGATCGGCGTCGCGATCTCGTACCTGATGTACGGGCGCTCGGCCGTCCCCGCGGTGCCGCCGGTCGGCTCCCCGCTCACCCGGGCCGCCCGCCGCGACCTGCTCCAGGACGACTTCAACCACGCTGTCCTGGTCCGCCCCGGCTCGGCGCTGGCCGCGGCGCTGGTCTACTTCGACAGCCGCGGCCTGGACGGCTTCGTCAACGGACTGGCCGCCACCATCGGCGGAATCTCCAGCCGGCTGCGCCGGATCCAGAACGGCTACGTCCGCTCGTACGCGCTCTCCATGTTCGGCGGCACGCTGGTGCTGGTCGCCACGACTCTCCTGATGAGGTCCGTCTGATGAATAGGCCCAGTTCATCTCCGGGGGTGCGGCGATGAGTCACCTGCTGACCGCGACCTGCGCCGTCCCGGCCGCGGGCGCGGTGCTCACCGCGGCGCTGCCCGCCGGGTCCACCGAGGCCCGGCGGCGGACCACCAAGGCCGTCGCGCTCGGGACCTCTGCCGTCACCCTGGCCCTGGCGGCCGCCGTGGCGGGGCAGTTCGACCCGGACGGCGCGCGCTACCAGCTGACCGAGTCCTACACCTGGATCCGCTCCTTCGGCATCAGCTTCTCGCTCGGCGTGGACGGCATCGGCACCGTGCTGGCGCTGCTCACCGCCGTCCTGGTCCCGATCGTGATGCTGGCCTCCTGGCACGACGCCGACCCGCCCGGCCAGGACTCGCCCGACGGGTCCTTCGAGAACCGGCGGCGGACCCAGGGCTTCTTCGCCCTGATCCTGGCGGTGGAGGCGATGGTGATCGTCTCCTTCTACGCCACCGACGTCTTCCTCTTCTACGTGTTCTTCGAAGCCATGCTGATCCCGATGTACTTCCTGATCGGCGGCTTCGGGGACCGGGCCGGCGGTCCGGAGTCGGCGCGCCAGCGCTCCTACGCGGCCGTGAAGTTCCTGCTCTACAACCTGCTCGGCGGCCTGGTCATGCTGGCCGCGGTGATCGGCTTCTACGTGATCGCGCAGGACCAGGGCTTCGGCACCTTCGACCTGCCGACGCTCACCTCGGCGATCGCCGACGGAAAGCTGGTGCTCAGCGGCACCGCGGAGAAGGCGCTGTTCCTCGGCTTCTTCTTCGCCTTCGCGGTGAAGGCCCCGCTCTGGCCGCTGCACACCTGGCTGCCGAACGCGATGGGCGAGGCCACCGCCGGGACGGCCGTCCTGATCACCGCGGTGGTCGACAAGGTCGGCACCTTCGCGATGCTCCGCTTCTGCCTCGGCCTCTTCCCGGACGCCTCGAAGACCTTCGCCCCGGCGATCCTGGTCCTCTCGCTGATCGGGATCATCTACGGCGCGCTGCTGGCGGTCGGCCAGAAGGACATCAAGCGGCTGGTGGCGTACGCCTCCATCTCGCACTTCGGCTTCATCATCATGGGCATCTTCGCGATGACCAGCCAGGGCCAGAGCGGCGCCACCCTCTACATGGTCAACCACGGCATCTCCACCGCCGCGTGGATGCTGGTGGCCGGCTTCCTGATCTCCCGCCGCGGCTCGCGACTGATCGCCGACTACGGCGGCGTGCAGAAGGTCGCCCCGGTGCTCGCCGGAACGTTCCTGATCGGCGGCCTGGCCACCCTCTCGCTGCCCGGTCTCGCACCCTTCGTCAGTGAGTTCCTGGTGCTGGTGGGCACCTTCACCCGGTACCCGGCGATCGGCATCGTCGCCACCTTCGGCATCGTGCTCGCCGCGCTCTACGCGCTGCTGCTCTACCAGCGCACGATGACCGGCCCGGTCAAGGCCGAGGTGAGCGCCATGCCCGACCTCAAGGCGCGCGAACTCGCCGTCGTCGCCCCGCTGGTGGCCCTGACCATCCTGCTCGGCGTCTACCCGAAGCCGCTGACCGACATCGTCAACCCGGCGGTGGACGCGACGCTGACGCAGGTCCACCGGACCGACCCGGCCCCGGCCCACCCGGTCGCCGGCCACCCCGGAGCAGCCCCCTCAGGAGGTGAGCACAAGTGAGCACCACCGGATGGCTCGCCGCCGCGGGCGGCAACAGCCCGAGCATCCCGGCGCCGCATGTCGAGTACGGCCAGCTCTCCCCGATGCTGGTGGTGTTCGGCGCCGCCGTCACCGGCGTCCTGCTGGAGGCCTTCCTGCCCCGCCGGCACCGGCACTGGGCGCAGGTCTGGCTGGCGCTGATCGGCCTGATCGGTGCCTTCACCGCCGTGGTGGTGCTCGCCGCCCAGGGCTACGGGTCGACCAAGGTCGACCTGCTGGCGATGGGCGCGGTCGCGCTGGACGGCCCCGCACTCTTCCTCCAGGGCGTGATCCTGCTGGTCGCCGTGGTCGCCGTGCTGACCTACGCCGAGCGGCGGCTGGAGCCCAAGGCCGGCGGCGAGCCGGCCGACGCCTTTGCCGCGCAGGCCGCCGCCACTCCCGGTGGCGAGCAGGAGCGCGCCGCGGTCCGGGCCGGCCTCACCACCAGCGAGGTCTTCCCGCTCACCATGTTCGCGGTCGGCGGCATGCTGCTCTTCCCCGCCGCCAACGACCTGCTGACCATGTTCGTGGCGCTGGAGGTCCTCTCCCTCCCGCTGTACCTGCTCTGCGCGCTGGCCCGGCGCCGCCGGCTGCTCTCCCAGGAGGCGGCGGTCAAGTACTTCCTGCTCGGCGCCTTCGCCTCGGCGTTCTTCCTGTTCGGCACCGCCCTGCTCTACGGGTACGCGGGGAGCGTGCGGCTCGGGGACATCTCCGACGTGATCTCCGGCAAGGCGCTGGCCACCCCGGCACTGCTCTCCACCACCCAGAACGACGCGTTGCTGCTGGTCGGCCTGGCGATGCTCGCGGTCGGCCTGCTCTTCAAGGTCGGCGCGGTGCCGTTCCACTCCTGGACCCCGGACGTCTACCAGGGAGCGCCGACGCCGGTCACCGGTTTCATGGCGGCCGCGACCAAGGTGGCGGCCTTCGGCGCCCTGCTGCGGCTGTTCTACGTCGCCTTCCCCGGCCTCCGGCTGGACTGGCGGCCGGTGATGTGGGGCGTGGCGATCCTGACCATGGTGGTCGGCGCGATCCTCGCCGTCACCCAGCAGGACGTGAAGCGGCTGCTCGCCTACTCCTCGATCGCGCACGCCGGGTTCATCCTGACCGGCGTGATCGCCACCAACAAGCAGGGCCTCAGCTCGGTGCTGTTCTACCTGCTGGCCTACTCCTTCGTGACGCTCGGCGCCTTCGCCGTGGTCACCCTGGTCCGCGACTCCAAGGGAGAGGCCACCCACCTGTCCAGCTGGGCCGGGCTGGGCCGGCGCTCCCCACTGGTCGCCGGGGTCTTCGCGCTGTTCCTGCTGGCCTTCGCGGGCATCCCGCTCACCTCGGGCTTCACCGGGAAGTTCGCCGTCTTCCAGGCTGCGGCGGCCGGCGGCGCGACCCCGCTGGTGATCGTGGGTGTGCTCAGCTCGGCGGTGGCCGCGTTCTTCTACATCCGGGTCATCGTGCTGATGTTCTTCTCCGACCCGCAGCCGGGCGGGCCGACGGTGGTCATTCCGAGCGCCTTCACGGCCACCGCGATCGGTGTCGGCGTCCTCGTCACCCTCGGGCTCGGGCTGCTGCCGCAGTACTTCCTGGACCTCGCGTCGAAGGCCTCGCTCTTCGTCCGCTGAGGCCCCGTCCGAGTCGGTCGCAGGCCCGTCAGGGGCCTGTCCGGGCCCCGTCCGGAGCCTGTCCGCGGGCCCGTCAGGTGCCCCGGCCGGAAGGCTCGGAGGGGGCCCGCCGGGAGGCCCCTGCCGTCCGGGCCGCGCTTTATCCGCGCGGCCCGGACGAGTCGCCCCGGCACCGTGCCTGACCAGCCGATACAGCCCGACCATGACAGGACCCGCACGCCCGTGCAGTGATCCACTCGCGACCGGATACCCTGCCTGTATGGCCAGCGGCGGCACTCAGGGACCAGGCCGCTAGATCGACCAGGGACAGAGGAGTGGTCTTCGTGACCGTCGTGGGACCCTTTGGGCTCAGCGTGCAGGACCGCGATCTGACCCGCGACGTCCAGTACGGGATGGACGCGGTGGAGAACGCGCTCACCGAGGCCGTGAAGAGCGACGTCCCGTTCATCACCCTCACCGCCAGCCACCTGATGGAGGCCGGCGGCAAGCGCTTCCGCCCGCTGCTGGTGCTGCTCTCCGCCCAGTTCGGCGACGCCAACGCCCCGGGCGTGGTCCCGGCCGCCGTGGTGGTCGAGCTGACCCACCTGGCGACCCTGTACCACGACGACGTCATGGACGAGGCCCCGGTGCGCCGCGGCGCCCCCAGCGCCAACTCGCGCTGGGACAACTCGGTCGCCATCCTCACCGGCGACTTCCTCTTCTCCCGCGCCTCCCAGGTGCTCGCCGACCTCGGCCCCGACGCCGTCCGGCTCCAGGCCGACGCCTTCGAGCGGCTGGTCACCGGCCAGATCCTGGAGACCGCCGGCCCCGGCCCGGACGACGACCCGCTGCGCCACTACCTCGACGTTCTGGCCGGCAAGACCGGCTCCCTGATCGCGGTCTCCTGCCGGATAGGAGCACTCCTGGCCGGCGCCGAGCCGTGGGTGGTCGACATCCTCAGCGCCTACGGAGAGCGGATCGGCATCGCCTTCCAGCTGGCCGACGACGTGCTCGACATCGCCAGCGACGGCCACGAGTCCGGCAAGACCCCCGGCACCGACCTGCGCGAGGGCATCCCGACCCTGCCCACCCTGCTGCTCCAGCAGCTGCCGGTGGACGAGTCGGACCCGGCCGACCTGCGGCTGCGCGAGCTGGTCGCCGGCTCCCTCGACGACGACGAGCTGCACGCGGAGGCGCTGCGGCTGCTGCGCCGCCACCCCGCGCTGGAGCTCGCCCGCCGGGAGACCCTGCGACACGCCGAGGAGGCCCGCGCGCTGCTGGCCCCGCTGCCCGAGGGTCCGGCCAAGGAGGCGCTCCAGGGCCTCTGCGACGCGGTGGCCATCCGCACGATGTGACCGACCCGGGGGAGCGGCCCCGGGGAGCGGCCCGGCGAAGTGGCCCGCCCGGCCCCCGGTCCCGGCCCCCGGCCCCCGGTCTCGGCCCCCGACCCCCCGGTCTCGGCCCCCGTCTCGGCGCCGGCGTCCGGGCCCCGTGCACGCTGCGGTTGCGGACCGTCCGAGCCCCCGGGCTGCCGGTGTGATTTGTCGCCCGGTGTTGTCGCGAGTAGGGAAGACTGGCTCCGTCAGTCCAGCCCGCAGCCGTGCCAACCCGGAAGGCCACCATGCTTCGCGTCGTCATCGCCGAGGACTCCGTACTGCTCCGGGAGGGCCTGACCCGGCTGCTCACCGACCGGGGCCTGGAGGTCGTGGCGGGCGTCGGCGACGGTGAGGCCCTGCTCAAGGCCGTCCACGACCTGGCCGCCGCCGGCACGCTGCCGGACGTCGTGGTCGCCGACGTCCGGATGCCCCCGACCCACACCGACGAGGGCGTGCGCGCCTGCGTCACCCTGCGCGGCCTCTACCCGGAGCTGGGCGTGCTGGTGCTGTCGCAGTACGTGGAGGAGCGGTACGCCTCGGAGCTGCTGGCCGGCTCCACCCGGGGCGTGGGGTACCTGCTGAAGGACCGGGTCGCCGAGGTGCGCGAGTTCGTCGACGCGGTGGTCCGGGTCGCCGAGGGCGGCACCGCGCTGGACCCCGAGGTCGTCCAGCAGTTGCTCAGCCGCAGCCGCAAGAGCGACGTGCTGGCCGGGCTGACCCCGCGCGAACGCGAGGTGCTCGGGCTGATGGCCGAGGGCCGGACCAACACCGCGGTGGCCAAGCAGCTGGTGGTCTCGGACGGCGCGGTGGAGAAGCACGTCAGCAACATCTTCCTCAAGCTGGGCCTGGCCCAGAGCCCGGAGGACCACCGCCGGGTGCTGGCCGTGCTCACCTACCTGAACTCCTGACCGACCCCCGCCGTCACCCGCCCGCCCGCCCGAGCGGTCACCCACCCGCCCCAGCGGTCACCCACCCGCCCGAGCGGCACCCGTCCGCACGCCCGAGCGGCTGCGCGCACACCTGCCCGCACCCCCCGGCGACCCGCCCGAGCGGCCGCCCGCGACCCGCCCGCACAGCCGTCGCCCGGGCGGCCGCCGGTTTCGGTACGCACCCGAACAAGCGTTCGCGGGTCCGGTATGGGACCGCCTGTCGCGGGCGTTGTACCTGGATACAGCGGCAGCGACATCGGCAGCTTCCTGCCGCATCGGGTAGTTCCGTCCCAGGCAATCCTCACCCGCATAGGATGCGAGAGGTGCACCAGGCGGACGGGGCACACGGCTCACGCCCGCGGCTGGTGCCCACGAGGAGGTCCGCGGCAGTGACCAGTCAGGTCGATCAGTCAGAAGCAGTGGACGGCTCGGGCGGCGACGAGGGCCGCCCCGGGCCCGGCGGCGGCCGATCCGGCCCCGCCGTGCCGGGCAGTCCGCAGCCCAGGCGCGCCAAGCCGATCCGCAGACTCGACCGGGTGATCATCCGGTTCGCCGGGGACTCCGGCGACGGCATGCAGCTCACCGGCGATCGCTTCACCTCGGAGACGGCGTCCTTCGGCAACGACCTCTCCACCCTGCCCAACTTCCCGGCCGAGATCCGGGCCCCCGCCGGCACGCTGCCGGGTGTTTCGTCCTTCCAGCTGCACTTCGCGGACCACGACATCCTGACCCCGGGGGACGCGCCCAACGTCCTGGTGGCGATGAACCCGGCCGCCCTCAAGGCCAACCTGCCGGACCTGCCGCGCGGCGCGGAGATCATCGTCAACACCGACGAGTTCACCAAGCGCGCGCTGTCCAAGGTCGGCTACCCGGCGGACCCGCTGGCGGACGGCTCGCTGGAGGCGTACCACCTGCACAAGGTGCCGCTGACCACGCTCACGCTGGAGGCGCTCAAGGACAGCGGGCTGGCGCGCAAGGACGCCGAGCGGGCGAAGAACATGTTCGCGCTGGGCCTGCTCTCGTGGATGTACCACCGGCCCACCCACGGCACGGAGTCCTTCCTGCGCAGCAAGTTCGCCAAGAAGCCGCAGATCGCCGAGGCCAACATCAGCGCCTTCCGGGCGGGCTGGAACTTCGGTGAGACCACCGAGTCCTTCGCGGTCTCCTACGAGGTGCCACCGGCCAAGCTCCCGGCGGGCCGGTACCGCAACATCTCCGGCAACCTGGCCCTCTCCTGCGGCCTGATCGCCGCCGCGCAGCGCGCCGGGCTGCCGCTCTACCTGGGCTCGTACCCGATCACTCCGGCCTCGGACATCCTGCACGAGCTCAGCAAGCACAAGAACTTCGGCGTCCGCACCTTCCAGGCGGAGGACGAGATCGCCGGCATCGGGGCGGCGCTCGGCGCGGCCTTCGGCGGTGCGCTCGGCGTGACCACCACGTCCGGCCCGGGCGTGGCGCTCAAGAGCGAGACCATCGGTCTGGCCGTCTCGCTCGAACTGCCGCTGCTGGTGGTCGACATCCAGCGCGGCGGCCCGTCCACCGGACTGCCGACCAAGACCGAGCAGGCGGACCTGCTGCAGGCGATGTTCGGCCGCAACGGCGAGGCGCCGGTGCCGATCGTCGCCCCGGCCACCCCGGCCGAGTGCTTCGACGCGGCGCTGGAGGCGGCCCGGATCGCGGTCACCTACCGCACCCCGGTCTTCCTGCTCTCGGACGGCTACCTGGCCAACGGCTCCGAGCCCTGGCGGATCCCGGAGGTCGACGAACTGCCCGAGATCACACCGGGCTTCGCGACCGGACCGAACCGCGAGGACGGCTCGTTCTGGCCCTACCTGCGCGATCCGCAGACCCTGGCCCGGCCCTGGGCGGTGCCCGGCACACCGGGCCTGGAGCACCGGATCGGCGGCATCGAGAAGCAGGACGGCACCGGAAACATCTCCTACGACCCGGCCAACCACGACTTCATGGTCCGCACCCGGCAGGCCAAGGTGGACGGCGTCACCGTCCCGCCGCTGGAGGTCGACGACCCGGACGGCGAGGCGCGGGTGCTGGTCCTCGGCTGGGGTTCGACGTACGGCCCGATCACCGCGGCCGTGCGGCGGGTTCGGGCGGACGGCGGCCGCATCGCCCAGGCCCACCTGCGCAACCTCAACCCCTTCCCCGCCAACCTCGGCACGGTGCTGAGGAGTTACGAGAAGGTCGTCGTCCCCGAGATGAACCTCGGGCAGCTGGCGCTGCTGCTGCGGGCCAAGTACCTGGTGGATGCGCAGTCCTACAACCAGGTGCGCGGACTTCCGTTCAAGGCCGCACAGTTGGCCGACGTGCTGTGGGCGGCGATCGGGTCGGAGGGCGGTTCGCCCGCCGGCCGGCCGGCCGGCGCGGGCGTCGACCCGACCACCGGTGCGACCGCCGACCCGACCACCGGTGCGACCGCCGGGGCCGCCGCCGGTCCGGCGAGCGAGGAGGACAACCGATGAGCGAGCAGCAGTTCCCCTCGCTGAAGCTGGTGCCGAAGGCCGAAGCGCCGCAGAGCACCAAGGACTTCAAGACCGACCAGGAGGTGCGCTGGTGCCCGGGCTGCGGTGACTACGCGATCCTGGCGGCGGTGCAGGCGTTCATGCCGGAGCTGGGGATCAGGCGGGAGAACACCGTCTTCGTCTCCGGGATCGGCTGCTCGTCGCGGTTCCCGTACTACATGAACACCTACGGAGTGCACTCGATCCACGGGCGCGCGCCGGCCATCGCCACCGGTCTGGCCTCCTCGCGGCAGGACCTCAGCGTCTGGGTGGTGACGGGCGACGGCGACGCGCTGTCCATCGGCGGCAACCACCTGATCCACGCACTGCGCCGCAATGTGAACCTGAAGATCCTGTTGTTCAACAACCGCATCTACGGACTTACCAAGGGCCAGTACTCGCCGACCAGCGAGCTCGGAAAGATCACCAAGTCCACGCCGATGGGGTCTCTGGACGCCCCGTTCAACCCGCTCTCGCTGGCGATCGGCGCGGAGGCCACCTTCGTCGCCCGGACGATCGACTCCGACCGCCAGCACCTGCAGTCCGTGCTGCGGGCGGCGGCCGAGCACAGGGGCACGGCGCTGGTGGAGATCTACCAGAACTGCAACATCTTCAACGACGGCGCCTTCGAGGTCCTGAAGGAGCCGGGCACCCGGGACGAGGCGCTGATCCGGCTGGAGCACGGGCAGCCGATCCGCTTCGGCGCGGACCACGGACAGGGCGTCTTCCGGGCCGCGGACGGCGAGCTGTTCGTGGCCGCGGTCACGGCGGAGAACGAGTCGTCCGTACTGGTCCACGACGCCCACGCGGCCGGCCCGGCGGCGGCGTTCGCGCTCTCCCGGATCGCGGACGCGGACACCCTGCACCACACGCCGATCGGCGTGCTGCGCAGCGTCGAGCGGCCGGTGTACGACGAGCTGATGGCCGACCAGCTGACCACCGCGGAGGCCCAGCACGGGCCGGGCGACCTCGCGTCGCTGCTGTCGGGGAGCGACACCTGGACGGTCGGCTGACCGTCCGGCGGTACAACGGAGCGGCGCCCCCGGCCTCGGCCGGGGGCGCCGCTCGTTCTGCGCCGTTCCGTTCCTTCCGCGCCGTTCCTTCTGCGCGGCGCTCGTCGCTGCGTGCCGCGCGGTGCCGCTACTGCTGCGGCTGCGCCCACTCGACGAGCTGGACGATCACGCCGTTCGGGTCGGTGACCTGGAACAGCTTCTCGCCCCAGGGCTCCTCACGCAGCGGCATGGTGATCTTCACGCCCTCCGCCCGCAGCCTGGCCTCCTCCCCGACCAGGTCGGTGACGACGAAGGCCAGGATGAGTCCGGCGGCGTGCTGGTCGCGGAACCCCTCGGGCAGGACGTCGGTGCCGCGCTTCAGGTAGACGACGTTCATCCCGGCGTCGTCGCGGCCGAGTGAGGCGAAGCCGTCGGCCGCCATCTGCTCGGCGAACCCGAAGTGCTGCTCCAGGAAGGCGGCGGAGGCGGCGACGTCCTCGACGGTGAGCGATACAGCGGAGCCGGTGATCTGCATGAGTGCGTGCCCTCTCGTCGGCGATTATCCCGTACGCCGTACACTGTACAACGTACGGAGAATCTGGCAAGGAGGAATCCTGCGAAACCCGGGATGCCTCTCGATTCGCCCGCCGACCGGGCGTGCGGCCGCTCCCCGCGGCCGCGCCCCGTGGCCCCTTGCCCCGTGACCCCTTGCGCGCGGCTACTTCCAGTTGACGCCCTTGCCGAGGGTGTAGGGCGAGCCCCAGTACTCGGCGCCGGTCACCTTGGTGGCCGCCGGGGCGACCGCCAGCGAGCAGGACTGTGCGGTCTGGCCGTTGGTGAAGCCCTTCGGCAGTGAGGGGCTCGGGCACTTGGCGAAGTTCCCGATGACCATGACCTCCTGGGCCTCGGTGCCGTCCGGCAGCAGGCCCTTCATGTGGTCCACGCTGGTGTGGGACAGATCGGTGGTGCCGGTGTTCGTGATGCTGTAGCGGATGTAGTACGGCATCAGGCCCTTGACCTTGTCGCCGAGCTTCAGGGGTTCGAGGTCGGCCGGGTCGCCGGCGTCGATCGAGGTCACGGTCAGCGCGACGGTGCCCTTGGTGCTGCCGGAGGTGAACTGGATCTGGGCCGGCTGGCCGATCTTGAAGGTCTGGCCCGGGGTCGCGAACGGCCCGCCGCCCCCGGCCGCGGGCGCACTGCCGGTCGGGGCGGGAGCGGCCGGGCTGGACGCGCCGGCCGAACCGGCCGGCGTGCTCGGGGTGGCCTGGCCGGCCGGGGTGGTGGGTGCGGCGGCCGGGCCGGAGGTCGGCGCGGCGGCGGTGGGCGGAGCGGTCTGGGCCGCGTCGGACGAGCTGTCGTCGTTGCAGGCGGTCAGGGCGAGTGCGCCGACCGCGGCGAGGACGATGAACGCGGGCGCGGTCCTGCCGGTGCGGATCGTGGTCATGTGAAGTCCCCCGGTTGCTCGGGACCGCCAAGTGGCGGTCCTCCTAAGGACGTTGATAGCGCGGCGGGACGGCGGCGGGCTAGCGGCCGGACGCGGACGTGACAAGTCCGCAGCAGGGCTGTCGAGAACTCGGTGTGTTTGCTCGGACCGCACGGGATTCCCGCCTGCGGGAGAGGAGTTGGGGTGTCGGCCCGCAGCCGGGCGGGGCGTTGGAGGCCGCCCGGCCGGCCCCCGGAGCCGTCCCGCTCCGCAGTCGTCCCGCCTCGGAGCCGTCCCGCCGCGGATCAGGCCAGGCCCGGCAGCGGGTCCTGGTCGACCTCGTGCCGCGGGACGCGCTCGGCCGGGTCGCGGCACTCGGGTCCGAGCCGGAGCATGCGCGACTCCGGGTCGTGCAAAGGGCGGTGGCAGCGGCGACAGGTGACGCGCGGGCGCAGCGGTTGCACGGTCGAGGTGCCCGGGAGCGGTTCGGGCCGGGCGTTCGGGGCGGTGTCGGGGGCGGCGTCGGTCATGGGCCGACGGTAGCCCGGCCGGGCGGGGTGCGGGCGTGAAAGGATCGGTCCATGGCAAGCGATCGCAGCAGCGCGGGGGATCCCGCCCGGACGCTGGCCCTGCTCTGGGGGCTCTCGGCGGAGGAGAAGCCGGGCCGTCGCGGCCCGCGGCAGGCGAAGTCCCCGGCGGAGATCGCCGCCGCGGCGATCGCGCTGGCGGACGCCGAGGGCGTGGATGCCGTGACGATGCGCCGGGTCGCCCAGGAGCTCGGGGTTTCGGCTATGGCGCTCTACACCTACGTGCCGGGCAAGGCCGAGCTGCTGGACCTGATGCTGGACACCGTGTACGCGACCATGCGGCGCACCGACCCCGCCGGCGACGGCTGGCGCGCCCGGGTGGCCGCGGTGGCGGACGACAACCGGGCGCTGCACCGGGCCCACCCCTGGGTCGCCGGGATCGCCACCAGCCGCCCGCCGCTCGGGCCGGGGCTGATGGCCAAGTACGAGTACGAGCTGCGTGCCCTGGAGGGCACCGGCCTGCCGGACATGGAGCTGGACGCCGCCCTCACCCACCTGCTCGGCTTCGTGCAGACCTGCGCCCGGATGGCCGCCGACGAGCGCGGCGCCGAGCAGGACAGCCGGATGAGCGACGAGCAGTGGTGGTCCGCGAACGCCGAGTTGCTCGCACGCGTCCTGGACCCGGAGCGCTACCCGGTCGCGGCGCGCGTGGGTGCCGCTGTCGGGGAGACCCACGGCGGCGCGTACAGCCCGGATCACGCGTACGCCTTCGGCCTGGCCCGGGTCCTGGACGGCCTGGCGGCGCTGATCGAGACGCACCGGAAGCCGTAGCCGGGATGCGGTAGCCGGGACACCGCGGGTCGGCCGCCCGGCCGATCGTGGATCCCTCGATCGGCCCGCGTGCCGCCCCCCGGCGCGCCCCCGAGCCGGCGCGGTCCCCGAGGAGCCGGCGCGACCCCCGCGACCCTCCGAGTCGGCGCCGAATCTCGGGGTGGTGCCCGGGACCCCCGTGCCCGGGCACCACCGAGGAGCGCCGCTCCCGGGTGATCCCGCAGGTCAGCCTAGGGGTGGGCGGGACACAGGGGTGTTCGATGCGTGCAGGATTCCTGGGCGATCCGTGCAACCCGAGGTCCGCACCCCGCAACCCGCGGTCCGCACCCCGCCGCGGCCACGGGCAGGAGCGCCCAGCCGCGGGCCGCGGCCCACAACCGCGCGCCGGTCCGCACCGCGGACCCGGTCCCCCGGGCCCCGTCAGTGCGGGCCACCGTCAGCGCGGGCGGGCGTCGTACTCGGCGCGGGCCGAGAGGACGGCCGGGACGCGCTCCTCGGACCAGTGGGCGAGGGCCGCGACCAGCCGGGCGGCCTCCCGGCCCAGCGGGGTCAGGCTGTAGTCGACCCGGGGCGGGATGACCGGGTGGGCCTCGCGCAGGACGAAGCCGTCGCGCTCCAGGGTCTGCAGGGTCTGGGCGAGCATCTTCTCGCTCACCCCCGAGACCTTCCGCCGCAGCTCGCTGAAGCGGTAGCCGCGCTCGTCGAGGGCGCCGAGGACGAGCACGCCCCAGCGGCTGGTGACGTGCTCCAGCACCCCGCGCGAGGGGCACATGCGGTCGAAGACGTCCGGCGGGGGCAGTCGGCGGTCACGGTCGAGCTGGGTCATTACCTCCATGTCAGTACCCTACTTTGAAGTGCGTACTTTCCGGAAGTAAGTGCAGTCCCTAGGGTTAGTTTCGAGGTCAACGAGACAGCGAATCGTCGCATCACCCGAACGAGGGAGCCGCATCATGTACGTCGTCACCGGAGCCACCGGACAGCTCGGCCGTCTGGTCGTCGAGGGCCTGCTGGCCAGGGTGCCCGCGAGCGAGGTGGCCGTGGCCGTCCGCTCCGCCGGGAAGGCCGCCGACCTCGCCGCGCGCGGCGTGACCGTCCGGGAGGTCGACTACGACCGGCCGGAGAGCCTGGTCGGCGCCTTCGGGGCCGGCGACCGGGTGCTGCTGATCTCCGGCAGCGAGGTCGGCCGCCGCATCCCGCAGCACACCGCGGTGGTCGAGGCGGCGCGCGCGGCCGGGGTCGCGCTGCTCGCCTACACCAGTGCGCCGGGCGCGGCCACCTTCCGGCTGGCCGACGAGCACAAGGCGACCGAGGCGGCGATCCGGGAGTCCGGCCTGCCCTACTCCTTCCTCCGCAACGGCTGGTACACCGAGAACTACCTGGGCGACGCCGCCGGGACGGTGGCCCGCGGCATCGTGATCGGCAGCGCCGGCGAGGGCCGGATCGCCAGTGCCCCGCGCAAGGACTACGCCGACGCGGCCGTGGCGGTGCTGGTCGGCGCGGGCGACGGGAAGGGCCACGCGGACACCGTCTACGAGCTGAGCGGCGACGTCGCGTGGAGCCTGCCGGAGCTGGCCGCCGAGCTGGCGAAGGCCTCGGGCCGGCCGGTCGGGCACCGCGAGGTGACCCCGGCCGAGCACCGCGAGGTGCTGGTCGGCGCGGGCCTGCCGGAGGGTTTCGCCGAGGTCCTGGTGGACGTGGACGCCGGCATCGCGCGCGGTGAGCTGGCCGGCACCCCCGGCGACCTGGCCCGCCTGATCGGGCGCCCGACCGTCCCGCTGGCGGACAGCGTGCGCGCCGCGCTGAAGGGCTGAGGCGGCCGTCCAGCCACGCCCTGTCATGACCAAAAACGGAATACGGAGATGACAGCCTGCCCCTGCGCCCGCTACCGTCGGCTCGACACAGGCGCGCGCGGAGGGCAGGCGGTCAATGCCGGAGACAGGGCAGCAGGAGGCCGGAAGAGGACTCTGGTACGGGTTCGCCGCATACGGCATCTGGGGGCTCTTCCCCCTGTTCTGGCCGCTGCTGGAGCCGGGCGCAGCCGACGACATCCTGGCCAACCGGATGGTCTGGTCCCTGGTCGCGGTCGTGCTGCTGCTGGTCGCCCAGCGGCACTGGGGCTGGATACGCCCGCTGCTGCGCCAGCCGCGCCGGCTCGCCATGCTGGGCACCGCCGCCGCCGTGATCTCGGTCAACTGGGGCGTCTACATCTGGGGCGTCAACGCCGGCCACGTGGTGGAGACCAGCCTCGGCTACTTCATCAACCCGCTGGTGACCATCGCCTTCGGCGTCCTGGTGCTCAAGGAGCGGCTGCGGGCGGCGCAGTGGGCCGCCGTCGGGATCGGCGCGCTCGCGGTCGCGGTCCTGACGATCGGGTACGGGCGGCTGCCCTGGATCGCGCTGACCCTGGCGCTCTCCTTCGCCACCTACGGCCTGCTGAAGAAGAAGGTCGGGCTGAGCGGCCTGGAGAGCCTGGCGGCCGAGAGCGCCTTCATGTTCCCGTTCGCCCTCGGGTACCTCGTCCACCTGGAGCTCAGCGGGAAGGGCACCTTCGGGCACACCGTGGCCGGCGAGTACGGCTGGGGGCACTCGGGGCTGCTGATGGTCAGCGGGGTGATCACCGCGATCCCGCTGCTCTGCTTCGGCGCGGCCGCCGTCCGGGTGCCGCTCACCATGCTCGGGCTGCTGCAGTACCTGGCGCCGGTGTTCCAGTTCCTGATCGGCATCGCAGTGTTCCACGAGTCGATGCCGCCCGCCCGCTGGGCCGGGTTCGCCCTGGTCTGGGCCGCGCTCGCGGTGCTCACCTGGGACGCCGTGCGCAGGGTGCGGGCCGACCGGCTGGCGCGCGCGGCCGCCCTGGCCCGGCTGGAGGCCGCCACCGCGGCCCCGACCGACACCGCCCCGACCGACACCGCGCCGACCGACATCGCCCCGACCGACACCGCGCCGGCCCCCGCCCGCTGAGGGCCCGCCCCGACGCCCCGCCGACGTCCGCCGCCGCCCCGCCGGAGCGGGCGGGCGGCCAGGGCGGGCGGCCAGGGCGGCCCGCCCGCCCGCCGATCCCACCGCCCCGCTACGCGGTGATGTCCCGGCTGGTGAACCGCGCCCAGGCGGCCGAGCCGAACACCGCGATGTACGCCGCCTGCAGCCCGAGGTTCTTCAGCACGCCGTCCCAGTACATCGGCTCCCGCAGCAGGTCCCCGAAGCTCAGCCAGTGGTGGGTGAACAGGAACGGCTGGATCGCGTGCAGCTGCGGGAAGCTGTCCAGGATCTGCACGGTGATCATCAGGCCGACGGTGGCGGCCATCGCCGCGATGCCGCTGCCGGTGAGCGTCGAGACGAAGAGCCCGATCGAGACCAGCCCGGCCAGCGAGGCGGCCACCACCAGGGCCACCAGCACGGCCCGCACCAGCGCCGAGCCGAGGCCGATGGTCTCGCCCGAGATCAGCGTGACGTCGCCGAGCGGGAACAGCGCCGCACCGGTGGCCAGGGCCGCCAGGGCGACGGTCAGGGTGGCCGCCAGGCAGAACGCCAGCCCGGCGGCGAACTTGGCGGCGAGCAGCCTGGTCCGCCCGGCCGGGGCGACCAGCAGGTAGCGCAGCGTGCCGCTCGCGGCCTCGCCGGCCACCGCGTCGCCGGCGACCACGCCGACCGTCATCGGCAGGAAGACCGGCAGCGCCACCGCGAGCGCGGTGAAGACCAGGAAGAGGCCGTTCTGCGTCACCTGTGCGATGAAGGCCGGACCGTCGCCGCCGCGCGGCCCGTCCGTCTCGATCCGGACCACCACACCGATCAGGACCGGCAGCACGGCCAGGATGCCCAGCAGCACCATGGTCCGCACCCGGCGGAAGGTCAGCAGCAGCTCGTTGCGGAACAGCGCCAGGAACCCGGCCGCCGTCTGCGGCCGCCGCCCGGCGACGGGGGGCTCCAGCAGGCCGGCCCGCGGCATCCCGGCCCGCGACACCTCGGCCGCTGACACCGTGGCCGGTGACACCTCGGCCCGCGACGATTCAGCCCGCGACATCGAAGCCCTCCCCGGTCAGCGCCACGAAGGCGTCCTCCAACGTGCCCCGCTCCACACCGAAGCCACGCACCCGTACCCCGGCCTCGACCAGCGCCGCGCAGATCGCCGGCAGCACGTCGTCGGCCGGCGCGTCCAGCTCGCCGTCCACCCGGCCCTCGGCGGAGCGCAGGTCGGTGACCTGCCGGGCCGCCAGCACCTCGGCGGCCCGCGCCACGTCCGGGGTGCGGACCACCAGCCGGCCCTGGGCCCGGGCAGCCAGCTCGGCGACCGTCCCCTGCACCAGCAGCCGGCCGCGCGACATCACCGCGGCGTGGGTGCAGACCTGCTCGATCTCGTCCAGCAGGTGGGAGGAGAGGAAGACGGTCGTCCCCTCGGCGGCGACCTCGCGGACCAGCGCCCGGATCTCCCGCATGCCCTGCGGGTCGAGGCCGTTGGTCGGTTCGTCCAGCACCAGCAGCTCGCGCGGCTGGAGCAGCGCCGAGGCAAGCCCGAGCCGCTGCTTCATGCCCAGGGAGTACGCCCGGGCCTTCTTGCCGGCCGCGGCGGTGAGCCCGACCCGGTCCAGTGCCTCGGCGACGCGCCGCTGCCGGGTGCGCGGGTCGGCGGTCGGGTCGGCCGCGTCGAAGCGGGCCAGGTTGTCCCGGCCGGAGAGGAAGCCGTAGAGGGCCGGGCCCTCGATCAGCGCGCCGACCCGGGGCAGCACCGAGCCGACCGACTGCGGCATCGACTCGCCGAGCACGGTGGCCACGCCGGAGCTGGGCGCGATCAGGCCCATCAGCATTCGGATGGTGGTGGTCTTGCCGGAGCCGTTGGGGCCGAGGAAGCCGAAGACCGAGCCGCGCGGCACGGTCAGGTCCAGCCCGTCCACGGCGAGCTGGCCGCCGCGGAAGCGCTTGGTCAGCCCCCGGGTTCTGATCACATCGTCGTCGGACGGAGCCGAGGCCGGGGTACGGGAGGGAACGGCCGCGGGGGCCGGGCGCACATCGGCGCCCCGGCCCCCGGCCGGCTCCGTAACGTCCCCCGTTACAGGAGCCTTGGTCACTTACTTCACCCCGGCCGCACTCTGCAGCACCGGCAGCGTCACCGCGCCCGCGAAGACCCGGCCGTCGTCGGTGACCAGCACGTTCAGCACCTTGGTGCTGATCAGCGAGCCGCCCTCGACCGGCTTGCCGAGCGACTTCGCCAGAGCCAGCGGGCTCTGCGGCGCGGACTTGCCGGACTTGCCGTGCCGGCCCTCGGCCGGAACCGGGACCTCGCCGGTCGGCAGCTTGGCGCTGAGCACCGCCGTCCAGCCCTCGCCGACCACGTTCAGCCCCTCGGCCGCCTCGCGCACCTCCTGCTCGGACGGAGCCTTCGGCTCGTTCCCGGCCTTCTGCTCCGTCACCTTGGCACCCTTGGGCACGGTGAAGTCGAAGGTCTTGGCGGACGGCCGGTCGAACGACACCTCGGTGAAGTGGAGGTCGAACACCTTGCCGCCGTCGGTGTCCTTGACCAGCACCGCGAGCGGCACGCCGTTCTCGGCGGCCACCGCGATCCGGACCTCGCCGATGGTCGAGCCGGGCTGGGTGGGCTTCACGCTGAGCCGGTACGCCTTCTGCCCGGCGACGGTGGTGGTGCCGTCGACGGTGACGGCGGTGGTGCCCGCGCTCGCGGTGAGGAACTGACGGGCCGCCTCCTGCGGGGTGGCCGGCACCCCGGTCAGCGGCGCCTTGCCGTCCGCGCCGCCGAAGCCGCCCGGCAGGCCGCCGTGGGCGCCCCGGCCGGCGCCCTGCGGGGCGGTCAGGTGCACCGCCTCGTTGGTGCTGCTGTCCCAGGCCCAGACCTGGTCGCCGTTGTGGATCAGCTCGTACCCGGCCAGCTTCTCGACCAGGCCGACCCGCTGGCGGTCCGGGCCGTCCACCGCGACCCGCAGGGTGTGCTCGCCGCCGAGCAGCTCGGTCAGCTTGGCCTCCGGCGCGGCCGCCGACGGCCTGGCGCCGCCGGTGCCGCCCGAGCCGACGCCGCCGCCGGCCGCCAGCAGCTGGCTCGGCACGCCGAGGTCGGCGGAGACCGCGACGGTGCCGGAGAGCGTCTGCGTCTGCGAGCCGAGCGCCTTCGCCACCAGCTGCTCCGCCGTCAGCGCCGGCAGGTCCGGCGGCGAGTCGGCCGCGAGGGCCGGGACCAGGCCGACCCCGGCCGCGATCACCGCCGCCACCGCCACCGGGACCGCCACCCGTACCGCGGTGCGCCGTCCGGCGCGGTACGGGGCACCCCCGTCGTCCTGATGCCGCTCAGCCGGCCTTTCGTCCGTCATGGCGTCCAACCCCTCCGTAACCGTGACCGAGTTCGTCTCTCTGGTCTCCATTACAAGCCCGGGAGGCGCCGGAGTCATCGCCCTGCAGGGCCAGATCGGGGTCGACCTCGCGGCGCAGCCGACCCTGATACGTCCTCAGGGTCGGCTACTCCGGACGTACGAGAACTGGCGTAGGGTCGCGCCATGGACGGAACCATCTCCCCGACGTCGAACGCGATGCGGCGGGCCCTGCGCCGCGCCCGGGACGGTGTCGCGCTGGACGCGGCCGAGGCGGCGGTGCTGCTCCAGGCCAGAGGCGACGACCTGGCGGACCTCTGTGCGAGCGCCGCCCGGGTGCGCGACGCGGGCCTCGCCGCGGCCGGCCGCCCCGGCGTCATCACCTACTCCAGGAGCGTGTTCGTCCCGCTCACCCGGCTCTGCCGGGACAAGTGCCACTACTGCACCTTCGCCACCGTCCCCGGCAAGCTGCGCCGGGCCGGGCACGGGATGTACATGTCCCCGGACGAGGTGCTGGAGGTGGCCCGACGGGGTGCCGAACTGGGCTGCAAGGAGGCCCTGATCACGCTCGGGGACAAGCCCGAGGACCGCTGGCCGGAGGCCCGCGAGTGGCTGGACGCCCACGGGTACGACGACACCATCGCCTACGTCCGGGCGATGTCGATCCGCATTCTGGAGGAGACCGGCCTGCTGCCGCACCTCAACCCCGGGGTGCTGAGCTGGACGGACTTCCAGCGGCTCAAGCCGGTGTCGGCCTCGATGGGCATGATGCTGGAGACCACCGCGACGCGGCTGTGGAGCGAGCCCGGCGGCCCGCACCACGGCTCGCCCGACAAGGAGCCGGCCGTCCGGCTGCGGGTGCTGGAGGACGCCGGGCGCAGCTCCGTCCCCTTCACCAGCGGGCTGCTGATCGGCATCGGCGAGACCTACGACGAGCGCGCCGAGTCGCTGTTCGCGCTGCGCCGGGTCGCCCGCGCCTACCACGGCATCCAGGAGCTGATCCTGCAGAACTTCCGCGCCAAGCCGGACACGGCGATGCGCGGCATGCCCGACGCCGAGCTGGACGAGCTGGTCGCCACGGTGGCCGTGGCCCGCCACATCATGGGCCCGTCGGCCTGTCTGCAGGCCCCGCCGAACCTGGTGGACGGCGAGTACGCGCGGCTGATCGGTGCCGGGATCGACGACTGGGGCGGGGTCTCGCCGCTGACGCCCGACCACGTGAACCCCGAGCGTCCCTGGCCGCAGATCGACCGGCTGGCCGAGCACTCGGCGGCGGCCGGCTTCGAGCTGCGTGAGCGCCTGGCCGTCTACCCGGAGTACGTCCGCCGCGGCGAGCCGTGGCTGGACCCGCGGGTGCTGCCGCACGTCCGTGCACTGGCCGACCCGGAGACCGGCCTGGCCCGCCCGGACGCGGTGGTCCAGGGCCACCCGTGGCAGGAGCCGGAGGACCTGCCCGCCTCGTACGGGCGGACGGACCTGCACACCGCCATCGACACCGAGGGCCGCACCGGCGACCGGCGCGCCGATTTCGAGGACGTCTACGGCGACTGGGAGGTGCTGCGCGAGCGGGTCCTCGCCGAGGGCGCCCCCGAGCGGCTGGCCGGGGACCTGCGGACCGCCCTGGCGACGGCGGCCGACGATCCGACCCGGCTGACGGACGACCAGGCGCTGGCGCTGTTCCACGCGGACGGCCCGGCCCTGGACGCGCTCTGCCGGATCGCCGACGACGTCCGCCGCGACGCGGTCGGGGAGGACGTCACCTACTGCGTCACCCGGAACATCAACTTCACCAACGTCTGCTACACCGGCTGCCGGTTCTGCGCCTTCGCGCAGCGCCGCACCGACGCCGACGCCTACACCCTCTCGCTGCAGCAGGTCGCCGACCGGGCCGCGCAGGCCTGGGAGGTCGGCGCCACCGAGGTCTGCATGCAGGGCGGCATCCATCCGGACCTGCCCGGCACCGCCTACTTCGACATCGCGCGGGCGGTGAAGGAGCGGGTGCCGGGCATCCACGTGCACGCCTTCTCGCCGATGGAGGTGGTCAACGGCGCGACCCGGACCGGCCTGTCGATCCGCGAGTGGCTGCAGCGGGCCAAGGAGGCGGGCCTGGACACCATCCCGGGCACGGCCGCCGAGATCCTGGACGACGACGTCCGCTGGGTGCTGACCAAGGGCAAGCTGCCGGCCGCGACCTGGGTGGAGGTCGTCACCACCGCGCACGAGCTGGGCATCCGCTCCTCGTCCACGATGATGTACGGGCACGTGGACACCCCTCGGCACTGGCTGGGCCACCTGCGGCTGCTCGCGGAGATCCAGCAGCGCACCGGCGGTTTCACCGAGTTCGTGACGCTGCCGTTCATCCACACCAACGCGCCGGTCTACCTGGCCGGCATCGCCCGGCCCGGCCCGACCGCCCGGGACAACCGGGCGGTGGTGGCGATGGCGCGGCTGCTGCTCCACCCGCACATCCCCAACATCCAGACCAGCTGGGTGAAGCTGGGCGCCGAGGGCGCGGCCGAGATGCTCCGCTCGGGCGCCAACGACCTGGGCGGCACGCTGATGGAGGAGACCATCTCGCGGATGGCCGGCTCGGCGTACGGGAGCTACAAGTCGGTGCGGGACCTCCAGGCGATCGCGGAGGCGGCGGGCCGCCCGCACCGCCAGCGCACCACCACGTACGGGGACGTGCCGGCCGAGCGCCGGGCCGCGGCGCTGGCCTCGGACGGGCACCTGCCGGAGCTGCTGCCGGTCCTGGACTGACGCCCGGGACCGGGCCGGGCCGGGCCGGGTGCACGGCCCGGCCCGGCGGTCGGTCAGCGGTCCGGTCACCGGTCAGGCCGGGGGCCCGGCCGGCGGTTCGGACCCGGTCGGCCGCGGTTCAGCCGACGAGCAGCTGGCTGCGCAGGTCGCGCAGGTCCCGCTGGTCCAGGCCGAGGCCGGACTTCAGGTAGGCGTCGAACGAGCCGAACTTCTGCTGCACCTCGTCGAAGCCTGCGTTCAGGTACTCCGGCCGGACGTCCAGCAGCGGCTTGTAGATCGCCTGGTAGGCCGGCGGCAGCTTGGCCAGGGTGGCGGCGTTCTCGGCGGCCCGGTAGGTGTTGCTGGCCAGGTAGTCGGCCTCGACGGTCTCGCGCGGCACGCCGAGCGCGGTGAGCAGCGCGGCGGACGCCCAGCCGGTGCGGTCCTTGCCTGCGGTGCAGTGGAAGAGGACGTTCTCGTCGTCGCGCTCCACCAGGGAGTCGAGCACCGAGTGGTAGGCCGTCTTCGCGCTGTCGGCGGAGACCATCGTCCGCTCGGCGTCGATCATGGCCTGGACGGCGGCCTGCGGGCTGGTGACGTTGAACGCGCCGGTGTCGGCGACACCGAGCACGTTGGCGTCCACGGCCGTGGCGCCGGCCGGGATGCGGTCCGGGGCGGCCTTCTGCTCGGCGGGGGTGCGCAGGTCGAAGACGGTGCGGATGCCGAGGCGGCGGAGCTTGGCGAGGTCCTGGTCGGTCAGCTTGGAGAGGTCGCCGGAGCGGTAGACGACGCCCATCCGGACCCACTGGCCGTCGGCGGTGCGGTAGCCGCCCGCGTCGCGGAAGTTGGGCGCGGAGGCGAGGTGCAGCGAGCGGTCGGCGACGACCAGCGACTCGCCGCGGTCGGGGACGAGCTCGAAGTACCAGCGGTCGGCGGCGGCCAGGCCGGTGACCGTGACGGTCGCGGTGCCGGCGCCCTTGGCGACGGGCTTGCGGTGGCGGATGTCCTCCGGGTCGGTGCCGGCGTAGACGGTGACGCCGCGGGTGCCCTGGGCGGCCCAGGCGAGGGTGAAGCTGCCGTCGGCCTGCTGGGTCACGGTGGCGGCGGTGAACGGGACGGCGTGCGCGGTGTGCCGGGCGGCGGCCGGGGCGGGGGAGCCGGCCGGGGCGGCGACGGCGAGCGCCGGGGTGCCGAGGGCCAGCGTGCCGGTCAGGGCGATCGCGGTGGCCAGACGGGTGCGGGAGATGGTCATGGCCCGGCACGGTAGGCAGCCCGGGGTGGCGGGCCGTTGCCGCCGCATGGCGGCGCAGCAACATTTTGTTGAAGTGCTGGTGTTCCGGTCCACCCCTCGACTTGTACGGCCATTCGAATACAGTCGGGGGCGCGCGCGACCGGCACCGTCGCGCGGCCCGCTTCCCGGACGAAAGGCCTCCCGTCGTGATGCCACTCTGGTCACGCGCACAGCAACAGGACTTCCGCAGCCGGGTGCGGGGCTGTCTGCTGGGCGGCGCGATCGGCGACGCGCTCGGCGCCGGCATCGAGTTCGAGTCGTTGGAGAAGATCCGTGCGGTGCACGGCCCGCAGGGCGTCACCGGCTACGTCCCCGCGTACGGGCGGCTCGGTGCGGTCACCGACGACACCCAGATGGTGCTGTTCACCCTGGACGGGCTGATCCGGGCCCACATCCGCCGGGACACCGGCAGCTGGCACCCGCCGACCGACCTCCACCTCGCCTACCTGCGCTGGGCCGCCACCCAGCGCGACTGGGGGCCGGACGAGCGGCGGGCCGACCTCGGCTGGCTCGGCCGTGAGGAGTGGCTGTACGCCCAGCGCGCGCCCGGCCAGGCCTGCCTCTCCGGCCTCTCCGGGCCGGACGCCGAACGCCTCGGCACGCTGGAGGCGCCCAAGAACCCCCACTCCAAGGGCTGCGGAACGGTGATGCGGGCGGCTCCGTTCGGGCTGCTCACCACCTGGGACCCGGGCCTGGTCTTCCAGCTGGCCGTGGAGTGCTCGGTGCTGACGCACGGCCACCCCACCGGCTACCTCTCGGCGGGCGCGCTCGCGGTGATCGTCCAGACCGCGGCCCGCGGCGGCACCCTGGAGGAGGGGGTCCACCTGGCGCTGGCCCTGCTCTCCGAGCGGCCCGCGCACGAGGAGACCACGACGGCGCTGCGGGCGGCACTGGACGCGGTCCGGGCCGGGGAGCCGTCCGCCGAGCGGGTCGAGGCCCTGGGGGAGGGGTGGGTCGCCGAGGAGGCGCTGGCCATCGGGGTGTACTGCGCGCTGGTGGCCCACGACGTCCGCTCGGGCCTGCTGCTGGCGGTGAACCACTCGGGCGACAGCGACTCCACCGGCGCGATCTGCGGCAACCTGCTCGGCGTCCTGCACGGGGACACCGCGCTGCCGCCCGGCCTGGTGGCCGGTGTGGAGGGGCGCGCGGCACTGCTGGAACTGGCGGACGACTTCGTCCTGGAGCTGATGCACGGGCCGGAGCTGCACGGCCCCGACGCCGCGGCGGGCGCGGCCTGGGCGGCCCGCTACCCGGTTCTGGGCTGAGCCGGACCGCCGGCCGCGGGCGGACGGGGCCGGCCGGCGGGGCCTTTGCCCGGGCGGGCCCTCGCGTGGGCGGGCCCTCGCCCGGCAGCCCCGAACACAGAGGTGCCCGTAGCGGTGCCCGCCGCCGGGAGGGCGACGGGCGCCGCTACGGGCACCTGCTCCGAGAACGGTGGACGTGGATCAGAACGCGCCGAACGCCCCTGCTCCGGCGGCCCCGGCGAACGCCTGCCACGCCTCGGCCGAGAAGTGCAGCTGCGGGCCCTGCGGGTCCTTCGAGTCCCGGACCGCCACCGCGCCCTCGACCGGTGTGGCGATCTCCACACACGCGCCGTTGCCGCCGCTGTGGCTGCTCTTCCGCCAGACCGTCCCGCTCTCGAAGGTGGTGCTCATGCGTGGTAGTCCTCCGCAATCGTGGCTATCAGTGACCGACTCTCGGCCACCCCGAGCGCGGCGGCCCGCAGGTGGTCGTAGAGAGAGGTATAGCGGCGCACGTCGGCCTCCTTCTCCAGGTAGAGATCGCTCGTCACCCCTTCGAAGTAGACAACTGTGGAATCGGCTGACTCGGGGAACTCCAGCAGGGAGAATGTCCCGGTCATACCGGGGTGGGCCCCCTGGGAGAACGGGATCACCTGGATGGTGATGTTGGGACGCTGGCTCAGTTCCAGCATGTGCTTCAGCTGATCGGCCATCACGGCCCGCCCGCCGACCTCCCGGCGCAGCACCGACTCGTCTATGACGGTCCAGAGGCTGCCGAGCTGGTTCTCGCCGTTGACGCGGTCCTGGCGCTTCATCCGGACCTGCACCCGGCGCTGGACGGCGAGCGCGTCGGTGTCCGGCTGGGTGCCCTCGACCACGGCCTGGGCGTACTGCTCGGTCTGCAGCAGGCCGGGGACGAACGAGGACTCGTAGGCGCGGATCGAGGAGGCCTCGGCCTCCAGGCCGATGTAGACGCTGTACGGGGTCGGCATGTCGTTGAAGTCGTGCCACCAGCCGCGCTGCCGGGACTCCCGGGCCATCTCCATCAGACTGGCGCGCATCGCCTCGTCGGTGACGTTGTAGACGTCGCAGAGGTCGCGCACGTCGCGCTGGCTGATGCTGCGGCGGCCGTTCTCCAGGCGGCTGATCTTCGACTGGGAGACCATCAGCCGGCCGGCCACCTCTTCGGCCGTCATGGAGAGGCCCTCGCGGAGCTTGCGGAGCTCGGAGCCCAGGCGCCTGCGGCGCACGGTGGGATTGATGTTCGCGGACACGTCGACCTCCGGCCGGACCTCTGGTGATCGTTGGAACGGCAGTCCTCGGAACACTGTGGACACTTGGGACCAACCCCCCTGGCTCTGAGCAGCATGACACCTTGGATCAGGTCGGCGCCGGGGAATCACAGGAGCGCGGTAGAACAGATCATCGGAAAAGCGCTTCGGCGAGACAGTGGATGCTACCGAGTGGTAGGGCGGGTGACGGCCCGATCCGGTGGTGCTGCGGCGGTTCTCTGGCGGTACAGCGGTGGTGCGGTGACGGTGGTGCAGGGCGCGCCCGGCGGGCGCGGATGTGCTGGTGGCACGTGCAGGCGGTACGTGCCGCCAGTCTGTCCGGCGTACGGCTGCGGGGTGTTCCCGGGACGGGGTGCGGCCGGGCCCCCGCGGCGGTCCGGCCGCCCTCGGGGACGGCGGAGGGGCGGTCGCCCGGCGACTTCCGTCGCGGGCGACCGCCCCTCCGTGCTCCTGGTTGCTCACCGCCGGACGACGGCGCCGACTGCGCGGCGCGCGCCCCCTCCCGCCCGCGAGTGCGGTGCGGCGGTGGCGTACGCCCTTGCGGTGCCGGTGCCGGTGCCGGTGCCGGGTGCTGCGGCACCGTCCTGCCGGTCTGCCGCGGCGGGTGTGCCCCCGGTGCCCCCGGTGCGGCTCGTCGCGGTGCGGTTGCCGGCGGTGCGGTGCCTGGTGGTGCTCGGTGCTTGCTGCCTGGTGCTTCGGCTCGGTGCTGCGGTGCTGCGGTGCTGGTGGTGCTGCGGTGCTGCGGTGCTGGGCGGTGCGGTCGGAGCCGAGGCCCGTCGCCTCAGCGGACGCCCACCCGGGGCGCCGCGACCCGGCCGCCGGGGCCGCCGCGACCGGCTCCGCGCTGGACCGGTCGACCCGAGCCCGCCGGGCCGCCTGCGGCCTGGGAGGAACGGTTCTGCTGCGACGGCAGGCCGTTCTGCACGTCCATCACGGCGTGCGCGACCATCCCGCCCAGCGGGTCGTAACGGATCAGGTCGCGCAGCCGCGACCGTGAGGACCGTCCCTCGTTGCCCGGGTACAGGTGCTTGCCCAGACCCACCGAGTGGGCCAGGGCGGCGAGTGCGGCCGTCCGCGGGTCCGGCGGCACGCCGGTGCGGATCGCGGTGTCCAGCCGCTGCTTGATCGCGGCGTTGGTGCAGTCGTCCGACGCCTGATAACGCGTCGTCGGCAGCACCCCGCACACCTGGCCCGGCACGGCGGTGACCATGCCGCACCTCTCCAGGTGCGCCAGGTAGGTCTGCCGCAGCCCCAGCCGGGGCCCGCCGATCCAGTGCGCGGCACGGACCGGACTGCCGCGTCGGCGCAGCAGCTCCAGTGCATGGTCCAGGGTCGGGTCGCCGGTCGGCCGTGGCAGCACCACGGCGATCCGGTCGCCCTCCGGGACGATCCGTCCGGCCAGGGACAGCTCGACGAGCTGTGCCCCGGCGAGTCCGAGGTCGAGGGTCTGCGGCTGCGCCGTGGTACCCGTGGTCGGGTCCAGGGCGAGCAGCAAGAGTTCCTCGGGAACAGTTCTGCGGCTCTTGCCCATCCAAGCCTCCCCGCGTGGATGGGAAACAGCGTGACGCCTCTCACACGGGCTTGTCGAGTACGCCTCCGAATCGTGACCTTGCCGCCGGGGCGCGGAACCGGCGGTCTCGGGGGCGGCGTCTGAGCGGTGAACGGGCCGCGGTGCGGCCGTGCGGCGGCAATCGGTGCCGGTCGGGCGGGGTGTGGGCAGCCGGAGGGCCGCCGGTGGCGGAGACTGTACAGGTACACGGGGCGGGGCGTCGGCTTCCCGAAATCGGGTCGGCCGGTGCCCCGCCGGGCGTTGAGGAGGCTGGGTTACGTGGGCGAGTCCCCCGACAGGGTGCTGCGGGACGGCGAGCGGGCGCAGGGGCGGGACCGGGAACGCCCGGCCGGCGTCCGGGAGGACGGCACGGGCGGTGCGGACACCGCGGACGTGTCGGACGGCGCCGGTGCCGCGGCCGAGGCGGTCGCGGACTCGGGGTCGGGGTCGGCTTCGGGGGCGGACACGGACGACGCGCCCGCCGGGGCGTCCGCGGTCGGCGAGGAGCCGGCGGCCACCGAGGGGGCAGCGTCGTCGGAGGCCTCGTCGGACGCTCCGTCCGGAACGGCCCGGCCGGGCTCCACCGTGCAGCTCCGCGTCCGGGATGTGGACACCCGGACCACCATGCTGCGGCTCCCCGTCGACAACGCGACCACCGCTCTGCGCCTGCCCCCCGAGCTCACCGAGCCCGCGCCCGGTGGCGGGGAAGCGGCAGCTGACGGCGGTGCGGGCGGCGCCGATGACACCCCGTCGACGAAGGGGGCGGCGGCGGCCGCGCCCGCCGGCCGCCCGTCCGGCGTCGACCCGCGTCTTGCCCTCCGGACGTCCGTCGTGGACCGGCCCGAGCGGCCTGGCGCGGAGCCGGCGTCCGCGGCGGCGCCTGACGCGGAGTCGGAGCCCGAGGCGGAAGCCGCGCCCGACGCCGACTCCGCGCGGGACTCCGGGCCGGCGTCCGACCGCGAGACGACGGGGGAGCGCGGCGCCGGGGCCGCCCATGCCCCGGCGCGCTCGGAGCAGGCCGAGAAGCTGGAGAAGCCCAAGGCGTTCCGCGCCCCCGGCTCGGGCACCGTCCCCGAGCCGCCGACCCCGCGGCCGCTGCCCGAACCGGGCCCCGTCCCCGAGCCGGTGCCCGAGCCGCACCCGGAGCCGAAGCCCGTCCCCGAACCGGAGCCGACGCCCGGGCCGGAGCCGCTGCCGAAGCCCGGGCCGGCCCCGAAGCCCGGCCCCCGCCCGGCGCCCTCGCCGCTGCCCACCCCCGATCCGCAGCCCGTGCCGCCGGTCCCGCCGCTGCCGAAGCCGGAGCCGCTGCCCGCTCCCGAGCCGCTGCCCGCTCCCGAGCCGCTGCCGGTTCCGGAGACCACGGCCGAGGCGATGGAGGTGCTGGCCGCGCTCAACGCCCGCCCGGTCTCGCCGCTGCGCCGTGCGCTGAAGCGGATCACCATCTGGACCGTCTTCCTCGGTGTGGTGCTCGGCGCGGTGGTCGTCGCCCAGCTGCTCCGGCCGCTGCCGGACGCCAAGGTCAAGCTGACCGCCCCGGGCAGCTTCAGCTTCGGCGGCGACCCGCTCGACCTGGCCTGGCCGGCCAAGGGACAGTCGGCCGCCGAGGTGGTCGGCGTCGGCAGCCTCGGCAGCTCCGGCACGGAGGCGCCGGCCTCGATCGCCAGCGTCACCAAGGTGATGAACGCCTACCTGATCCTCCAGGCGCACCCGCTCAAGAAGGGTGAGAGCGGCCCGAAGATCACCGTCGACAAGCAGGCCGCCCAGGAGTCCGGCAACCTCGACGAGTCCCGGGTGCCCCTGGTCGAGGGGCAGCAGATCAGCCAGTACCAGGCGCTGGAACTGCTGATGCTGCCCTCGGCCAACAACGTGGCCCGGCTGCTGGCCCGCTGGGACTCCGGCTCGGAGGACGTGTTCGTCAAGAAGATGAACGACACCGCCGCCAAGTTCGGGATGACCAACACCACCTACGCCGACCCGGCCGGCTTCAGCCCGGACACCAAGAGCACCGCCAAGGACCAGCTGAAGCTGGCCGGCCAGGTGATGCAGGACGAGATCTTCCGGCAGATCGTCTCCACCCCGGACACCAACTTCAACAACCAGAAGATCCCCAACACCAACACCCTGATCTCCCCGAAGAACGGCATCATCGGCGTCAAGACCGGCTCCAGCACCCCGGCCGGCGGCTGCCTGATGTGGGCCGCCTACAAGGAGATCGGCGGGGTGCGGCGGCTGATCCTCGGCGTCACCCTGGGCCAGCCGCCGACCACCGCCGAGCCGAGCATCCTCAAGGTGGTCCAGATCGTCAGCGCCAAGCAGATCCAAGCCGCGCAGAACGGGCTGACCGGGCAGACGCTTGCCAAGCAGGGCGACGTGGTCGGGCAGGTCGACAACGGCCTGGGCGGCACCGTCCCGGTGGTCGCGGCCAAGGAGCTGACCACGGCCGGCTTCCCCGGCATCTCCGGCACCCTCACCCTCGACCCGGCGAAGCTCGGCCACACGGCCAAGGCCGGCACCCAGGTGGGTGTGCTGCGGGTGGGCGCGGGCGACGGCAAGGTGGAGGTCCCGGTCGTCCTGCAGTCCGACCTGGCGCCGCCGTCCATCCTGTCGCGGCTGACCCGGCTGCTCTGACGGCGCCCGCCCGCCCGGGCGTTCGCCCGTTGCCAACGACGGAGTGGGAAGTCGGCCGGTCCGACTTCCCACTCCGTCGTTCTGCGAGGCCGCCGCGGGGCCGGCCGGCCCCGACCGGCCCCGAGGTGTCGTCCGAGGAGCTTAGAAGCGGGGGCCTCCCCAGACGCCGGGCTCGGTCTGACCGCCCAGCCAGTGCGCGATCTGCGGCTCCTCGGCGATCACCCGCCCCATCGCGATCGCCAGCGTCAACCCGGTGAACAGCACGATCAGCCAGGAGAGGCTGGTGAAGACGACCCCGTACGAGCCGAACTGCTGCACGCTGCGCGTCATCGCCCGCGGCAGGTAGATCCGGGCCGCGAGACCGAGGCCGATCACCGCCACCCCGCAGAGCAGCGAGCCCGGCAGCAGCGGAAGCCAGCGCACCCGGCCGGCCAGCAGCAGGTGCTGCGTCCACCACCAGAGCAGGCACGCCGCGACGAAGGTCAGCGGGATCCCCAACCACGTGCCCACGCCGAAGCCGTTCCGCAGCGGGGCCTGGAACACCAGGACGATCAGCCAGACCAGCAGCAGGACCAGCCAGCGCCAGGCCGCCAGCCGGGTCCCGGACTTCGGCAGCTCCCAGCACCGCTCGCAGACCCGCTGCACGGCCCGGCTCAGCGCCGTCGCCGACAGCAGCGTGACCAGGGCGCCGACCACGCCGAAGCCGGTCTCCTGGTCCTTTCCGGTCTGCAGCAGCTGCTGCACGGAATCCCCGGCCTGGCCCTGCAGCCCGAGTTCGTGGCGGAGCGAGTGCACCACCCCGTCCCGGATCGAGGACGGGGCGAACACGGCCAGCACGAACAGCGCGGGCAGCGCGCTGAGGAAGGACTGGGCGGCCAACCGGGTGGCGCAGTCCAGCAGTCTCACGTGCAGCAGCTGACGGAGCGCCCGCCCGACCATCGGCACCTGCTCGGGCAGCACCCGCAGGAACTCGGCCACCTCGGCCGACCGCTTCTTCAGCCGGGCCATCCGCCCGGGAGGCGGCTCGCTCACGGGCATCCTCCTGGGGCACGGCGCGGCCGAGGGGCGGCTGGGCGGTGGCCGACCGCAGGCGATCGGCGGGCGGGTGGTCCGCGGGTGACCGGTCGGCGCGGTCGGCCGGAGGCGCCCGGTCGTCGTGCTCCATGGTCACCCCGCCCCGGGGCCGCCGCATCCGCTGCGGGCGCACCCGGTCCGTCGGGGCCGGAGGCCGGGTCCGCCCCGCAGCGGTCGCCGGCTGCTCGTCGGCCCTCGCCGGGCGCTCGTCGGCCGGTGACCAACCGGTGATCGGCCGGTCGTCAGCGGGTCGTACGGTCCAGCAGGGCGAGCGTCACGCCGCCGAGCGGGGTGACCCGGTCCGGCGCGCCGTAGTGGGAGCGGAGGGCGCGGGCCTGGTCGTCCGGCAGTGCCGTGAGCGGTTCGGCGGTGTCCCCCAGCACCAGCAGCCATATCCGCTGCCCCTCGCCCACGCACCGCTCCGCCTGCGGACACTCGGTGGGGAAGAGGTCCTCGGCCTGCTCGGCGCTGCGCTCGACGAAGACCGGGTAGGGGCGGACACCCGCCGGCAGGTAGTACGAGACACCCGGCCCGAGCATGGCCCAGCTCTGGTCGCCGAGCGGGGCCGCCAGACCGTCCCCGGGCCGGTAGCCGGCGGCGATCAGGTCGGCCGCCGCCCGGTACGGCTCCTCGGAGTGCGAGTCGGCGTGCCGCACCGAGGACTGCTTGGGGAGCGCCGCCGCGGTCGGGACGGCCAGGAGCCCGACCGCCAGCAGCAGCCCGGCGGCCCGGAGCTGCCGCGGTGTCCGGCTGCGCCGGGCGGCCGCCGCCACCGTCGTGTAGACCGCGCGCACCCCGCCGCCGGCCAGCGACGCCCAGGCCGGCACCGTGAACAGCAGGTACCGGTCGAGGAAGTACGAGGTGCTGCCGCGCGACGCCAGCCAGACGACCAGCACCGGCAGGACCGCGAGCAGGGCCAGCTGCAGCGCGGACGGCCGCCGCCCGGGCAGGACCAGCGCGAGCAGGGCGAGCAGCAGGAAGACGTGGAAGACGTTGGCCGACCCGAACAGCGACGCGCCCACGCGCCACAGGGACCCGAGACCGGGGGTCGTGATCCAGCCGAGCTGGCGCCCGGACTGCCGGCTGCCCAGCACCAGGACGGGCACCGCCGGCAGCGCCGCCACGGCCACGGCCAGCGGGTACTGCCAGAGCAGCCGCCGCTGCACGGCGTCGCGGGTGCGCCACAGGTGCAGCAGCACCACCGCCAGCTGCCCGGCGACCGTGCTGAACGAGATCACGTGGCCCGCGCCGGCCACCGCCATGGCCGCGCAGTACGGCGCCCAGCGCCGCAGCCCCGGGCGCTCCAGCGCGCGCAGCAGGAACCAGGTCGCCGCGGCGACCGCGCAGGTCACCAGGGCGTACGAGCGGGCCTCCTGGGCGTACCGGGAGGCCATCGGGACCACGGTGAACAGCAGCCCGCCGCTGATCGCCGCCACCCGGCCGCCGAACAGCCGCTCCGCGGTGAGCGCCACGAACGCCGCCGCGCCGGCCATGGCCAGCACCGAGGGCAGCCGCAGCGCGATCATCGACTCGCCGAACAGCGCCGTCCAGGCGTGCATCAGCAGGTAGTACGCGCCGTTGCTGGCGTCGATGTGCTGCAGCAACCGCAGCAGGTCGCCGAGCGAGCGGGAGGCCGCGCTCCAGGTCGCCACCTCGTCCCGCCACAGCTGGGGCGTGCCGAGCCGGTACCCGCCGACGCAGAGCATGGCCAGCGCCGGCCACACCCAGACCTGCCCGAGCAGTCGGATCGCCGGGTGCGGGGCGGCGGCTGGTCGCATGCGGGAGGCCTTAGGGGTTCGTGCGGACGCGGTCTTCCCTGGCAGGCTACTGGACGTCTCCTGACGCCCTGTCGGGCCCCTTCCCTTTGGCCGGAGCCGTCTTGACGGTCCACCGCCAGCGCGGGCCCGGCCCGGCGGAACCCGGCCGGGCCCGCTGCGCCCGCCGCCCGTCGTCCGGCGCCGCCGGCGAGCTCCCACAATCGCAGCGCCCGCCAGACACCCGATCCGGTACTCTGTGGATCGAGCGTCCAGGCGGGCGCCCGGCGCGCCCCCACGGGTGCGGCCCCGCGCCCCGCCAACCCGGCGCTCACAGTCTTGTCGGCACCCGCCCGGCAGACCCCCGCCTCAGTAGCTCAGGGGATAGAGCACGGCTCTCCTAAAGCCGGTGTCGCAGGTTCGAATCCTGCCTGGGGCACAGCACCGCGGACGCGTGAGAGGCCCGGGCCGGAGGAAGAAGTCCCTCCGGCCCGGGCCTCGGTCGTTCCGCGGCCGGGTGCCCGCCGCGGAGCGCCGGGATCAGGCCGGGCCGCGGCCGACCGCGCCGTCCGGGCGGTCGGGGGCCTCGTCGAAGGCCGGGTCGCCGGGGGCCGGGCGGGCCGGGGAGACCACGATGCGCTGGACCCGGGGGCGGGTCCGCCAGTTGACCCGCCGGATGTCCCGGGCCAGCGCGCCGGGCCGCCAGAGCTCGACGGCGACGGTGACCCCGCCCAGCACGACCCCGGCGGCCAGCCAGCCGCCCAGTACGTCGCTGGGCCAGTGCACCCCCAGGGCGGTCCTGGTCCAGCCGATCGAGAGCACCGCCGACGCGGCGGCCGCGCAGGCGGCGATCCGCCCGCCGCGCCGCAGCTGGGACCAGCAGAGCCCGACCAGCGCGGCGAAGGTGATCGCGGAGGCCATCGCGTGCCCGGACGGGTAGGCCGGGCCGCCGGCGTGCGAGACCGGGTCGGGGAAGGCCGGCCGCCGGCGGTCGAAGGAGAGCTTCAGCACCCAGAGCGCCCCCCAGCCGATCAGGGTCTGCGCGACCGCCCAGACCGCCAGCACCCGCGCCCCGATCAGCCAGAGCCAGACGGCGGCGATGCCCAGCACGGTGCGCACGGTGATCGTGCCGCCGATGTCGGAGAGCGTCTGCACCGAGGCGGTCCAGGCCGTGCGGTCGCGGGCGTAGGAGTGCAGGTGGTCGACCCAGCCCCGGTCGAACCGCGCGAGCGGGCCCCAGCCGCTCGTCACCAGGCCGGCCAGGAGGGCGAACAGCGCGGCGCAGCCGACCGCGAGCGCCGTCTGCCGGAGCAGATGGCGGCTACGCGGGGTGATGGAGCCCGAGCTGCTCGTCAGGTGCATGGCTGACACCTTCCCAGGGGCGCGCACCGATCGGCTGCCGCTGCGATAGCGATTTGGCATCTTTTGTGCGGAGGTCCTGCGAGCGCCGGGGTGTGAGCACCGGCGGATTCCGGGCGGATTCCGGGTGGTTCGGGAACGTCGGTGGCCGGCCGGGGGTTTCACCGAGTACCGGGGCCGCGAGTCGGTGGGCGCCTGCTCCGAAGCGGTCGCTGCGCGGGCACCTGGCGCACCTGATTGGTCACCCTCCGTCCAGCTCCGGGGTGAAAACCGGCAGGATACTGCATCGCTGGAAGAATCTGAGCGACTTGGGAATGTTGTCCGGAATCTGTTCGTTGGATCGTTACGTGTGAGCCCCGCGGGGCCCGCACTTCTTGCCCTCTCGGGGCAGGCAGGCAGACCTCGGCAACACCAGCAAAGGGAGCAAGCATGGCCACCCGTGCCGTCGTTCGCGACAGGGCCGACCGGACTCGCGCGGCCCGCCCGACCAACCTTGAGGCCGACCGTGACCTGGTCGGCATGTACCTCGACGAGATCGCCAGGACGCCCCTGCTCGATGCCGCCGAGGAGGTCGAGCTCTCGCTGCGGATCGAGGCCGGCGTGTACGCCCAGCACCTGCTGGACGAAGGCGAGCTGCCCGAGGGCGTCGAGCGCGCGGAGCTGGAGGCGATAGCCGACGACGCCGAACGCGCCAAGGACGTCTTCATCCGCTCCAACCTGCGCCTCGTCGTCGCCGTCGCCCGCCGCTACCCGCGCAGTGGTCTGCCGCTGCTGGACCTCATCCAGGAGGGCAACGCCGGCCTGGTGCGGGCGGTCGAGAAGTTCGACTACGCCAAGGGGTTCAAGTTCTCCACGTACGCGACGTGGTGGATCCGCCAGGCGATCACCCGGTCGATCGCCGACCAGTCGCGCACCATCCGGCTGCCCGTCCACCTGGTCGAGGAGCTGGGCCGGATCCGCCGGGTGCAGCGGGAGAAGTCCAAGGAGCTGGGCCGCGAGGCCGAGCCGGCCGAGATCGCGGCCGAGCTGGACACGACCGAGGAGCGCATCAAGGACGTACTCGACTGGGCGCGCGACCCGGTCAGCCTCAACATGTCGGTCGACGACGAGGGCGAGACCCAGTTCGGCGACCTGGTCGAGGACACCGGGGCGACGTCCCCCGAGGACGCCGTGATGGTCATGCTCCGCCGCGAGGAGCTGGACGGCCTGATCGGGCGCCTGGACGACCGGACGGCCTCGATCATCCGCTCCCGGTACGGCATGGAGGACGGCCGCGAGCGCACCCTCACCGAGGTCGGCAAGCAGCACGGTCTGACCCGTGAGCGGATCCGCCAGATCGAGAAGCACGCGCTGGCCGAGCTGAAGAAGATCGCCGACCACGCGGGCTTCGAGGCGGCCTGACGCCCCTCGGGTCAGGTGAAGGCGGGCCGGTGAACGCGGGCCGGTGAAGGCGGGCCGGTGAACGGGACGGGCCCCGGCGCGGAGCACTTCCGCGCCGGGGTCCGTGTGCGTTCCGCCCGGGGCCGCAGGCGGCCGGTCACGCGGGCGGGCGCGAGCTTCTAGGCTGGTGGGGGACCGCCCGGAGGAACGCCGGCAGGGGCGCCGGGCGCGCAGGCGAGCGGGGCGGGGGTCGAAGGAGTGGACGACGTGCGAGAAGGAGACGGGCCGGTGGACGAGCGGAAGTCCGGTCGGGACGGTACCGAGGAGAAGGCCGCCGGGCCGGCCGCGAAGGCGCGGCTGGTCTTCCGCGACCCGCTGGACCAGCAGTCCCGGGACGACACCGACTCGGGCTGGGGCGACCGCCCGGGCGGCGGGGAGAGCGGTGGGCGCGGGCTGGACTGGTACCTGAGCCAGCGCCCGCCGCACCACGGCGACTGACCGGCACCGGACGGCCGCGCCGCGCCACCGAGCCGCGCCTCGCTGCACGGGCACCCAGGCCGCGGCAGGCTCAGCGCTGCTGCGCGACCAGCGCGTCACGGATCTCGGCGAGCAGGACGACCTCCTTCAGCTCGGTCTCCGTCTGCACCTCGGCGAGGGTCTTGCGCTTCGCGGTGAACCTGGTCATCGGCAGGATCATGCAGAAGTAGACGACGGCCGCGGTGATCAGGAACTGCAGCGCCGCGCTCAGCACGGTGCCCCAGAGGATGAAGATGCCGGACGTGACCTCCCCGGTCGCGCCGACCGCGCAGGGGCCCTTCAGACAGGAGCGGTAGGAGTCCAGGTCCTTGGCCCCGAGCGCCCCGACGATCGGGTTGATCACGCCCTTCACGAAGGCGTTGACGATGTTGGTGAACGCCGCCCCGATGACGACGGCGACGGCGAGTTCGACGACGTTCCCACGCAGCAGGAATTCCTTGAAGCCCTTCATGCCGCGTGAACGACGACCTCCTCATTCGGTCACGGGTGATCCTCCGCTGCGCCCGACGGACAACCCGTTCGGTGGACGGACTGCGGGGAGGGCGCGCCGCCCGGCGGGGACAGGCCCGCCCGCGCGGGGCCGAGCGCCAGCGCCGCGGCCACCGCGAGCAGGACGAGCGCCGGCGCCGCGGGCCGCTGCCACAGGGCCCGGCGGAGCCGGTGGAGCCGGCCGCCCCCGCGCCGGATCGGCGGGAACGTCGGCACCTCCCGGCGAGGTGGGACGCTCGGTGCCGGGAGCGGCAGCGGGGAGCGGCGGGGGAGGCTCGCGGCCGTGGTCGTCATGGGGCACCGCCCGGGTGGGTCGCAGGGCGCCGGGCCCGGGTTCGCCGGGCCGGCCTCTCGCGCACACTCTGGGCCGCCCGTCGGCGCTCGGGAAGCGTTGTCCCCAGACCTGTGGACAACCCGGGCCTGTGGACAACTCCGTACACCCGTGAGGGTGGATGCCGGCCCGCCCGGGTGACGCCGCGGGCCGGCGTAAGGCCCTATCAGGCCCCCGGGAACGCCGTGAGGCCCCGGAGCGCCGTAAGGCCCGCCGGCCGCGCGTCGGCGCGGGCCCGGCGGGCCTTACAGGAAAGCGGGTGTCGGCCGGCCTCGATCGGCGGCTGATGTGCTCGGTGGCGGCGCTACTTGGCGGTCGCCGGAGCGGGGCTCGCCGCGGGGGCCGAGCCGCCCGAGGACGAGGCCGGGGCCGAGGAGGTCGACGACGAGGCCGACGAGGACGAAGAGCCCCCGCTCACCGAGGAGCTGGAGGAGGAGCGGCTGTCGGTCCGGTAGAAACCGGAGCCCTTGAAGACCACGCCCACGGCCGAGAAGACCTTGCGGAGCTTCCCCTGGCAGTCGGGGCACGTGGTCAGCGCCTCGTCGGTGAACTTCTGCACCGCCTCCAGGCCGTTGCCGCACTCGGTGCACTGGTACTGGTACGTGGGCACTTGCTTCCTCCTGGCACTCTCGCCTGATGAGTGCTAACGATGGTCAATGATGCGGCATTCCGCGGGATCAGTCCAGCGACTCCGGTGTGAGATGAGTCGGCGGCCGGGGCGGCGCCGAGCGCTGCCGGCCGCCGCGTGGCACTCCCCGGTGCCCCGGGGTCGCCCCCGGCTCAGCCCTTGGCGGCACCCACCAGCTGCCGGCTGCTGCCGCGCTCGCCGCTGCTCGCGACGACCTGGCTCGCCGGGCTCGCCGGGCCCGGCGCGATCAGCAGGTGCCGCAGCGCGACCAGCGCGACCAGGCCCAGACCGGCGCCGGCCAGCGGCACCAGGAACCCGGCCGACGGGCCGTGGCCGTCGATCAGCCGGCCGGCCACCGTGGAGCCGGCCGCCAGGCCCAGACCGATGGCGCCGGTCAGCCAGGTGAAGGCCTCGGTCTTGGCGCCCTCCGCGACCAGCGTCTCGACGAGCGTGTAGCCGGTGATCAGGGTCGGCGCGATGGCCAGACCGCAGACCAGCCCGGCGACCGAGAGCGCGACCAGGTTGGGCATCGCCCAGAGCGTCGAGCAGCCGAGCACCAGCAGGGCGTAGCTGGCGAGCATCCGGTGCCGCGCGGCCCGCCGCCAGGCGACCATGCCGTACAGCACGCCGGCCAGCATCGAGCCGCCGGCGAAGATCCCGTAGACCGTCCCGTTGGCCCCGGGCTGGCCGACCGACTCGGTGAAGGCGGTCACCGAGACCTGCATCGCGCCGAAGACGGTGCCCACGCCCAGGAAGGCACCGGCCAGCAGCCGGACGCCGGGCGAGGAGAGCGCGGAGACCCGGCGGACGCCCGGCTGGTGCGGGTGCCGGGCCGGCGCGGTGGCGCGCTGGGCGGCGAAGGCGAGGCCGCCGACGACCGTCAGCGCGGCCTCGGCGATCAGACCGGCGGCGGGGGTGACCGAGGTGGCGATGGCGCCGGCCAGCACCGGCCCGACCACGAAGGTGAACTCGTCCGTGACCGACTCGAAGGCGAACGCCGTGTTCAGCTTGGCCGGCGAGGCGCCCTCCGCGGAGAGCTTGGCGACCCAGCGGGCCCGGACCATCGCGCCGACCTGCGGCACGCTGGCGCCGGCCGGGGCGGCGGCGAGGAACAGGCTCCAGACCGGGGCGTGTCCCAGCGCCAGCGCGATCAGGGCGCCGACCGAGAACGCGTGCACCACCACGCTCGGGACCAGGACGGCCGCCTGGCCGTAGCGGTCGGCGAGCCGGCCGGTCTGCGGGCCGACGAAGGCCTGGGCGACGGCCGAGACCGCCGCCACGCTGCCCGCCGTGCCGTACGAGCCGTGGGTGTCCAGGACCAGCAGGACGATGCCCAGGCTGAGCATCGCGTACGGGAGCCGCGCGGCGAACGCGGGGGCGAGGAACGTCCATGCCCCGGGCGTGCGGAGCAGGGCGCCGTAGCCGACGCGCTCCGGGGCGGCGGGGGTGGCCGGGGCGGCCGGGTCGGTGAGGGCGTCCTTGGCGACGCTGCCGTTGTCGACCGTTCGGCGAGCCGTCACGGCCGGTCCTTCCTGCTGCCTGGTAGCGCGGAAGGGGCATGGGGTGGCCCCGACGGCGCCGAGAGTCGTCCTCTCGCGCGTCGACCGGGGTAGATACCGGGCCGGCCGGCATGGGTGCCGAAGTCCGGGCCGCAGCCGCCGAGCGGTCGCGCCAACTCTGCATCAGGCAGATGCTGGGGGTGTAGCAACCAGTATACGTATACGCGCGTAGATGTCGCGCTGGCCTCGACAATACAGGGTACTGGCAAACTTGTCCTGCCAATTGAAGGTGAATCCCGGGTGAAGCCGGTCAGCCCAAGGCCCGGCCCGGGATTCGAGCCCCTCAGGCCCCGCGTCCGTGCAGCCAGCCGGCCAGCTTGCCGCCCTTGTCCACGGCCCGCAGCCGCCGCTCGGCCGCCTCGCTCACCTCGTCCGTGGTGACGACCAGCAGCTCGTCGCCGCCGCGCAGCACGGTCGCCTTGTCCGGTACGAAGCTGTTCCCCTCGCGCACGACCAGGGTCACCGCCGCTCCGGCCGGCAGCCGCAGCTCGCCGATCTCCACGCCTGACATCTTCGAGGCCGGCGACAGCGCCACCGAGAGCAGATGTCCGTGCAGCTTCTCCAGCGGGGCGGACTCGATGCCGAGGTCCTGGCCCATCGAGCCCTCGCCGATCCGCAGCCACTTGGCCACCCAGGGCAGGGTCGGCCCCTGGAGCAGGGTGAAGACGACGACCAGGATGAAGACGATGTTGAAGACGTCCTGGGCCAGCGGCGCACCGGACACCATCGGGATGGTCGCCAGCACGATGGGCACCGCCCCGCGCAGTCCGGCCCAGCTGAGCAGCGCCTGCTCCCGCACGGGCAGCCGGAACGGGGTCATGGTCAGCACCACCGAGAGCGGCCGGGCCAGGAAGACCAGCACGGCGCCGATCACCAGCGCGGGCACCACGGCCGAGCCCATGGTCTCCGGCGTGCAGAGCAGGCCGAGCAGTACGAACATGCCGATCTGCCCGATCCAGGCCAGTCCGTCGGCGAAGCCGCGGACGGCCGGCCCGTGCGGCAGCTTGGCGTTGCCCAGGATGACGGCACTGATGTAGACGGCGAGGAAGCCCGAGCCGTGCAGCAGCGCGCCGCCGGCGTAGGCGAGCACGGTGAGCGCCAGGACGGCGATCGGGTAGAGGCCGGAGGACGGCAGTGCCACGTGCTTGACCCCGAACGCGCCGATCTTGCCGACCGCGAGGCCGACCGCGGCGCCGATCGCCAGCTCGGCGGCGATCGTGCCGACCAGCACGTACCAGCTCTCCGTCTCGCCGGTGGTGGCGAAGGCGACGACCAGGATGACCACGGGCGCGTCGTTGAAGCCGGACTCCGCCTCCAGCAGACCGGTCAGCCGGTGCGGCAGCGGCACCATCCGCAGGACGGAGAAGACGGCGGCGGCGTCGGTCGAGGAGACGATCGCGCCGAGCAGCAGCGAGGTGCGCCAGTCCAGCCCGACCAGCCAGTGCGCCCCGGCCGCCGTCACGAAGACGCTGATCCCGACGCCGACCGTGGCGAGCACGGTGGCGGCCGGCATCACCGGTCTCACCTCGCGCCAGCTGGTCTTCAGCCCGCCCTCGGCGAGGATGACGACCAGGGCGGCGTAGCCGATCACCTGGGTCAGCGCGGCGTCATTGAAGGAGACACCGACGCCGTTCTGTCCGAGCGCGACGCCGAGGCCGAGGTAGATCAGCAGGCTGGGCAGCCCCGACCGGGTCGAGATGCGCACGGCGACCACCGCGACCAGCAGGATCACGGAGAATTCGAGGAGCAGCTGGTTCAGGTGGTCGACATTCACGCAGGGGCACCTCGGGCGAGCTGTGGGCGGGCGGGGTGTCTGCCGGCGGCGGGGCCGGGGAGCCGACCGGAAGGGGTGCGGAGGTCGGCACGGCCGATTGCTCCCCTTGCGGATCGTTACTCAGTCTAACATTTTGCCATATCTTTAGCTTCTCCCGTCCCGCGGGGCCGCCGCCTCCGGCTGCCTGACCTCGTCCGATCCCACCGTGAGCGTCCCCCGTGCACGCCCGCCAGCCGAGTCGGCCTAATGTGGTGCCCTGTCACGGCCGTGTGCCCTGGACATGCCCGCCCGCCCCCCAGTCGAGGACCGCAAGGACCCAGATGCCCCGCTCGAAGAAGTTCCGGCGCGCCCGTCTGATCGTGATCGTGCTGGTCGTGCTGCTGGTGGCCGGCGCCGGCTACGGCGGCTACCGGGGGGTGGCCGCGGTCCGCGCGTCCTTCCCGGAGGTCGACGGCAGCGTCAAGGTGGCGGGCCTGAGCGCGCCGGTGGACGTGAAGCGGGACGCCAACGGCATCCCCCAGCTCTACGCCGACACCTCCGAGGACCTCTTCCGCGCCCAGGGCTACGTCCAGGCGCAGGACCGGTTCTGGGAGATGGACGTCCGGCGGCACATCACCGCCGGCCGGCTCTCCGAGATGTTCGGCGACAGCCAGGTCGAGACCGACTCCTTCATCCGCACCATGGGCTGGCGCCAGGTGGCGCAGAAGGAGTTCGACACCCAGCTGTCCCCCGAGACCAAGAAGTACCTCCAGGCCTACGCCGACGGCGTCAACGCCTGGCTCGGCGAGCACCCCGGCGGGGCGAGCGCCTCGCTGGAGTACGCGCTGCTCGGCGTCGTCAACGGCGACTACAAGCCCGAGCAGTGGACCCCGGTCGACTCGGTGGCCTGGCTGAAGGCGATGGCCTGGAACCTCTCCGGGAACCTCCAGGAGGAGATCGACCGCTCGCTGCTCGCCCAGGACTACAGCCCGGAGAAGATCGCCGAGCTGTACCCGGAGTACCCGTACGCGCGCAACGGCACGATCGTGAAGACCGGCACCGTCAGCGGCGACGCCTACCGCCCGGCCGACGGCCCCGCCGCGGCCGGCGCCGGCACGCAGGGCGCCACCACCCAGGGCGCGGCCGCCACCAAGGCGATGCTCAAGGACGTCACCGACCGGATCGACGCGATGCCGCAGCTGCTCGGCCGCCAGGGCCAGGGCATCGGCTCCAACTCCTGGGTCGTCTCCGGCTCCCACACCACGACCAACAAGCCGCTGCTGGCCAACGACCCGCACCTCGGCCCCGGCCTGCCCTCGGTCTGGTACCAGATGGGCCTGCACTGCCGGACCGTCTCGGCCACCTGCGGCTTCGACGTCTCGGGCTTCACCTTCGCCGGCATGCCGGGCGTCGTGATCGGCCACAACAAGGACGTCGCCTGGGGCTTCACCAACCTCGGCGCCGACGTCACCGACCTCCTCCTGGAGAAGGTGACCGGCCCGGACACCTACCTGCTGGACGGCAAGGAGACCAAGTTCGAGCTGCGCAAGGAGACCATCAAGGTCGCCGGCGGCGAGGACCGCACCATCACCGTCCGCACCACCAAGGCCGGCGCCCCGCTGATCTCCGACCAGAGCACCGAGCAGCAGAACGTCGGCAAGTACGCGCCCAACGGCACCTCCGCTCCGGACCGCGGCACCACCGGCTACGGCGTCGCCCTGCAGTGGACGGCGCTCGTCCCCGGCAAGACCATGGACGCCGTCTTCGAACTGGACCGGGCGAAGGGCTGGGAGGAGTTCCGCGCCGCCGCCAAGGACTTCACCGTCCCCGCGCAGAACCTGATCTACGCCGACGCCAAGAACATCGGCTACCAGGCCCCCGGCCTCGTCCCGGTCCGCGCCAAGGGCGACGGCACCTACCCGGCGGCCGGCTGGGACTCCGCCTCCGAGTGGAAGGCCTTCGTCCCCTTCACGGCGATGCCGTACAGCTTCAACCCGCCGTCCGGCTACATCGTCACCGCCAACCAGGCCGTGGTGGACCCGTCCTACAAGTACCTGCTGACCAAGGACTGGGAGTACGGCACCCGGGCCAAGGAGATCTCCGACCAGATCGACGCCAAGCTCAAGAACAACGGCAGGATCTCGCCGGACGACATGCAGGAGATGCAGCTCGACAACACCAGCATCCTCGCCAGGACGCTGGTCCCGCTGCTGCTCAAGGTCCAGATCGACGACCCGTACGTGCGCGAGGCGCAGGACCTGCTGAAGGACTGGAACTACCACCAGGACGCCGACTCGGCCGCCGCCGCCTTCTACAACGGCGTCTGGCGCCAGCTGCTCAGCCTCTCCTTCGGCCAGAAGTTCCCGGCCGACCTGCGGGCCAAGGACAACTGCCTGCTGGTCCGCCAGCAGGCCGACCCGACCAAGCCGGACAGCAGCACCCAGATCGTCACCGAGTGCGGCACCCGCGACCCGGGCAAGGCTCAGCCGGACGGCGGCGACCGCTGGACCGAGGTGGTGCGCCAGCAGCTGGAGAAGCCCGACAGCAGCTGGTGGACGTACATCGACTCGCAGCACAAGGAGCAGAAGGGCCTCGACAACCTGCTCGCCGAGGCGATGAAGAACGCCCGCCAGGACCTCACCGCGCTGCTCAGCAAGGACGTCTCCTCCTGGAGCTGGGGCCGCCTGCACAAGCTGACCCTGCGCGAGCAGACCATGGGCACGGACGACTCCTCGATCGCCTCCGGCGTGGTCCACAAGCTGCTCAACCGCGGCCCGTACCGCCTCTCCGGCGGCTCGGCGGCGGTGGACGCGGCGGGCTGGAACGCGGCCGCCGGCTACGAGGTGGACTGGATCCCGTCGATGCGGATGGTGGTCGACATGAGCGACCTCGACGCCTCCCGCTGGGTCAACGTCGGCGGAGCCTCCGGGCACGCCTTCCACCCCAACTACAACGACCAGACCGACCTCTGGCTCAAGGGCAAGCTGCTGACCTGGGCCTACTCGCCGGACGCGGTCGAGAAGTCGACCAAGAACAAGCTGATCCTGACCACCGGCTGACGCTCCGCCGGACGGCACCCCGCCGGAACCGGCCCACGGCCCCGCCCCCGCAGCACGGGGGGCGGGGCCGACCGTCACCCCAGCCGGTGCAGCCCCGACGGGGTGAGCGCCACGTCCACCGGCAGGTCGTGCGGCTCGGCCGGCACCTCGGCCAGCAGCTCGTGCTCGTACAGCAGCACCGCCAGCAGCGGGCGCACCCCGGCCCGCGCCAGCCGGGCCAGCACCCGGTCGTAGGAGCCGCCGCCCCGGCCCAGCCGCAGCCCGGCGCGGTCCACCGCCAGGCCCGGCAGCAGGACCAGCCCCGCCCCGGTCACGGCCTCCGGCCCGAGCCGCCCGCCGACCGGCTCCAGCAGCCCCCGCCCGGCCGGGGCCAGCGCCTCCGGGCCGGTGTACTCGGCCCAGTCCAGGTCGTTGTCGGCCAGCAGCACCGGCAGCAGCACCCGCACCCCGCGCGCCCGCAGCGCGTCCAGCAGCGGCCGGGTGCCCGGCTCCCCGCCGACCGACACGTACGCGGCCACCGTGGCCCCCGGCGCGGCCAGCTCGCCGGCGTGCGCGGCCAGTGCGCGGGCCGCCTCCTCCCGGGCGTCGGGCGGCAGGGCACGCCGCTGCGCCAGCAGCCGTGTCCTCAGCTCGCTCTTCTCGTTGTGCACGGGATCCTCCACAGCTCTGTGCCGGTGACGCCCAGAGCCTGTCACGCGGAAGGCACCCCCATGTCTACCCCGCTCCTGGTCCAGGCCCTGGCCGCGCTGAGCGTTCCGGCCCTGGCCGGCGCCACGCTGTTCGGGCTGCGCGTGCGCCGCGGCGACGGCGGGGCCGCCGTGCGCGAGGCCGGGTTGCGCGCCCGGGTCGCCGAACTGGAGACCCGCTGCGCCGAGCTGGAGCGCACCGCCTCCTGCGACCCGCTCACCGGCGTCTGGAACTACCGCCACCTGCAGCTCACGCTGGACCGGGAGATCGAGCGCTCCCGGCGGGCCGAGCAGAACGAGCAGCAGGACGGCCCGCGCCCGCTGGCCGTCCTGCTGCTGGAGATCGCCGGCTTCGAGGCGGTGGTGGCCGAGCACGGCCGGGGCCGTTCCAACGCGGTGCTGCGCGACCTCGCCCAGCGGCTCGGCATGGAGATCCGCCGCTCCGACACCTTCGGCCGGTACAGCGGCGAGGAGTTCCTGGCGGTGCTGCCGGACACCGGCGCCGAGGGCGCCGCGCAGGTCGCCGAGCGGCTGGTCTGGTCGGTCCGGCGCCACCTGCTGCTGGACTGGTCCTCCGGGCCGCGGGCGGACCGCCGCCCGCACGGCAACGGGCTGACCGCCGCCGTCGGTGTCGCGGTGCTGCCCGCGGACGGTACGCACGCCGCCGTTCTGCTCCGGGCCGCCGACCGGGCCCTCGCCGAGGCCCGCGCGGCCGGCGGCGACTGCTGGCGCGCGGCGGGCTCCCCCCGGCCGGACAGCGGCTCCGATGCCGAGGGTGACCGTTCGGAAAAGGCGGGTAGTCTGTCGCCCTGTGTCGGAGAGGACCCCCTCTCCTCACCCGTCACACCACCTCTGCCTGCCATTGTGGCCGGGCTCAGCGACGTGCTGTCACAGCCGGTCAGCCGTGCCCGGTCAGGCGAAAACGTGCCTTAGTAAGGTAAAACGCATGACGACGACCAGCTCCCGAATTCCGGTAACCAAGGCCGTGGTACCCGCGGCCGGACTGGGCACCCGCTTCCTTCCGGCCACCAAGGCCACCCCGAAGGAGATGCTGCCCGTCGTCGACAAGCCGGCGATCCAGTACGTCGTCGAGGAGGCCGCCTCGGCGGGCCTCTCCGACATACTGATGGTCACCGGGCGCAACAAGCGCGCCCTGGAGGACCACTTCGACCGTGCCTACGAGCTGGAGGAGCTGCTCGCCCGCAAGGGCGACCAGGACCGCCTGCGCCGGGTCCGCGAGTCCGTCGAGCTGGCGAACATGCACTACGTCCGCCAGGGCGACCCGAAGGGCCTCGGCCACGCCGTCTCGGTCGCCGAGCAGCACGTCGCCGGCCAGCCCTTCGCCGTCCTGCTCGGCGACGACCTGATCGACCCGCGCGACCCGCTGCTCGCCCGGATGATCGAGGTCCAGCAGGAGCTCGGCGGCTCGGTCGTGGCGCTGATGGAGGTCGACCCCTCCCAGATCCACCTCTACGGCTGCGCGGCCGTCAAGGCCAACGGCTTCGGCGAGGACGTCTTCCAGGTGACCGACCTGGTCGAGAAGCCCGACACCGCCGACGCCCCGTCGAACTACGCCGTCATCGGCCGCTACGTCCTCGACCCCTCGGTCTTCGACGTGCTGCGCGAGACCCCGCCCGGCCGCGGCGGCGAGATCCAGCTCACCGACGCGCTGCGCGAGCTGACCACCCGCGACGTCGAGTCCGGCGGCCAGGTGCACGGTGTCCTCTTCAAGGGCCGCCGCTACGACACCGGCGACCGCGCCGACTACCTGCGCGCCATCGTCCGACTGGCCTCCGAGCGCGAGGACCTGGGCCCGGAGTTCCGCTCCTGGCTCCGTGAGTTCGTCGCCTCCGAGCTGCAGGACTGAGCAACCGACAGAGAGCGAGAGCGCCGATGACCGGGTCCACGGACAGCAGCACCACGCCCGCCGCAGCCTGCTGCGACGGGTCCGCGGACCCGGCACCGGCGCCCCGCCCGCCCCGGATGTGGACCGTCGACGAGCACCTCGCCGACGTCCTCGCCGCGGTCGCCCCGCTGCCCGCGATCGAGCTCCAGCTGCTCGACGCCCGGGGCTGCCGGCTCGACGAGGACGTCCTGGCCGACGTCGACCTGCCGCCCTTCGACAACAGCTCGATGGACGGCTACGCCCTGCGCACCGCCGACACCGTCGGCGCCACCGCCGAGTACCCCTCGGTGCTCTCGGTGGTCGGCGACATCGCCGCCGGTGCCGGGGAGCTGCCGGCGGTCGGCCCCGGCCAGGCCGCCCGGATCATGACCGGTGCGCCCGTGCCGCCCGGCTCCCAGGCCGTCGCCCCGGTCGAGTGGACCGACGGCGGCAGCGGCACCGGCCGGGCCGCCGACGCGATGGGCGCCGCCGTCGAGGGCGAGGAGGTCCGGGTCCTGCGCCCGGTCTCCGAGGGCGCCCACGTCCGCCGCCGCGGCAGCGACGTCGCCGCCGGCACCCGCGTGCTGGAGGCCGGCACCCGGCTCGGCCCGACCCAGCTCGGCCTGCTCGCCGCGATCGGCCGGGCCACCGTCAAGGTCCGCCCCCGCCCGCGCGTGGTGGTGCTCTCCACCGGCAGCGAGCTGGTCCAGCCCGGCGAGCCGGTCGGCCCCGGGCAGATCGCCGACTCCAACAGCTTCACCCTCACCGCCGCGGCCCTGGACGCCGGCGCCATCGCCTACCGGGTCGGCGGGGTGCCGGACGACGCCGCACGGCTGCGCGCCGTCCTGGAGGACCAGCTCGGCCGGGCCGACCTGATCGTCACCAGCGGCGGCGTCAGCGTCGGCGCGTACGACGTGGTCAAGGAGGTCTTCGAGTCCTACGGGGGCGTGGACTTCCGCCGGCTGCGGATGCAGCCCGGCAAGCCGCAGGGCTTCGGCCGGATCGGCGCCGGGGACTCCGGCCCCGGCGTGCCGCTGCTGGCCCTGCCCGGCAACCCGGTCAGCGCCTACATCTCCTTCGAGCTCTTCGTCCGCCCGGTGATCCGCACCATGCTCGGCGCCGAGGACGTCCACCGCCCGGTGGTGCGCGCGGTCTGCCCGGTCGCGCTGCGCTCCCCGGCCGGCCGGCGCCAGTTCCTGCGCGGCAGGTACCGGGCGGCCGACGGCGTGGTCGAGCCGGTCGGCGGCGCCGGGTCCCACCTGGTCGGCGCGCTCGCCCGGGCGGACTGCCTGATCACCGTCCCCGAGGACGTCACGGAGCTGCCCGCCGGCAGCGAGGTGGACGTCGTCCTGCTCGGCGGCTGAGACCCCCGGCGCGACGGGCCGTCTCACCGGCACGGCCCGTCCCACGCCCCGGCCGGGACGGGGGGTACGGTAGCGCGGTATTCGATCTGCGCGCCCCCCTGGAGCCACCCGTGACCACCTCACCCCCCGGCGACCGCCTCACCCACGTCGACGACCAGGGCGCGGCCCGGATGGTCGACGTCTCCGAGAAGGCCGCCACCGCGCGCACCGCCGTCGCGGCCGGCCGGGTCAGGGTCTCCCCGCGCGTGGTGGAGCTGCTGCGCGGCGAGGGCGTGCCCAAGGGCGACGCCCTGGCCGTCGCCCGGATCGCCGGGATCATGGGCGCCAAGAAGACGCCCGACCTGATCCCGCTCTGCCACCCGATCGCCGTCTCCGGGGTCAAGGTCGACCTCGCGGTCGCGGACGACGCGGTCGAGATCACCGCCACCGTGAAGACCGCCGACCGCACCGGCGTCGAGATGGAGGCGCTCACCGCCGTCGCGGTGGCCGGCCTCACCGTGATCGACATGGTCAAGGCCGTCGACAAGGGTGCCGCCATCGAGTCGGTCCGGGTGCTCAGCAAGACCGGCGGCAAGAGCGGCGACTGGTTCGCGCCGGAGGCGGCGCAGTGACCGGCGCGGACGATCCGCGCGGGGTGCAGGCGTGCGGGGTGCCGGCATGAGGGCGCTGGCGGTGACCGTCTCCAACCGGGCCTCGGCCGGGGTGTACGAGGACAAGGGCGGCCCGCTGCTGGTCGCCGGCCTGCGGGCGATGGGCTTCACCGCCGACGGCCCCGAGGTCGTCCCGGACGGCGAACCGGTCGAGGCGGCCCTGCGGAGGGCCGTCGCGGCCGGCTACGACGTGGTGCTGACCACGGGCGGCACCGGCATCTCCCCGATGGACCTCACCCCCGAGATGACCGCCCGGGTCATCGACCGGCAGATCCCCGGCATCGCCGAGGCCGTCCGGGCGTACGGCCGGGAGAAGGTCCCGACCGCCTCGCTCTCCCGCGGGCTTGCCGGCCTCGCCGGACGTACCCTGATCGTCAACCTGCCGGGCTCGACCGGCGGCGTCAAGGACGGCCTGGCCGTCCTCGAACCGCTGCTCGCGCACGCCGTCGACCAGCTCGGCGGCGGGGACCACCCCCGGCCCGACACGCCTGCTTCCGGGAGAGCGCACTGAACGCCGGCTGGCCGGTAGAGCTCCACGAGGGGGACGTCGCGCTGCGCCCGATCCGGGGCCGCGACCAGCGTGAGTGGCAGGAGGTCAGCCAGCGGAACCGGGACTGGCTGCGCCGCTGGGAGGCCACCGTGCCGCCCGGCCCGGCCGGCCACAACGCCGGCCCGCGCCCGACCTACCGGCAGATGGTGCGCTTCCTGCGCGGTGAGGCCTCGGCCGGGCGGATGCTGCCGTTCGTCGTGCTCTACAAGGGCCAATTGGTCGGTCAGCTCACCGTCGGCGGGATCACCTGGGGCTCGATGTGCTCGGCCAACGTGGGGTACTGGATCGACGAGGCGGTGGCCGGCCGGGGCATCATGCCGGCCGCGGTGGCGCTTTCGGTGGACCACTGTTTCGGCGCACTCGGACTGCACCGGATCGAGGTCTGCATCCGCCCCGAGAACGGGCCGAGCCGGCGGGTGGTGGAAAAGCTCGGCTTCCGCTCGGAGGGAATGCGTCCGCGCTATCTGCACATCGACGGCGACTGGCGGGACCACCTGGTGTACGCGCTCACCGCCGAGGAGGTCCCCGAGGGGATGCTGGAGCGCTGGCGGATGCTCAGTTCCGGCCGCGGTCCGGGTAATTGAATATATGTTCGAATCAAATATCGATATGGCATCGGCGTGCCGACGGACGGGCACAAATGCCGGCAAAATAGTCGGAGAATCAGCTTGATCACACGACACGCCGCGCCAAATTGCTACCGGGCCTTCCCCGGCGCCCGTACGGTGTGAAACGTGAGCAGTAGCGGCCTTATCTACGCCGTCATCGTAGGGGCCTGGGCCGCCTATCTCGTGCCGATGTGGCTCCGCAGGCAGGACGAGCTCAACGAGGCGCGTCCGACGGAACGCTTCAGCACCGCCATCCGCCTGCTGGCCGGGCGTTCGGCGCTGGAGCGGCGGGCATCCCGGGCCCTGGGCGACGAACCGCGTGACGACGAGCAGAGCAGCGACGACGGCCCTCCCGAACGGGACGAGGCCGCCTCCGGCGACCCCGCGGGCGCCCCGGCGGACCGCGACGACCGCGAGGACGGGGCGGACCGGGAGGCCGAACCACGGGCCGAGCACCCGGCCGGCCCCGGCCCCGACCCCGAGCCCGGCCCCGAGCCCGCGATCGACCGCCCGGCCGAGCGCCCGGTGGACGGCGCCGACCGGCGGGCCGGGACCGAGCGCCGGGCGCGGCTGCTGGCCCGCCGGCGCCGGATGGTCAGCGCGCTCTTCCTGGCCTTCGCGCTCGGCGCCGTGGTCGCGGCGGTGGCCGGTCTGGCCTTCCTCTGGGTCCCGGCGGTGCCGGCGGTCCTCCTCACCCTCTACATCGGCCACCTGCGCAAGCTGGAGCGCCAGCGGTACGAGGTGAAGCTCGACCGCGCCCGGGCCGCCCAGGCGGCCGAGCGGCTGCGCCAGCGCGAGCGGCAGCGCACCGAGGCCCGCGCGGTCGAGGACGCCCCGGCGGAGGCCGTCGAGGAGCCCGTCCGCGGCCGGGCGCACCTGCGGCTGGCCGCCGACCCGGCGCCGGCGGAGACCGGACCGGCCGGCTCGGCCTCGGCGGTGGCGGAGGCGACCGAGCACGAGGAGTGGGTCGACGGCATGCGCGAGCGCGCCGCGGCCGGCCCGGACTCCTGGGAGCCCGTGCCGGTCCCGCTGCCGACCTACGTGACCGCCCCGGTGGCCCCCAGGGTCAGCCGCGGCCTCGACCTGTCGGCCCCCGGCACCTGGACCGCCGGCCGCCCGGCGGAGGCCCGTGCTGCGGACGCCCGCGCGGCGGAGGCCCGCACCACCCCGCTCTTCGACCAGTACGCCGATCCGTCGGCGGTGGAGAGCCGCCCGCGCGCCGCCAACGAGTGACGGCCCCGGGGGTGCTCCGGCACCCCCGACCAGGGCCGCGCTCCTGGGGTGGTCACGAGCCCCCTCCGAAAGGTGCTAGAGTTTCTTCTCGTTGGGGCTGTGGCGCAGTCCGGTAGCGCACCTCGTTCGCATCGAGGGGGTCAGGGGTTCGAATCCCCTCAGCTCCACCCAACAGGAAGTCCCGCCCGATCATCAGATCGGGCGGGACTTCTGCGTTGTGGGGGCGGCGGCGCCGGACGGGGTGTCAGGCGGCGGCCGGAGGGGTCCGGTTGGCCGCTGTGACGATGATCACTGTGGAGGGTCCTCGCTCTTCACGAGGACCACGGTGCAGCCGGCGTGGTGGACGCAGTACTGGCTGGTGGTGCCGAGCCGGGCGCCGGGCGGGGCGCAGCGGCCGCGGCGGCCGAGCACGAGGACCGCGGCGCCCGCGGCCGCGGAGACCAGGGCGGGGCCGGCCGGTCCGGCCTTGAGCCGGCGGTGGACGGCCGGGCGGCCGTCCGGCAGGCCGGCGGCGGCCAGGGTCTCGTCGAGGATGGCGGCGGCGCGGCGTTCGGGCCCGAAGCCGTCCAGGGCGGGCAGCACCAGGCCGTGCGCGCCGTGCAGGGAGGGGAAGTCCCAGACGGTCACCGCCTCCAGCGGCCCGCCGGTGAGGACGGCCAGCCGGGCCGCCCAGCGGACGGCGGCGTGGGAGTGCGGGGAGCCGTCCACCCCGACCACGATCCTGCCGTCCGGCCGCGGAGCCATGGTTCGAGGGTAGGGCGGTCCCGCGGTTTCCGCCGGGAACGGCCGAGAGCCGGCCGGAGCGGGTGCTCCGGCCGGCCCTCGGGGCGGGTTCGGCGGGTCCGTGCGGGCTACGGCTGGCCGGAGCCCGCGTACGGGCCCGGCTGCGGGGCGCCGGACTGCGGCGGCACCGCGCCGTAGCGGGCCGGACGGCGGCCGCGCGGATGGCGGGTGAGGGTGTATCCCGCGACGCCCGCCAGGGCGGCCAGGGCGCCCCCGCCGAGCGTCCAGAACCAGCGGCTGTTCCAGCCGGAGAACCAGCCCGTGTACCAGTGCTCCTCGGTCTCCTCCGGCGCGGCCGCCTTCGCGGTGGACGCACCGCCGCCGGCCGGCGGGACGAGGGGGGCCTTGAGGTCGCCGCCCTCGGGCTGGGCGTTGTCCGCGTCGCCCTTGGCGCCGACGTGCAGCTGGACGGAGGCGGCGAGGCCGAGGTCCGGCTGCGGGGCGTCGGAGACCGAGAGGCGGACGTAGTAGGTGCCCGGCAGCGGGTCGCCGGACCACGGCTCGGCCCAGGAGCGGACCTCGCGCAGGGTGCAGCTCAGCGTGATCGACGAGGTGCCGGTGTCGGCGGTCGCGTTCTGGGTGCCGCCGGTGCAGGACTGGCGGCGGCGCAGCCCGTCGAACACCTCGACGCTCCAGGTCTGCGGGCCGTGCCGGTCGGTGGCGGCGGCCAGGCCGACGGTCAGGCCGACCGTCGGGGTCTGGCCCTCGGAGGCGCCGAAGGCCCAGTACAGGTAGTCGCCGGTGGAGGCGGCGACCTTGGCGTCCTGGCCGGGGGAGAGGTTGATGGCGGTCAGGAAGGACGTCCCGGCCTTGGTGGCCGGGGCGGGGGTGCCGCTCGCGGTGGGCGAGGGCGAGGCGGCCGAGGCGGCCGGGGCTGCGAGGGCGAGGGCCGGGAGCAGGGCGAGGCCGGCCAGGGCGCCGCGGATCGTCGGGTTGGGCATGGTCAGTTCTCCTGCCAGACAGCGATCCGCCAGCGCGCGATCCAGCCGAACAGCAGGCCGGTGATCAGGCCGGCCAGGGTGAGCACCAGCAGCAGGATCCAGCCGCGGCCGAGGCCCATCGCGGGGCCGTCCGGGGCGGGGGAGGCGGCGGCGAGGTCGACGGTCAGCTCCAGCGGCAGGCCCGGGTCGGCCTGGACGCCGGGCTGCCCGGCCAGCGAGTTGCTGACGACCAGGCAGACGGTGGTCTCCGGCTTGCCGCTCGCGGAGGCGGACGGCGTGGCGGTGGCGTAGCCCTTGGAGTCGTCGGCGGACCAGCGCAGGCCGGCGGAGATCACGTCGGTCCGGCCGCTGCCGGCGTCGGTGCCGCGGACCAGCTCCTGGCCGGTTGCGCTGGTGGCCTGGAGGAGGACGCCGTAGTCGCGGGCCACCGCCCGGTCCAGCGCGACGCTGACCGAGGCGCGCAGCTCCTGCCCGGCCTTGACCGGGACGCGGTAGACACGGTGCTCGGAGAACTTCTCGCGGTCGCTGTAGACGCCGGGGGTGAGGACGGGCGCGCTCTCGCACTTGTCGGTGCCGGCGGTCTTGACCGGCGTCACCGTGTAGGTGTCGTTGGAGCGGTCGACCAGCTGCTTCACCTTGTCGGTGAGCTGCTCCTGGGTCCGGACGTCGGTGTAGGTGCCGCCGGTGGCGTTGGCGATGCAGAGCAGCTGCTGGCGGGTCTTGTCGTCGTGGGCCAGGCCGAGGGTGTCGACCACCAGGTGGATGCCCTGGGCGGCGAGCTCGCGGGCCACGTCGCACGGGTCCGGCGGGGCGCAGGAGTCCTCGCCGTCGGTGATCAGCACCACCCGGCGGGTGGTCTCGCCCTTGCCGAGGTCCTGGGCGGCGCCGCGCAGGGCCAGGCCGATCGGGGTCCAGCCGGTGGGCCGCAGGGTGGCGACGGCGGTCTTGGCCTCGGTCTTGTTGGTCTTCCCGACCGGGAAGAGCTGCTTGGTGTCCTGGCAGCCCTGGACCTTGTCGTCGCCGGGGTAGTTGGCGCCGAGGGTGCGGATGCCGAACTCGGTCTCCGCGGGCAGGGCGTCGATCACCTCGTTCAGCGACTGCTGGGCCACCGCGATGCGGCTCTTGCCCTGGATGTCGGTGGCCCGCATGGAGCCGCTGACGTCCAGCACGAGGTCGACCCGGGGGGCTTCCTTGCCGGCGGCTGCTCCGGGGGCTGATGGTTCGTCGGCATGGGCGGGCAGGCCGCTGAGCAGCGCCCCGCCGGTTATCGCCAGGGCGGCCAGCAGGCTGCCGAGCCTGGCCTTTGGTCGTCGTCCGGTAATCACGCGCCGATCCTAGGCCGTGCCCGAGGGAGCATCAGTTCCCCCCGGCCGTCCGGGCCGGCCGGGCGCAGGACCGGACTCCGGCGTGAACTCCCGGGCGCCGGTGGGCGATCGGGCCGCGGGCGCGGGGGCGTACGCCGGTCGGCCGTGGACGGAGCACCCGGCCGGGCGTGGGCGGGGCGCTGTGCGGCGCCGGCGGTCCGACGGTCAATGCGGGACACACCGGACGGAAGAACACATACATATGGATAGTGCTCGTTAGGGTGACGAAAAGGGGCACCGGTGCCGGGCGGGTCCTCCCGTCGGTCCGGCGCCGGCCGGCCGGCACGCCCGACCGACGGGAGGACCCGTACGGCTCCGCTCCGCGACACCACTGCAGCAGGACACCCAGGACGGTCCGTGGCGACACCCTCCGCCGTGACGAGAACCGCCGGCCGGCCGCGCCGGGCGGTGCCCACCCGGCGCAACACCGAACTCGCGCTGGTCCTGGCCGCCGTGCTGCTCGCCGTGCTCGGCTACGCCGAGGTGGGCGGCAACATCGACGGCACGGTGCCCGCCGACGCGGGCCAGTACGGCGCCGCGCTGGGCGCGCTCGCGCTGCTGGCGCACGCCGTGGTCCGCTGGAAGGCGCCGTACGCGGACCCGCTGCTGCTGCCGATCGGCGTGCTGCTGAACGGGATCGGGCTGGTCGTCATCTACCGGCTGGACCGGGCCGCCCCCCGCGGCGACGCGGCGCCCGCCCAACTGCTCTGGTCGGCCCTCGGGGTCGGGCTGTTCATCGCCGTGGTCCTGCTGGTGCGCGACCACCGGCGGCTGCAGCGCTACGCCTACCTCGGCGCGCTGGTGGCGCTGGTGCTGCTGGTCCTGCCGGTCCTCTTCCCGCCGGTGTACGGCTCGCGGATCTGGATCACGGTCGGCCCGCTCTCGTTCCAGCCGGGGGAGTTCGCCAAGATCCTGCTGGCGGTCTTCTTCGCGGCGTACCTGGCGGTGCACCGGGACGCACTGGCGCTCACCGGCCGCCGGGTCCGGCGGTTCCGGCTGCCGCCCGGGCGGGTGCTGGCGCCCGTCCTGGTGATCTGGGCGGTCTTCGTCGGCGTCCTGGTGCTGGAGACCGACCTCGGCACCTCGCTGCTCCTCTTCGGCCTCTTCGTGGTGATGCTCTACGTGGCCACCGCGCGCAGCGGCTGGATCGCCATCGGCCTGTTCCTGGCCGCGGTGGCGGCGGTCGGGGTCGGCCTGATCTCGCCGCACGTGCACAGCCGGGTCGGCGACTGGCTCGACCCGCTCGGCTCGATCGCGGCCGGCCGCGGTGCCAACCAGATCGCCCAGTCGCTGTTCGCCTTCGCCTGGGGCGGGGAGCTGGGCGCCGGGCTCGGCAACGGGCACTCGATCCTGATCGGCTTCGCCGCCAAGTCGGACTTCATCCTGGCCACCATCGGCGAGGAGCTGGGCCTGGCCGGGCTCTTCGCGGTGTTCCTGCTGTACGCGGTGCTGGTCTCCCGGGGCTTCCGGACCGGCATCGCCCTGCGGGACCCGTTCGGGCGGCTGCTGGCGATCGGGCTCGCGGCCATCGTCGGCCTCCAGGTGTTCGTGGTGGCCGGCGGGGTGCTGGACCTCATCCCGCTGACCGGGATGACGCTGCCCTTCGTGGCGCAGGGAGGTTCCTCGGTGGTGACCAACTGGATCATCGTGGCGCTGCTGGTCCGGATGAGCGACCTCGCCCGCCGGCCCCCGGAGGAGGGCTGATGGCCCGCGACCGCACCGGCAACGGCCCGGGGAACGGCCGCGGGAACGGCGGCGGCTCCCAGCCCCGGCCCCGGCCCCGGTCCGGCCGCAACGGGAACGGGAACGGAAACGGGAACGGGCCGCAGGGCCTGCCAGGGATCTCCGTCACCGGCCGCCGGGCCGGCACCTTCTGCCTGCTGCTGATCGTGGCGCTCTGCGCGCAGGCCACCCGGGTGCAGGTGTTCCGGGCCAAGGAGCTGAACCACAACCCGGCCAACCAGCGGTTGGTCATCGAGCGGTACTCCCAGCCGCGCGGCAACATCCGGGTCGGTGCCGACACCGTCACCGGCTCGGTGCCCACCGGGGGCCGGTACGACTACAAGCGCACGTACACCGCGGGCCCGCTCTACGCCGCTGTCACCGGGTACTCCTCGCAGGCCTACGGCAACAGCCAGCTGGAGGGGACCGAGGACGCGCTGCTGTCCGGCATCGACCCCCGGCTGGCGAGCTGGGCCGTCTGGGACGCCGTCGCCCGCCGGCAGAACCCGGGCGGCGACGTCCACACCACCATCGACCGCGCCGCGCAGGAGGCCGCGATGCGCGCGCTGGGCAACCAGAAGGGCGCGGTCGTCGCGATCGAGCCCGCCACCGGCCGGATCCTGGCGCTCGCCAGCACCCCCACGTACGACCCGGGGAGCTTCGCCGGCGCCGTCTCCGCCGACCAGGCGGCCTGGAACCGGCTGCAGGCCGACACCGAGCAGCCGATGCTCAACCGGGCGCTGCGCCAGACCTACCCGCCCGGTTCGACGTTCAAGGTGGTCACCGCCGCGGCCGCGCTGCAGCACGGGGTGGTCACCGACGTCGACGCGCCGACCGGGGCGCCGTACCCGTACGTGCTGCCGGGCACCACGACCCCGCTGCCCAACGACACCCCGGCGTGCAACCAGCCGGGGCAGTCGCTGGACGCCGCGATGGTCCACAGCTGCAACAGCGTCCTGGGCTACCTCGGGGTGCAGGTCGGGCTGGAGGGCATGGTCGCCATGGCGGAGAACTTCGGGTTCAACGACGCCAGGCTGGACGTGCCGGTCCGGCCGGTCCGCTCGGTCTTCGACACCGAGATGGACCGGGCCCAGCTGGCCCTCTCGTCGATCGGGCAGTACGACACCGCCGCCACCCCGCTGGTGATGGCGATGGTCGCGGCCGGGATCGCCGACAACGGCACCGTGATGCGTCCACAGCTTGTGGATAAGCTGACCCGCAGTGACGGGACCACCGTCCAGCTGATGCAGCCGGCCGCCTACCGGCAGGCGGTGACCCCGGCGGTGGCCGGGCAGGTGCAGCGGCTGATGGTCGACGTGGTGGAGACCGGCACCGGCCGCAACGCCCGGATCCCCGGCGCGGTCGTCGGCGGCAAGACCGGCACCGCCGAGCACGGGGCGGACAACAGCGGGACGCCGTACGCCTGGTTCATCTCCTGGGCCAAGCCGGCCGGCTCGGGTGCGGTGCCGCCGGTGGCGGTCGCCGTGGTGATCGCGGACAGTAACGCCACGGATGTGACGGGTGGCGGGCTGGCGGCGCCGGTCGCCCGCGCGGTGATGCAGGCCGTGCTCAGTGGTTGAACCACTTCAGCACCCCTGACCTGGGGCTTAGCCGCTGTCGGAGGGATCCGCCGTTGGCGAAGTGTCCGGTTTGTGTAGGCGGATCTGACAATTCGTACAATGCGCTCGATCGTACTGTTCGTTTGCGACACTGGTGCATTCGCGCGGTACTGTCCCATCTTTGTTCGGTTGGTCCGCGATGACACCAGATGGCGCGTCGAGTGACCGGCCGCTAGGACACCCTCCCCGCCCAGAAGGATCGTCGTTTTGGCCAGCAACACCGTTGGTGCGCGTCTGCTGCGACGCAAGCCCGTCTCCGCCCTGATCGCCGAGAGCGAGGGCGCCGATGCCCTGCCCGCCGGCGCTCCCGAAGAGGGCGGGCGCTCCGGCATCCACCTGCGCCGCTCGATCGGCCTCTGGCAGCTGTCCTCGATCGGCATCGGCGCCACCATCGGCACCGGCATCTTCTTCGTGCTGAACAGCGCGGTGCCGTCGGCCGGCCCGGCCGTGATCCTCTCCTTCGTGATCGCCGCGGTCACCGCGGGCCTCACCGCGCTCTGCTACGCCGAGATGGCCTCCGCCATCCCGGTCTCCGGCTCCTCGTACTCGTACGCCTACGCCACCCTCGGCGAGGGCGTGGCCTTCGTGGTCGGCATCTGCCTGCTCATGGAGTACGGCGTCTCGGCCTCCGCGATCGCGGTCAGCTGGGCCGAGTACCTGAACAAGTTCCTCGACCTGGCCATCGGCTGGCAGATCCCGGACAAGCTGGCCGGCGCGCCCGGCGACGGTCACTGGTTCAACCTGCCGGCGCTGCTGCTGGTCGCCATGGTCTGCTTCCTGCTGATCCGCGGCGTCAGCGAGTCGGTCAAGGTCAACGCGGCCATGGTCGCCGTGAAGATCGTCATCCTGGTGCTCTTCATCGGCGTCGCACTGACCGCGTTCCACTCCGGCAACCTGACCCCGTTCATGCCGCTCGGCATCGGCGGCGTCCAGGTCGCGGCCTCCAGCATCTTCTTCTCGTTCATCGGCCTGGACGCCGTGTCCACCGCCGGTGAGGAGGTCAAGAACCCGCGCCGCACCCTGCCGCTGGCGATCATCATCTCGCTGGTCGTGGTGACGCTGCTCTACATCCTGGTGGCCCTGGCCGGCATCGGCGCCCAGCCCTGGGAGAAGTTCGACGGCCAGGAGGCCGGCCTCGCCCAGATCCTGCAGGACATCACCGGCCAGAGCTGGCCCGCGATGATCTTCGCGGTCGGCGCGATCATCTCGATCTTCTCCATCACCCTCGTGGTGATCTACGGCCAGACCCGCATCCTGTACTCGATGGGCCGCGACGGCATGCTGCCCAAGCGCTTCGCCCAGCTCTCGCCGCGCACCGGCACCCCGGTCTGGAACACCATCGTGGTCGGCCTCGGCGTCGGCGCGCTGGCCGCCTTCATCCCGCTGGAGAAGTTGGCCGACATCACCAGCCTCGGCACCCTGATCGCCTTCTCGGTGGTCTCGATCGGCGTGATCGTGCTGCGCCGCACCCAGCCCGACCTGCCGCGCGGCTTCAAGGTCCCCGGCTACCCGGTCGTCCCGGTGCTCAGCGTCGGCTTCTGCATCTACCTGATCACCGGTCTGCACGCGGACACCTTCGAGGCCGGCGCCGTCGCGCTGGTCGTCGCGGTGGCCGTCTACTTCGGCTACAGCATCAAGCACTCCAAGCTGGAGCGCGCCGAGGAGACCGCCGCGGTCGAGGAGCCGGCCGACAGCAAGATCGGCTGAGCCCGGGGCCCTGCAGGGCACCCGTGCACGGGGCCGCCGGTGGTGACCACACCCCGGCGGCCCCGTGCGTAACGCCGGACACTCCCTGGGCCGACATGGCGACAGGGCACCGCCCCCACCCATAACCTTCCACCATGGTGAGCACCCGCACGCCCGGCTTCTCCCGCCCGCGCGGCCGCTTCACCGGCCGTACGAGAACGCCGGCCCCGGCCGCATCGGCCGGATCGACGACCCCGCCCGGACCCCCGGTCCGCGGCCTCGGCCCCCGACCGTTCCCCCGTCAGCGTGGCGAGAACACGTTTCCGCCCACGCCCGATCGTGTGAATCCCGCCCGGCTCGCCGCGCGGCGCCGCGTCCAGTTCCTCGGCTGTCTGATCGCCGCCGGCTGGGCGGCGGCCTTCCCGCTCGTCTCCGACCTTCCCAACCAGCGGCTCTGGGGCGCCCTCGCCGCCCCCGCCTACGCCCTCGCCGGGCTCCTCTGCCTGACCCTGCCGCGCCGGATCGCGCCCCGCGCCGCGGCCGCGACCGCACTGATCGGCGCCGTCCTGGTGCCGCTGGCCCTGCTGGCCCTGGAGGGCCGCCACCAGTCCGAGGTGATGGTGGTCGAACGCTCGGCGCACCTGCTGCTCACCACCGGCAGCCCCTACCTGCCGCACCCCGTGGTCGTCACCGACTACAACCCGTACCTGCCGGCCATGTCCCTGTTCGGAATGCCCCGCGCCCTGGTGGGCAGCGGAAACCCGGTGGCCCAGCTGGTGGGCGACGCCCGGATCTGGTTCGCACTGGCCTTCGTCGTCTGCCTGCTGGCGAGCTGGCGGCTGCTGCGGCCGACCCGCGACCGCGCGCCCCTGCTGCCGCTGGCGGTACTCACCGCCTCGCCCCTGATAGCGCTGGCACTGGTGGTGGGCGGGGTGGACCTGCCGCTGATCGGGGTCTGCTGCCTGGCCATGGCCCTCGCCGAGCGGGACCGCACGATCGGCGCCGGACTCGTCCTCGCGATGGCCTGCACGCTGAAGTGGACGGCCTGGCCGGCGCTGCCGGTGGCCGTGCTGCTGCTCTGGCGGCTCTACGGACGCCGCCCCGCCGCCCGGGCCGGGCTCACCGCCCTCGGGGCCGGCCTCGTGGTCATCGTGCCCGCCGCGCTGGCCCGGGCCGACGCGTTGCGCGAGCAGGTGGTGCGGTTCCCGCTGGGCCTGACCGCGATCCAGACGCCGGCCGGCAGCCCGCTGCCGGGCAAGGTGCTGGCCGGCTTCGGGCCGACCGGGCACTCGGTGTCGCTGGCGCTGATGACGATCGGCGGCCTGGGGGTGGCGATCTGGCTGCTGGCCCGGCCGCCGGTCTCCGCGATCGCCGCCGCCGACCTGCTGGCGGCCGGGCTGACGATCGCGTTCATGCTGGCGCCGGCCGGGCGGTTCGGCTACCTGGCGCTGCCGTCGGTGCTGGTGATCTGGCCCCGGCTGGCGGCCCGGCGGTGGAGCGCGCGGCCGCCCGTCCCGGCCGGCTGCCTGCTGGCCCGGCCGGAGGCCGTCCTGCCCCGGAGGTGACCGGGGCAGGACGGGCGCGGGCTCAGCGGTTGCCGGCGGCCTTGATGACGGCGGCGACGGCCGGGCCGGCCGCGTCGGCGCCGTGGCCGCCGCCCTGGACCTCGGCGGCGAGGGCGAGGTTGCCGCGGTAGGCGGTGAACCAGCTGTTGGTGGTGTCGACGCCGGTGGCCTCCGCCGAGCCGGTCTTGGCGCCCGCGTTGTCGGAGATCCCGGCCATCACGGCCTTGGCGGTGCCGTCCTTGGCGGTGGCCGCCATCATCGCGCGCAGCTTGCCGGCGGCGTCGGGCGAGAGGTTGCGGGCGGCCTTCTGCTGCGGCAGGTCGGCGACCATGACCGGCTGCTTGAACTCGCCGCTCTGCACCGTGGCGGTGATCGAGGCGATGGCCAGCGGGTTCATCTGGATCTTGCCCTGGCCGATGGACTGCATGGCCTGCTCGTCCTTGTTGGCGCCGGCGTCCGGCACCCGGCCGTCGGCGTTCGGCAGGCCGGTCTTCCACTCCAGGCCGATGCCGTAGACGTCCTTGGCGGTGGAGGTCAGCGCGCCCGGCTTGAGGCTGGCCAGGCCCTGGTCGATGAAGGCGGTGTTGCAGGAGATCATGAAGTCCTGCTGCAGCGTGTTGTTCGGGTAGGCGTCCGGGAACGAGTTCGGGATCGCCTTCGGGTTGCTGCTCTTCACCGGGCAGGGCACCACGGTGTCCGGGTTGACGCCGGCCTCCAGCAGGGCCGTCGAGGTGACGATCTTCATGGTGGAGCCGGGGGCGAGCAGGCCGAGGAAGGCCCGGTTCTGGCCGTTGGCGGGCGCGTTGGCGAAGGCCAGCACCTGGCCGGTGCTCGGCTCGATCGCGACGATCGAGCCGGACTTGCCGCCGAGGTCGGCCATCGCCTTCTCGGCGGCGGCCTGCAGCGTGTTGTCGATCGTCACCTTGAACGGCTTGGCCGGCTTCGGCTCGACGATGGTGAACAGCTTGTCGGTGGCGCCCTTGCCGTCCGCGGTGGTGATCACCACACCGCTGCCGGCGTCGCTCTGGTCCTTGCCCGGGTCGGCCGCCTGGATCTTGCGGACGTTGTCCTGCAGCGTGGTGAGCAGCGTCGGGGTGATCGAGGCGCCCTGCAGCGGCTTGTTGTTGCGGTCGACCACGTTCCCGGGCGGGGCGAAGACCGGCTGGGTGGCGATCACCTCGCCGGGGCCCAGGTGGGGGTGGATCACCGTCGGCGCCCAGTGCACGGCCGGGGTGTCGTCGCTCATCTTCACGACGCTCAGGAAGCCGTTGTAGTCCCAGACCCGGTTGGTGCCCTCGAACTCGGCCCGGGCCTTGAAGCCCATCAGCACGCCGGCCGGCGCCGCCGAGGCGGACGGCGAGGCGGACCCGGTGCCGGCCGCGGACGGCGTGGCGGAGGCCGAGGCGGGGGCGGACGGCTTGGCGGTGGGCGACGGCGTCCCGGTCGCGGAGGCGAAGGCGGCCGGCGTGGCCGGACCCGACGGCGCGAGGGTCAGCCCGCTCGGCTTGACCTGGTCCTTGAACGCGGTCAGCGCGGCCGTGGCGGCCGCCGGGTCGTCGGTCAGCCCGGCCGCCTTGCCGAGGTCGCCCGCGGCCCAGGCTTCCAGGAAGTCCTTGGCGCCGGCCGCGGCCTGCTCGGCGGTGGGGGGCTCGGCGACCACAGTCCGGGGCTTCTTCGCCTCCGGCGCACCGGAGTCCGAGCCGCCGACGAGGCTGTACGCCCCGTACCCGCCGCCGGCGAGCACAGCGAGGGACACGCCGGTGATGATGCCGATCTTCGCGCCTTTGCGCATGGTGTTGCTCCCCCAAGGGTCTGGCGACTGGACGCAACCGGAGTGGCCGGATACGCGTTCGGTGCTCAGCCTAGGCAGCCGATCTCCGCAGGCCGACGACGCGGCCGGGACTTGTGACGGATCTGGTACGTGCCGAGCACCCCGTCCGCAAGGTTCCCGTGCTCGGAGCCGTCAGATCCAGCTGTCGAACCACATCCGCCTGCGCCAGTCCTCCATCGGAATCGTCTGCCCCGTATACAGGGGGTGGAAGAAGAGAAAGTTCCACACGATCAGCAGGACCAGCAGACCGGCCGTGGTGGAACCGATGATCCGGCGGTCCCGGCCCGCGCCGGCCGGCCCGATCAGGGCGCCGACCAGCATCGTCACGGCGAGGACCACGAACGGGACGAAGGCCACTGCGTAGAAGAGGAAGATGGTCCGCTGCTGGTAGGCGAACCAGGGCAGGTAGCCGGCGGCCAGGCCGCAGAGCACCGCGCCGGCCCGCCAGTCCCGCCGGGCAGCCCAGCGCCAGAGGCAGTACGCCAGCGCCACCACGCCCGCCCACCAGAGCAGCGGGGTGCCGATGCCCAGCACCTCGCGGGCGCACTCGCTCGCGGTGCAGCCCGCCTGGCCCTGCTTGGGGGACTCGTAGAAGAAGGAGACCGGCCGGCCCAGCACCAGCCAGCTCCACGGGTTCGACTGGTAGGTGTGCGGGTCGCTCAGGTGGGTGTGGAAGTCGTACACCGTCGAGTGGTAGTGCCACAGGGCCCGCAGGCCCTCGGGTATCCACGGGTAGTCGGTGGACCGGCCGACCGCCCAGTCGCGGCCGTAGCCGCCCCGGCCGGGCAGGTTGCTGCTGGCGAACCAGCCCCACCACGAGGTGACGTACACGACCGCGGAGACCACGACGATCGAGACGAAGGCCGGTACGGCATCCCGCACCAGCGTCCCCAGGTACGGGCGGCCGGCGCCGGCGAGGCGGCGGGCCCCGGCGTCCCAGAGCACCGTCATGAGGCCGAAGGCAGCCGCCACGTAGAGCCCGCTCCACTTGGTCGCGCAGGTCAGGCCGACGCAGACGCCGGCCGCGATCCGGTACGGGCGCCAGCCCAGGTTGAGCCGCCGGGCCGCCGCGGCGTCCGCGACGCCGCCGAGCCGCTCGGCGATCCGCGCCCGGGTGCGGTCGCGGTCCAGCAGCAGGAAGCCGAAGGCGGCGAGGATCCAGAACATCACCACCAGGTCCAGCAGCGCGGAGCGGCTCAGCACGAAGTGCAGGCCGTCCACCGCCAGCAGCAGCCCCGCCACGCAGCCCAGCAGCGTGCTGCGGAAGAGCCGGCGGGCGATCCGGGCCACCATCAGGACGGAGAGGGTGCCGAGCAGCGCCACCGCGAAGCGCCAGCCGAAGGGGTTCATGCCGAACAGCTGCTCGCCCGCGCCGATGATCCACTTGCCGACCGGCGGATGGACCACGTAGCTGGCCTCCGGCCGGTAGGGCACCGCCCCGCCGGCCATGATCTGCTCGTTGGCGCCCTCCGGCCAGCTGATCTCGTAGCCGCCGTGCCAGAGCGCGTAGGCGTCCTTGGCGTAGTACGTCTCGTCGAAGATGATCGCGTCCGGCTGCCCGAGGCCGCTGAACCGGAGCACCCCGGCGAACAGCGCCACCACCAGCGGGCCGATCCAGCCCGCCCAGCGGCAGAGCCAGGACCAGAGGCCCTGCGGCACGGGTATGCCGAGCCGCAGCAGCAGCGGGGAGGGGGCCACCCGCGCCGGGGTGACCCGGGGGCCGTCCGGCATCGGCGGCGCCAGCCGCTCGGCCAGGGTGGCCGCGGGCGGCGGGGTGTAGCCGTACCGGGCCAGGCGGTGCAGCCAGGCCGGGCGCGAGGCCGGGCCGTCGGCGTCGGGTGCGCGCGGGCCCGGGACCGCGGGGGACGGCTGGTCCGTCAGGACCGGCACGCCGACGCCGCCCTGCGCGGGGTGGTCTGTACCCGTGGGCGTCTGCGCCGCCGTGTCGCCGTTCATCCGCCACATCGTAGGGGCGCTCCCGGAAGGGAGGACGGCTCCCTCCGAAGCTGCCCGAATCGTCACCAAAAGCACCCGGGCCGGCCGCGGACTCCCCCGGGCCGCCGATGCTGGGAGGATGGGGCGCGTGACAGGAGTACTCGTTCTCACAGGCACCCCCATCGGCGACGTCTCGGACGCCCCGCCCCGGCTGCTCACCGAGCTGGCCACCGCGGACGTGATCGCGGCGGAGGACACCCGGCGGCTGCGCCGGCTCACCCAGGCGCTCGGGGTCGCCCCGGCCGGGCGGGTGGTCTCCTACTTCGAGGGCAACGAGGTCGGCCGCACCCCCGAGCTGGTCGAGGCGCTGCTCGGCGGCGCCCGGGTGCTGCTGGTCACGGACGCCGGGATGCCCTCCGTCTCCGACCCCGGCTACCGGCTGGTGGCCGCGGCGGTGGCCGCCGACGTCAAGGTCACCGCGGTGCCCGGCCCGTCCGCCGTGCTCACCGCGCTGGCGCTGTCCGGCCTGCCGGTCGACCGCTTCACCTTCGAGGGCTTCCTGCCGCGCAAGACCGGGGACCGGGCCCGCCAGCTCGCCTCGATCGCCGCCGAACCACGCACGATGGTGTTCTTCGAGGCCCCGCACCGGATCGCCGAGGCGCTGGCCGCGATGGCCGGGGCCTTCGGCGCGGACCGCCCCGCCGCCGTCTGCCGCGAGCTGACCAAGACCTACGAGGAGGTCAGGCGCGGCCCGCTCGGCGAGCTGGCGGCCTGGGCGGCCGAGGGCGTCAAGGGCGAGATCACCGTGGTGGTCGCCGGCGCCCCGCCGGCCGCCCCGCAGGAGCTGACCCCGGCCGAGCTGGCCCGCCTGGTGGCCGTCCGCGAGGAGGCCGGCGAGCGGCGCAAGGAGGCCATCGCAGCCGTCGCGGCCGAGCTGTCGGTGCCCAAGCGGGAAGTCTTCGACGCGGTGGTCGCGGCCAAGAACGCGGACCGCGGGGAGGCCGGCGCGAAGCCGTGAACGCGGGGGTGCCGCTCCCGGTGCGGACGCGTACCTTGGAGGGAAGGCCCCTGGTAAACACCCGTCGAGCTGAAGCTTCGGCCGGGATTTCGGGACAGGACCCACCCTTTCGTATAGGGATTCCCAACCCGCTTCCAAGTCTTCACAAGACGGGCATCGGCCGGGGCGTTCCGGGCATTCCCTGGATGGGAAAGACCCAGCCGGGCGAGGGCCCGGCGGGCGCTGGGAGACGGCTATGAGTGAGACGATCGGTAGCCCCCGCGGTGGCAATGCGCTGAGCGACCCCGGCCTGACCGGCCGGCCGCACACTCCCGTCGAGACCGTCCGGGAGGCGTACTCCTTCGCCTGCCTGAGCTGCGGGTACGGGTGGGAGCAGACGTACGACATCGAGCACAAGGTGGGCCGGGACGGACACGTCGTGTTCGAGTACCACGCCAACGGCGTCCGGGTGCCGTCCCCGCTGCTCAAGCCGACCTGCCCGGGCTGCGGCGGCCACACCGTCCGGATCATGCGCGAGGGCCGGGTCGCGGAAGCGGACCATCTCTGGCACCACGCCCCCGGGTACTCGGGGTACGCCGAGCCCCCCGGGGCCACTCCCGCCGCCCCGAAGGCGGCCGAGCCGGCCAGACCGCGCGGACGCTGGGCCCGGTTCTGGTCGCGGCTGACCGGCTGACCGCCGCTGCGCCGCCCCGCGACCGCGGGGCGGCGGCAGGGCCGCCGGTGCCGGGCCGCCCACCCCCGAGCGATCGGTCGAGGGCGGCCTCCGCACGCGATTAAGCTTGCCGACCATGGCGGCCACTGCAGAGCACAGCACCACCGGGAGCACCACCCCGGCGTACTACGTCTCCACCCCGATCTACTACGTCAACGATCGCCCGCACCTGGGCCACGCCTACACCACGGTGGCCGGCGACGTGCTGACCCGCTGGCACCGCCAGCGCGGTGAGAAGGTCTGGTTCCTGACCGGCACCGACGAGCACGGCCAGAAGATCCTGCGCACCGCCGAGGCCAACGGCGTCAGCCCGCAGGAGTGGTGCGACAAGCTGGTCGAGGAGGAGTGGAAGCCGCTCTGGCAGCACCTGGAGATCGCCAACGACGACTTCATCCGGACCACCCAGGAGCGGCACACCGCCCGGGTCCAGGAGTTCGTCCAGGACCTCCACGACAAGGGCGAGATCTACAAGGGCGGCTACTCCGGCCCGTACTGCGTCGGCTGCGAGGAGTACAAGCTCCCGGCCGAGCTGCTGGACGGCGCCACCGAGGGCGAGAAGCTCTGCGCGGTGCACAAGCGGCCGGTCGAGTGGCTGGAGGAGGAGAACTACTTCTTCCGCCTCTCCGCGTACGGCCCGAAGCTGCTGGAGTTCTACGCCGCCAACCCCGACTTCATCCAGCCCGCCTCGGCCCGCAACGAGGTGCTGCGCTTCGTCGAGCAGGACCTCAAGGACCTCTCGATCTCCCGCTCCACCTTCAACTGGGGCGTGCCGCTGCCCTGGGACGAGAAGCACGTCCTGTACGTGTGGGTGGACGCCCTGCAGAACTACATCACCGCGGCCGGCTACGGCACCGACCCGGAGCGCTTCGCCGAGCTCTGGCCCGCCTCCGTCCACCTGGTCGGCAAGGACATCCTGCGCTTCCACGCGGTGATCTGGCCCGCGATGCTGATGGCCGCCGGGCTGCCGCTGCCCAAGCGGGTCGTGGCCAACGGCTGGCTGATGGTCGGCGGCGAGAAGATGTCCAAGTCCAACCTGACCGGCATCTCCCCCACCGACCTCACCTCGCACTTCGGCGTGGACGCCTACCGCTACTACTTCCTGCGGGCGATCCCGTTCGGCACCGACGGCTCGTTCTCCTGGGAGGACTTCTCCGCCCGGTACACCTCCGAGCTGGCCAACGACTTCGGCAACCTCGCCTCGCGGGTCGCGGCCATGGTCGGCAAGTACTTCGACGGCGTGCTGCCCGCCGCCACCGCCGCGGGCCCGGCCGAGCAGGCGGTGGCCGACGGCCTGACCGCCGCCGTCGCGGCCGCCGACCGGAAGATCGGCGAGGAGCTGGACTTCGCCGGCGGCATCGCCGCGGTCTTCGACTTCGTCAAGCAGGTCAACGGCTACCTCACCGAGCAGGAGCCGTGGAAGGTCGCCAAGGACGACTCCCAGGAGGGCCGGGCGCGCCTGGCCACCATCCTCTACACCGCCGCCGAGGCGCTGCGGGCGACCGCCGTCCTGCTCAACCCGGTGATGCCGGCCACCGCCGAGAAGCTCTGGGCCTCGCTGGGCGCCGACGCGGCCGGCCTCGGCGCGCTGTCCGCGCAGACCGTCGCCACCGCCGCGGACTGGGGCCGGCTGCCCGCCGGCGCCACCGTCACCAAGGGCGAGATCCTGTTCCCCCGCCTGGAAGAGAAGCCGGCCGCCTGATGCCGAAGAAGACGGACGACGACCGGTCGACGCCGCCGCCGCTGCCCGCCCCGCTGGCGGTGGCGGTGGCCGACTCGCACACCCACCTGGACATGCAGTCCGGCACCCCCGACGAGGGCCTGGCCCGCGCCGCCTCCGTCGGCGTGACCACCGTCGTCCAGGTCGGCTGCGACGTGCCCGGCTCCCGCTGGGCCGCCGAGCTGGCGGCCCGGTTCGAGCAGGTGCACGCGGCCGTCGCCCTGCACCCCAACGAGGCGCCGCGGATCTTCCTCGGCGACCCCGACGGCTGGTCCGGGCAGCAGCGCCCGGCCGGCGGGCAGGCCGCGCTCGACGCGGCGCTCGCCGAGATCGACGCGCTCGCCGCACTGCCACAGGTGGTCGCGGTCGGCGAGACCGGCCTGGACTACTTCCGGACCGGCCCGGAGGGCGTGGAGATCCAGAAGGAGTCGTTCCGCCGCCACATCGAGATGGCCAAACGGCACGACAAGGCCCTGGTGATCCACGACCGGGACGCCCACGAGGACGTCATCGCCGTCCTGCTGGAGGAGGGCGCCCCCGAGCGGACCGTCTTCCACTGCTACTCCGGCGACGCCGGGATGGCCAAGGTCTGCGCCGAGCACGGCTGGTACCTCTCGTTCGCCGGCCCGGTCACCTTCAAGGCCAACCAGCCGCTGCGCGACGCCCTCGCCGCCACCCCGCTGGACCGCGTCCTGGTCGAGACCGACGCGCCCTTCCTCACCCCGCACCCGTACCGCGGCCGCCCCAACGCGCCGTACCTGATCCCGGTCACGGTGCGGTCGATGGCCGAGACCCTCGGGCTGCACGAGGACGAGCTGTCGGCGGCCATCGCGGCGAACACGGCCCGGGCGTTCGGATACTGAGCCGGTCGAGGCCGCCCCGCGCCGGGCAGAAACGGTTCGGCGCAGACCGGCCGCGCGGCGGCCGTCGAACGGCGCGGGGCCGCCGCGCCCGTATCCTTGGCGCGTGAGCACCACCGATCCCACCCCTGACAGCCGCCCCCAGTCTCCGGCCGGGGGGACCCCCCTGCTGGGCAGCGCGGACATCCGGGCACTGGCGGACGCGTTCGGCGTGAAGCCGACCAAGCAGCGCGGGCAGAACTTCGTCATCGACGGCAACACCGTGCGGCGGATCGTCCGCGCCGGCGGGGTGACCGGCGAGGACGCCGTGGTGGAGGTCGGGCCGGGGCTCGGCTCGCTCACCCTGGCGCTGCTGGAGGTCGCCGAGCACGTCACGGCCGTCGAGATCGACCCGGTGCTGGCCCGGCACCTGCCGGACACCGTCGCCGCCCGGATGCCGGAGAAGGCGGACGCCTTCGACCTGGTGTTCAGCGACGCCATGGAGGTCACCGAGCTGCCCGGGCCGGCGCCGACCGCACTGGTCGCCAACCTCCCCTACAACGTGGCCGTCCCGGTGCTGCTGCACATGCTGGCGACCTTCCCCAGCATCGAGCGCACCCTGGTGATGGTGCAGAGCGAGGTCGCCGACCGCCTCGCCGCCAAGCCCGGCAACAAGGTCTACGGCGTCCCGTCGGTCAAGGCCAACTGGTACGCGGACGTGAAGCGGGCCGGCGCGATCGGCCGCAACGTCTTCTGGCCCGCCCCGAACGTCGACTCCGGCCTGGTCTCGCTGATCCGCCGGGAGCCGCCGAAGACCACCGCCACCCGCGAGGAGGTGTTCGCGGTCGTCGACGCCGCGTTCGCCCAGCGCCGCAAGACCCTGCGGGCCGCCCTGGCCGGCTGGGCCGGCTCCCCGGCCGGAGCCGAGCAGGCGCTCGCCGCCGCCGGCATCGACCACAAGCTGCGCGGCGAGATGCTGACCGTCGAGCAGTTCGCCGCCATCGCCGAGCACAAGCCAGCGAAGGACTCCGAGTGAGCGTCACCGTCCGCGTCCCCGCCAAGGTCAACGTCCAGCTGGGGGTCGGCGGCCTGCGCGCCGACGGCTTCCACGACCTGGCCAACGTGTTCTTCGCGGTCGCCCTCGGCGACGAGGTCACCGCGACCGCCGGCACCGGCGTCACCCTGACCTGCTCGGGGCCGGACGCCGCCGTCGTCCCGCTCGACGACAGCAACCTCGCCGCCCGCGCCGCCCGGCTGCTCGCCACCCACCACGGCATCGCCGACCCCGGCGTCCACCTGCACATCGCCAAGGCCATCCCGGTGGCCGGCGGCATGGCCGGCGGCAGCGCCGACGGCGCGGCGGCCCTGGTGGCCTGCGACGCACTGTGGGGGCTCGACACCCCGCTCGACACCCTGCTGGAGCTGGCCGCCGAGCTCGGCTCCGACGTACCGTTCGCGCTGCTCGGCGGCGTCGCCCTGGGCCGCGGCCGGGGCGAGATCCTGGAGGCCCTGCCGGTCGGCGGGACCTTCCACTGGGTCTTCGCCGTCGCCGACGGCGGGCTCTCCACCCCGGCCGTCTTCCGCGAGTGCGACCGCCTCCGCGACGAGGCCGGCACCGGCTCCAGCGACACCGACGTCACCACCCCCGACGCCGACCCGGCGCTGCTCGCGGCCCTCGCCGACGGCGACGTCGTCGCCCTGGCCGAAGCGCTCGCCAACGACCTCCAGCCGGCCGCCCTCTCGCTGCGGCCCGCGCTCGCCGACACCCTGCGGGCCGGCACCGAGGCCGGCGCGCTCGGCGCGCTGGTCTCCGGCTCGGGACCGACCTGCGCCTTCCTGGCCAAGGACGCCGACGCGGCCGCGGCGGTCGCCGCGGCGCTGCGGGCGTCCGGCACCTGCCGGGCGGCGCACGCCACGTACGGGCCGGTGCCGGGCGCGTCGGTCCTGGGGAGCTGACCCGCCCCCGGCCAGAGCCGGGGGCGGCCGGGGCGGGGCGCCGCCCGGCCGGGGACGGCCGACCGGCCCCCGGGCGGCCGACTAGGCTGGGGAGGATCGCGGCTCCCTCCGAGCCCCGAGCCCGTCGAACCAGGAGCGCAGCACACGTGGCCGTCAACCTCGCCACCATCGAGTCCGTCACGAAGGTCTACGGCACCCGGGCCCTCCTCGACGGGGTCAGCCTCGGCGTCAGTGAGGGGGACCGGATCGGCGTCGTCGGGCGCAACGGCGACGGCAAGACCACCCTGATCCGGATGCTCGCCAAGCTGGAGGAGGTGGACAGCGGCCGGATCACCTGGTCCGGCGGCCTGCAGCTCGCCGTCCTCACCCAGCACGACTCGCTCGACCCGAAGGCCACCATCCGGCACGAGGTCATCGCCGACCGCGCCGACCACGAGTGGCTCGGCGACGCCCGGATCCGCGACATCATCGAGGGCCTCTTCGGCGGCCTCGACCTGCCCGGCTTCGCTGACGGCCTGGACACCGTCATCGGCCCGCTCTCCGGCGGCGAGCGCCGCCGGATCGCCCTCGCCAAGCTGCTGCTCGACTCGCCCGACCTGATCGTCCTGGACGAGCCCACCAACCACCTCGACGTCGAGGGCATCGCCTGGCTCGCCAAGCACCTGCAGAACCGCCGCTCCGCCCTCGTCTGCGTCACCCACGACCGCTGGTTCCTCGACCAGGTCTGCACCCGGATGTGGGACGTCCAGCACGGCTCCGTGCACGAGTACGAGGGCGGCTACTCCGACTACGTCTTCGCCCGCGCCGAGCGCTCCCGGATCGAGGCCGTCGAGGAGCAGAAGCGCCAGAACCTCGCCCGCAAGGAGCTCGCCTGGCTGCGCCGCGGCGCCCCCGCCCGGACCTCCAAGCCGCGCTACCGGATCGAGGCCGCCAACGCCCTGATCGCCGACGTGCCGGAGCCGCGGGACAAGAGCGAGCTGATGAAGTTCGCCAACGCCCGGCTCGGACGGACCGTTTTCGACCTGGAGAACGTGACCGTCAAGGCCGGCCCCAAGCTGCTGCTGGAGAACCTGACCTGGCAGCTCGGCCCCGGTGACCGGATCGGCCTGCTCGGCGTCAACGGCGCCGGCAAGACCTCGCTGCTGCGCGCCCTGCGCGACGCCTACGCCTCCGAGGGCGACGTGCAGCCCGCCTCGGGCGTCATCAAGGTCGGCAAGACGGTCCGGCTGGCGTACCTCTCGCAGGAGGTCGCCGAGCTGGAGCCGACCATCCGCGTGCTGCAGGCGGTCGAGCAGGTGCGCTCGCGGGTCGACCTCGGCAAGGGCCGGGAGATGAGCGCGGGCCAGCTCTGCGAGCAGTTCGGCTTCGGCAAGGACAAGCAGTGGACCCCGGTCGGCGACCTGTCGGGCGGTGAGCGCCGCCGGCTCCAGCTGCTGCGGCTGCTGATGGACGAGCCCAACGTCCTGTTCCTGGACGAGCCCACCAACGACCTCGACATCGAGACGCTCAACCAGCTGGAGGACCTGCTCGACGGCTGGCCCGGCTCGATGGTCGTGATCAGCCACGACCGGTTCTTCATCGAGCGGACCACCGACGTGGTGCACGCGCTGCTCGGTGACAAGCGGATGCGGATGCTGCCGAACGGCATCGACGAGTACCTGGAGCGGCGCGCCCGGATGGCGGCCACCGCGGCTGCCACCGCGTCCGCCGCCGCTCCGGCACCGGCCGCGGAGGCCGGGGCGCCCGCGCTGTCGGCCGGCGACGTGCGCGCGGCGAAGAAGGAGATGCAGAAGCTGGAGCGTCAGATCGCCAAGCTGGACGAGAAGGAGTCCAAGCTGCACGCTCAACTCGCCGAGCACGCCGCCGACTTCTCCAAGGTCGCGGAGCTGGACACGCAGCTTCGCAGCGTCCGGGACGAGAAGGAGGAGCTGGAGATGAGCTGGCTGGAGCTGGCCGAGCAGGTCTGAGTCGTCCGAGTTCCGTTCGGCGCCGGGCCGTGCGGCGGGTTTCGGACCCGCATGCACGGCCCGGCGGTGTTCAGGGGCGGCGGCGTTCGGGGCGGTGGGGGCCGGTAAGGCCTGGGCGGCGTACGGGTTCTGGGCGCAGGACGCGAGTTGTACGTGTCAAGTTCGTACCGATCGCGCACAGTCGTGCCATGGGCCCTGCCGGTCCGACGGAGGCGGTGGTTACGATGGCGGGGGTGCCTGCCGTCCCCTCGGGTGGGGCCGGTGCACCGGTAGGACTGTAGGACCGAGAAGTTGACGGTGTGTTGCGGGGCGCGGGGGCCTGGGGTCGCCCGCGCACGGGGGAGAGGTGGATCGCGGTGGCAGACGCGCCTGCAGGCGACGGTACGAGCACGACGAACGGCGCGGCGACGCCGCCCCTGGACGACAAGCCGTTCTCGCTCGGACACGACAACCACGGCGGCTGGTTCGGCGCCGTGTTCGGCGTTGCCGACAAGATGGTCCGGGCCGCGGAGACAAGCACCAGCGCGGCCGCGCTGGTGTCCGCGTTCGGTGGCAAGAACGTCCAGGTCGAGCTGAACACGCTGATCACCTTCACGAACAAGGTGAAGGGGCTGCTCGACCAGATGGAGGGTTCGGACGCCGCGCAGGACAAGCTGCAGCAGCAGCGGCTGCACGGAGACAACTTCGGCAAGGACTTCTCCCAGTCCACCGATGTGACGTCGGCCTACCAGCGGACCCACAACGAGCTGGTGAACATGCACCAGGTCTTCGTGAAGCAGATCGAGGCCATGCAGGCGGCGGTCTCGAAGGCGGCGGCCAACTACGCGGGCAACGAGGAGCACACGACCGCCGCCCATCAGGCCGTGGCGAAGAACAGCGGTTTCGGCGGGTCGCCGAGCGGCAGCCCGGGCACGCAGACCGGTGGGCTGTGACGGTGGCACGGCGCGACACTTCGACTGACACGGGGAGCATGTGATGGCAGGCGGAACGAACTTCGAGGCCAAGGGCCACGAACAGCTCAGGGCCATGGTCGCCAGTGCCGACCCGAGCAAGGTGCTGAGCCGGGGCAGCCGGCTGAAGTCGGCCGGCGAGGTCCTGAAGGAGCTCAGCGCGGCCCTCAAGTCCCACGTCGACCAGATCCAGTGGGAAGGGCCGGCGGGCGAGGCCTTCAAGGCGTGGGCCGGGAACTTCCACAAGTCGGGTGCGGCGCTGGCCGAGTACTCGATCGGCGTCGGCGACGCGATCCACCAGGCCGGCGAGGCGCTGAGCACCGCGAAGACCGCGGTGCCCGAGCTGCCCAAGACGGAGATCGCCACCGTCAGCAAGCACAAGAACCAGTCCGTCCCGTACCTGCCCTCCGACTTCGAGGCCAAGTACGGGGTCGGCTCCACCGTCGACTCGGTCATGAAGCAGGCCAACCCCAACTGGGTGACGGGGGCCGAGGCGGCGGCGGCGCAGAAGAAGGTCGAGCAGGAGCACCAGGAAGCCATCAACCAGATGGTGAAGCTGGGGCAGGCCTACGACGCGGTGGCGACGAAGCTGAACGCGCTGGAGACGCCGGCGGAGCTGAAGCCGCCGGGGAGCAACGACAACCGCGGCGGCCTTGAGGAGGTCGGCGGCGGTGGCAGCGGTGGTACGGGCTCCGGCGGTACCGTCCGCACCCCGCACGGCGGTGTGGGCGGCGGTGGCGGCAGCTACAGCCCGCCCGGCAACCACGGTGGTGGTGGCGGCTCGGTGACGCCTCTTCCGCGCACTCCGGGCCCCGACGGCCCCAACCAGCCGGGGCGGATCGACCCGGTCCCGCCGCACAACGGGCCGACCCCGCTGCCGCCCACCCCGTCGCCCGGGCCGGCCCCGGTGCCGGTCATCCCCGACCGGCCCGGCACCGACCTCAACAGCCTGCCGCCCGTCACGACGCTGCCCAACCAGACCGGTCCGATCGGCCCGGGCGTCCCGGGCAGCCTGCCGCCGAGCTACCCCGGCGGGCAGCAGGGCTACCCGAACGGACCCGGCGGCGGTCCCGCCTTCCCGGGCACCGGGCCGCTCCCGTTCGGCCCCAGCGGCGGCTCCGTCCCGCTCAAGGGCACCGGACCGACGTCGGGCCGCACGAGCACCTTCGGCGGTGGCAACGTGCCGTCGAAGAACGGCACGCCGGGAACCCCGGGCGGCGGCCCGGTCTTCGGCCAGCAGCCCCAGACCGGCCAGGGCGGCAGGAGCACGGCGGGCGGCGGCGGCATGGGTGGCGGCATGCACCCGGGCGCCGGCGGCCACGGCGGCGGCGGTGCCTCCGGCGGCAGCGCGCGCGGTCGCGGGCTGACCTCCTTCGGCGGCGGCACGGTCGGCGGGCGCAGCGGTCCCAAGGCGGGTGGCGAGTTCACCCCCGGCGGCACGGGTCTGCGGAACCGCTCCGCCGCGGGCGCGGGCGGCGCGGGTGCCGAGGGCGGGGCGCGCTCCGGCCAGAACGGCATGATGGGCGCCCCCGGCACGTCCGGAGGCCCGGGCAAGAACGAGCGCGACCGCCGCAAGCGGGCGGACTACCTGCACGAGGACGAGGAGACCTGGACCAGCGGTACGCCGCGGAGCAACCCGGACGTGATTGAGTAGGTAGTGACGACTGCCCGGCCACTGGGCCCACCCCGGTGGCCGGGCAGACCTGTCCGGGGGCTGCGGCCCCCGGCCCACGGGGAGACTGACGAGGAGCAGTGATGCGGCGAACTGACACGGGGAGGCGCGGTCGCGGGTTCGCTGCGGCACTCTTGGCCGCCGGTGTGGTCGCGGGGCCGGCCGTGGCGCCGGCGGCTGCGGCGGACTCGATCCGCGCGCAGCAGTGGCACCTTGACGCGATGCACGCGCCGGAGATGTGGAAGACCACCAAGGGCGAGGGCATCACGGTCGCGGTGATCGACAGCGGGTTCAAGCTGGACCACCCGGATCTCGTCGGGCAGTTCCTGGAGGGCAAGGACTTCAGCGAACTGCCGGGCGGTGTGGGGACCTACACGAGCGGCCACGGCACCGCCATGGCGGCCCTGATCGCCGGCTCCGGCAAGGGGATGTCGGGGAACGGAGCCTACGGCCTGGCCCCGGGCGCCAAGCTGCTGCCACTGAAGGTCAACGGCGGTGAGACGGACGGTGGGGTCACGACGAGCGTGGCGCTCCGCCAGATCGCGCAGGCCGTGACCTACGCGGCCGACAACGGCGCCAAGATCATCAGCATCTCCCAGGGCACCGACGCCTCCTGGGCGACGGCGGCCGACCTCGCCACCGCGAACACCGCCATCGCCCATGCGGAGGCGAAGGGCGCGCTGGTCGTGGCGAGCGTCGGCAACTCGGCCCAGCAGGGCAATCCGGTCGAGTACCCGGGCGCGCTCCCCCATGTGGTGGGTGTCGGTGCGGTCGACCGGAACAGCTCGACCACGGACGAGTCGGAGCGGGGGCCGCAGGTCGACCTCGTCGCTCCCGGGATCGACATGTTCGGGGCCTGCACCGCTTCGTCCGGCTACTGCAAGGGCCACGGCACCTCCGACGCCACTGCGATCACCTCGGCGTCGGCGGCGCTGGTCTGGTCGGTGCACAAGGACTGGAGCGCCAACCAGGTGCTGCGGGTGCTGATGAACACGGCCGGGAAGCCGGTCGACGGGTCGGCCCGTACCGATGCCGTCGGCTACGGCACCGTCCGCCCCCGGATCGCCCTGACGACGCCGGGCGACCCCGGGCCGGCGGACGTCTACCCGATCCAGGAGAAGGCGGCCGAGCCACCGGCCGCCTCCTCGCCGGCCACGGCGTCCTCGCCGTCGGCCTCACCGCAGGCGACCGTGCCGTCGACGGCGCCCTCGGCCGCCGGGAGCCCGGCGCCGGGCGGCGACAGCACCCCCGTGGGCACGCCCGCGGCGCAGCCGAAGGCCGACGGGGCGTCCGACTCCGACAGCGTGGTGCCGGTCGTGGCGGCGGTGGTCGGCGCTCTGGTGCTGGTCGCGGTCGTGGTCTTCTTCGTCCTGCGCCGGCGCGGCGCGGCGTCGGCGGCTCCGTCCGCGGCCCCGTCCGCGGCCCCGCCCGGTCCGGCCGCGCCGCCGGTGCCCCCGGCCCCGGTCGGGTACCCGCCGCAGCAGGGCGGGCCGGCGGTGCCGCCGCCGCCCGCGTACGGTCCGCCTTCTCCGCCGAGCGACAACCCCTACGCGCGGTAGCCGGGGGGTACGCGTCATCTGCCCGGCCGTCGGGAGTTTGATCCCGCGGCCGGGCAGTCGCGTTTCCGGGTGCGCGCACCGTGGCGCGCGGAGCGCGCGGCCGGGGCGGGCAGGCGCGGATGTGCGCGGGCTTCACCCGGGTGGCGCTGTCGCGAGGGGTGAGCCGGTCGCCAGGGTGGCGGTATGGATACGCAGGACGCCCGGCGGGCGGCGCAGTTGCGGAGGGCCGCGGCGGCGGCCCTGATCGGCACGGCGATCGAGTTCTACGACTTCTTTCTCTACGGAACGGCAGCAGCGCTCGTCTTCGGGCCGGTGTTCTTCCCCGAACTGGGCACGGTCGGGGCGCTGTTGGCGGCGTTCTCGGTGTACGCGGTGGCGTTCCTGGCACGGCCGGTCGGCGCGGTGGTGTTCGGGCACTTCGGGGACCGGCTGGGGCGGAAGGCGACGCTGGTGGTGTCGCTGCTGCTGATGGGGCTGTCGACGGCGGCGGTCGGGCTGCTGCCGGGGTACGGGGCGTGGGGGTGGTGGTCGCCGGTCCTGCTGGTGGTGCTGAGGGTCTGCCAGGGCGTCGGGCTGGGCGGGGAGTGGGGCGGCGCCGCGCTGCTGATCGCGGAGAACGCACCGGCCGGGCGGCGCGGCCGCTACGGGGCGTACCTGCAGCTCGGGCCGACCAGCGGCTTCGTGCTCGCCAACGGGGTGTTCCTGGTGCTGCGGCTGACCCTGGACGAGGGGGCGTTCCACGCCTGGGGCTGGCGGGTGCCGTTCCTGGCCTCGCTGGGGCTGGTGGCGGTGGGGCTCTTCATCCGCCTGCGGCTGGAGGAGACGCCGCTGTTCCGGGCCGAGGCCGAGGCCGGCGTCGGGGCCGGCGTCGGGGCGGGCGCGCCGTCGCGGGCGGGCGCCGTACCGGTGCTGGAGGTGCTGCGTGACCACTGGCGCACCGTGCTGGTCGGCTGCGGCGCGATCACCGTGGGCTACGCGCTGTTCTACGTGACCACCACCTATGCGCTGGCCTACGCGACGACCGGGCTCGGGGTGTCGAGCACGGTGGTGCTGTCGATGCTGCTGCTGGGCGCGGTGGGGAAGGGCGCGACGGTCTGGGTGAGCGCGCGGCGCAGCGACGCCTGGGGCCGGCGGCGGACGCTGCAGGGGGCCACGGTGCTGGCGGTGCTCTGGTCGCCGGTGCTGTTCCCGCTGTTGGAGACGGTGCGCCGGCCGCTGATGTTCCTGGCCCTGGCGGGTGCCCTGGTGGTGCTCGGCTGCCTGCTCGGGCCGGTGGCGGCCTACCTGCCGGAGCTGTTCCCGACCCGGGTGCGGTACACGGGCGCCGCGCTGACGTACAACCTGGGCGGGGTGGTCGGCGGTGCGACCACCCCGCTGGTGGCGACCCGGCTCACCGAGACGTACGGGACGGCGGTGCCGGTCGGCTGGTACCTGGTGGTGCTGGGCGTGGTGGCGCTGGCCTGCCTGCGGCTGCTGCCGGAGACCAGCGGCGCGGATCTCGCGCAGGCGGGGGCGGCGGACGCCGGACGCCGCCGGACGCCCGTGCTGGGCGCTGATCCGGCGGCGTAGGGAGCGGCCGGCGTCAGGCGGCCAGGGCGGCGCGGCCGGCGAGCAGGACCGCGGTGTGCCGGGTGACCCGCTCGCCGAGGTGCTCGGCGGTGGCGATGTCGGCCTTGTGCACGGTGTCGGTGCCGCCGTCGGCGGGGGTGGAGGCGGCGGCGCCGGAGGAGAAGCCGAGGCGGTTGAGGTCGTCCTCGGTGCCGGCGCTGGAGTTCCAGCCGGGCTTGAGGCCCAGGTTGACCCAGCTCATGGCGTGCTGGGCGGCCAGGGTCTGGAAGAAGCCCAGGGTGCCGGCCTTGTCGCCGCTCTTGGACGCGGAGTTGGTGAAGCCGGCGGCGACCTTGTCGCGCCAGGCGTCGCTGAACCAGCGCTTGCTGCTGGCCTCGGCGAAGACGTGGAAGGCGCCGGAGGCGGTGCCCATGTAGGTGGGCGAGCCGAAGACGATCGCGTCGGCGGCGTCGAGCTGCGCCCACTGCTCGTCGGTGATGGTGTCGACGGAGACGGTGACGACCTCGGCACCGGCGGCCGCGGCGCCGCGGGCGACGGCCTCGGCGATCACGGCGGTGTGGCCGTAGCCGGAGTGGTAGGCGATGGCGACGGTCGGGCGGACAGCGGTCATGACGGGTGCTCCTCGGCGACGGCGGGGGAGGGACAAGGGGGACGGGCGGCAAGCGGGGGCAACGCCGTACGGGCGCGGCCTCCCGGGCCGATGGTCTCGAATATAGACCAGGTCTCCATCAGTTACCAAGGCTGGGATGGTTACCAAGGGGGAAATGGAGACTCGTCCGGCTACCCTGGAGGGCATGACCACACAGGAGCAGCCTCCGGCCCTGGCCGAGGAGACCCGGGAGCTCGACGTCCTCGCCCGGTGCTGTCCCAGCCGGGCCGTGTTCGCCGAGCTGGTGGACAAGTGGTCGATGCTGATCCTGATGAGCCTCACCGAGTTCGGGCAGCAGCGGTTCTCCGAGCTGCAGCGCGGAGTGGACGGCGTCAGCCGCAAGATGCTCACCCAGTCACTGCGCACCCTCGAACGGAACGGGCTGGTGAAACGCACCGTGCACCCCGAGACGCCGCCCCGGGTGGTCTACGACCTGCTGCCGCTCGGCCGGGAACTGGCCGCCCTGGTCGCGTCGGTCGGGCGCTGGACCGAGGAGCGCACCCCGCTGATGCTCGCCGCCCGCGCCGAGTTCGACGAGGCCCACCCGGGCTGCTGACGGGCGGCAGGCCGCCGCCGGCGGGGACCTGGGGCCGATTTCCCTTCCCGGTCGTCGGCCGTGTAATGTCTTCCTTGTTCGAGCGAGCGAGTGAGCAAGCGAGAACGACAAGAGAGCAAGCCCCTATAGCTCAGTCGGTAGAGCGTCTCCATGGTAAGGAGAAGGTCTGCGGTTCGATTCCGCATGGGGGCTCAAGTGAAAGACCCTCGCCCAACGGCGAGGGTCTTTTTCGTGTGCCGGTCCGGAGGCGGCCTAGCGGGTCGGGCCCGGAATGCGCTGTGATGGTGCGTCACCGGCCGCCTGCCCCACCGGGTACGGGTGCGGGCCGGACCCCGACCGGGAGGGTGTCATGGGCGTTCGACTCGTGGTGGTCGACGACCACCGGCTGCTCGCCGAGGCCCTGGCCGCCGCGCTCCAGCTGCGCGGCCACCGGGTGCTCGCGGTCGGCTCGCCGGCCGGCGCCGCCGCCGACCTGGTGGCCGGGCGCCGCCCGGAGGTGTGCCTGCTCGGGGTGGCCGCGCCGGCGGAGCCGGGGGCGTTCGACGGGCTGCGCCGGATCCGGCGGGAGCGGCCCGAGGTGGCCGTCATCGTGCTCGGACCGGTCGGTGAACTGCGCGGTGTGGCGGGCGCGTTCGCGGCGGGGGCGGCGGGCTACGTGCCCAGTGACGAGCGGATCGAGGTGGTCGAGCGGGCCATCGCGCGGGCGAGGGCGGGCGAGGCGGCGGTCGCGGCGGAGGTGCTGCGCGGCGCGTTCGACCAACTGCTGAGCCCGGCGCCCGAGTCGGACGACGAGGCCGTCCGGCTGCTGCGACTGCTGACCCGCCGTGAGGTCGAGGTGCTGGCCCGGATCGCGGAGGGCGAGGACACCGCGGCGATCGCGGCCGGGATGCGGATCGCGGCCAGCACCGCCCGGACGCACGTCCAGCGGGTGCTGATGAAGCTCGGCGCGCGCACCCGGCTGGAGGCGGCGGCGGTGGCCGCCCGGACCGGACTGCTGGACCGGGTGGCCCGCGACTGAGGACTGACGGACGGGCGGGGGCAGGGAAGGCCCGGGGGCGCCGCGGCCCGGCCGGACCGGCCGCAGGCGGGTTCGCCGGGGGGCGCCCCGGGCGGTCCGGAGCACCCCCGACGGCCAGGGACAATAGGCCCAGTCCTACGTACGTCACCGATGGCCGCCGACCCGGCGGACATCGCCCGCTGGAGGTCTCATCATGAGTAAGTACCTGGTCACGGGTGGCGCCGGCTATGTCGGCAGCGTGGTCGCCGCCCACCTGCTGGAGGCGGGGCACCAGGTGACCGTCCTGGACGACCTCTCCACCGGCTTCCGCGAGGGCGTGCCGGCCGGCGCCGAGTTCGTCGAGGGCCGGATCCAGGAGGCCGGCAAGGTCCTGGACGCCTCCTTCGACGGCGTGCTGCACTTCGCCGCCTCCTCGCAGGTCGGCGAGTCGGTGGTGGACCCGGAGAAGTACTGGCGCAACAACGTGGCCGGCTCGCTGGAGCTGATCAGCGCGATGCGCGCGGCCGGCGTGCGCAAGCTGGTCTTCTCCTCCACCGCCGCCACCTACGGCGAGCCGGAGGTCGTGCCGATCGCCGAGACCGCCCGCACCGCGCCGACCAACACCTACGGCGCCACCAAGCTGGCCGTCGACCACCTGATCACCAGCGAGGCCGTCGCCCACGGCCTGGCCGCCGTCTCGCTGCGCTACTTCAACGTGGCGGGCGCGTACGGCGCCTACGGCGAGCGGCACGACCCCGAGTCGCACCTGATCCCGCTGGTCTTCCAGGCCGCCCTCGGGCAGCGCCCGCACATCGCGGTGTACGGCGACGACTACCCGACCCCGGACGGCACCTGCATCCGCGACTACATCCACGTCGCGGACCTGGCCGACGCCCACCTGCTGGCGCTGGACGCGGCCAAGCCGGGCGAGCACCTGATCTGCAACCTGGGCAACGGCAGCGGCTTCTCGGTGCGCGAGGTGATCGAGTCGGTCAAGCGCGTCACCGGCCGGGAGATCCCGGTGCAGGTCGCCGGCCGCCGCGCGGGCGACCCGGCCGTGCTGGTCGCCTCCGCCGACCGCGCCCGCGAGGCCCTGGGCTGGACCCCGCGCCGTCCGAACCTGGACGACATCGTCGCCGACGCGTGGAAGTTCACGTTGGAGAAGAACGGCCTCTAGGAGTCCCGCCCCCGCGGGGGCACCCGAAGCGCCGCCCCGGCCGTCCGGGGCGGCGCTTCGGCGTTTCCGCAGGCCCGGGCGCACGGCCCGGCCGCGGTCCCGGCCGTCCCGCCGCGCCCGCGCTACCGTGCCGCAGGCGCCGCGTAGGCGCGCAGGAAGGCCTGCACCCCGCTGGTGATGATCTCCTCGGCCGTCGCCGGGTCGATCGGGTGCGCGCCCCAGTACGTGCGCTGGGTGATCGCGCTGCCGGTGAGCTGCACGAAGTGCTCGGCGGCCCGCACCGGATCGGGCGCCACCAGCAGCCCGCGGTCGGCCAGCTCGCCGAAGCCGGCGGCCAGCTCCCGCAGCGCCCGGCGGGGCCCGGTCTCCTGCCAGGCCTCCAGCAGCTCCTTCGGCAGGTGCCCGGCGTCGGCGTTGATCTGCCGCACCAGCGCGAAGTGGTCGGCGAACCGGCCGAGCACCTTCACCCAGGCCAGCGCGAGCGCGGTGAGGTCGGCCTCCAGGTCGGTGACCTTGGCCAGGTTGCGCTCCACGACGTCCAGGTGGGCGTCGCTGACCTGGGCCGCGCTCTCCAGGACGACGGTCCGGAAGAGCAGCTCCTTCCCGGCGAAGTGGTTGTAGATGGTGCGGGTGGAGACCCCGGCCTCGGAGGCGATGGCGTCGATGCTGGCGCGGGAGTAGCCGTCCCGGCCGAAGACCGTTCGTGCTGCCCCCGTGATGGCTTCGCGCTTCTCGGCGAGGCCGCGGCGGGGCTTGGCGGGGCTCTCGTTCTCACTGGTCACGGGCCGACCTCCAGAACTTTGCAGTCATCGTTGTACTTATTGCCATGCACGTTGTACTGTACCTGATGTGCCGCCGGACCGGGCGGCAGCAACGAACACCCGATCCGGAGGCTGCTGTGCCCGAGACCCCTTACCGCGTCGCCGTCATCATCGGCAGCAACCGCCGGGGCCGCTTCGCACCGAACGTCTCCGACTGGTTCCTGCGCACCGCCGCCGACCGGAGCGACCTCGACCTCGACGCGGTCGACCTCGCCGAACACCCGCTGCCGGACCTCGGCAACGAGCCCACCCCCGAGCAGGCCGAGGTGCTGGCCGCGCTCTCGCTCCGGCTGGCCGCCGCCGACGCCTTCGTGGTCATCACGCCCGAGTACAACCACAGCTTCCCCGCCGTCCTGAAGAACGCCATCGACTGGCACAAGGCCGAGTGGGAGGCCAAGCCGGTCGGCTTCGTCTCCTACGGCGGCATCGGCGGCGGGCTCCGCGCGGTCGAGCAGCTCCGGCTGGTCTTCGCCGAGCTCCACGCCGTCACCGTCCGGGACACCGTCAGCTTCCACGGCGCCTGGGCCGCTTTCGGCGACGACGGCGAGCCGGTCGCCCCCGCCGTCCCCACCGGCGCGGCCAAGGGCATGCTCGACCAGCTCACCTGGTGGGCGCGGGCCCTGCGGGACGCCCGCACCGCCCACCCGTACGGCGCCTGAGCCGCGCCCGACCGCCGGGGCCGCGCAACCGCCGGACGCCACCGCCGTGCGCCGCCCCGGCCCATCACCAGGGGGGACCGATGAGCACCACCGCCGCACCCGCCACGACCACACCCACACCTGCCGCCGCCCGGGCCGCCGCCGCACCCACCCCGCGCACCGCGGCCGTCGCAGCCGTCGTGGTCCTCGGCTCGCTGATGACCGTCCTCGACACCACCATCGTCAACGTCGCCCTCAACCGCCTCGCCGAGGACTTCACCGCCCCACTGGCCACCGTCCAATGGGTCACCACCGGCTACACCCTCGCCCTCGCCACCGTCACCCCGGTCACCGCCTGGGCGATCGGCCGGTTCGGCACCCGCCGCCTCTACCTCACCGCCCTCGCCCTCTTCGTGCTCGGCTCCGCCCTCGCCGGCGCCGCCTGGGACGCCCCCTCGCTGATCGCCTTCCGGGTCCTCCAGGGCCTCGGCGGCGGCATGGTGATGCCGGTCGGCATGACCGTCCTGATCCGCGCCGCCGACCCGGCCCGCACCGGCCGCACCATGAGCGTGCTCGGCATCCCCGTCCTGATCGGCCCGCTCGCCGGCCCGTTGCTCGGCGGCCGGCTCGTCGACGAGGCCTCCTGGCGCTGGGTGTTCCTGATCAACCTGCCGATCGGCCTGCTCGCCCTGGCCCTCGCCGTCCGGCTGCTGCCCCGCGACACCGGCGACGGCCGCCGCCGCCGCCTCGACCTGCCCGGCCTGCTGATGCTCTCCCCGGGCCTCGCCGCCCTGATCTACGGCCTCGCCGCCGGCGCCGAACACGGCGGCCCCGCCACCCCGGACACCCTGCTGCCCACCCTCACCGGCACCGCCCTGGTGGCCGGATTCGCCGTCCGCGCGCTGACCGCCCGCCACCCCCTGATCGACCTGCGCCTGCTGCGCCGACGCGCCTTCGCCGGCCCCGCCGCCACCCTCGCCCTCTTCGCCTGCGGCTACTTCGGCTCGATGCTGCTGCTCCCGCTCTACTACCAGCTGGTGCGCGGCCAGAGCGCCACCGACGTCGGCCTGCTCGGCATCCCGCAGGCCCTGGCCACCGGGATCACCATGCAGGTCGCCGGCCGGCTGACCGACCGGATCGCCGCGGGCCGGATCGTCCTGACGGGCGCGGCGCTCGCCACCACCGGCTTCCTGGCCTTCACCCTCCGGATCGCCGCCGACACGCCGTACTGGCAGCTGATCGCCGCCCTGGTGCTGATGGGCACCGGCGTCGGGATGACCATCATGCCGACCATCGCCGCGGCCACCCGCGGGGTCGCCCCCGCCGACGTCCCCGCCGCGACCACCCTGGTCACCATCGTCCAGCAGGTCGCCGGCTCGACCGGCACCGCGCTGATGTCCGTGCTGCTCACCGGCGCCCTGGCCGGCCACCTGCCCGGCGGGGGAGGCCCGGCCGCCCTGCACGGCCTGGACACCGCGGCCCGCACCGCCCTCGCCCCCGGCCTCGCCGCCGCATTCCGGGACACCTACGGATGGGCCGTCGCACTGCTCGCCCTCGCCCTCCTGCCGGCCCTGCTGCTCCCCCGCAGGGACCCCAAGTCACGCCAAGTACGCACCTCCTGACGAAACTTCACCAAACCCCCACCGAGCCGCCCCCCACCCCGTACGCTGATTCCGGTACCGGTGGGGGTCGGTGCCGTCGGCCTTCGCGGCACCGGGAGGCGGACGGCGGACGAGTGCCCAGGTCACGGCGGTGCAACCGGGTGGTCGCCCCGGGGCACCGGCCCGGTCCGGGCAGGGGGGAGTGACGATGGGGCGGATCCGCGTCCTGGTGGTCGACGACCACCGGATCTTCGCCGAGGCGCTGGCGGCGGCACTCGCCGCCGAACCCGACGTGGAGGTCGGCGCGGCCGGCAGCGCGGCCGCCGCCGAGCGGGCGCTGGAACGCGCCGCCGTCGAAGGCCGCGGCTACGACGTGGTGCTGATCGACGCCGACCTCGGCGCCGACTCCGCGGCCGCAGGCGCCCGCAAGCCCCGCCGGCCCGGCGCCGACCCGCCCGAACCCGCCCGCCGCCGCCCGTCGGCAGCCGTACCCGCACCCCGGCGCCCGGCCACCCCGCCGGCCCACGTCCCACCCTCGCACCCGCACCTCACGTCCGCGCACACCCCGCAGGCGCACCTGCCACCCGCGACCCACCCCGCGGCCACCCCGCACCAGCCCGCGGCCACCCCGGCACCCGACGGCATCACCCTGCTCGCCCGGGTCCGCCGAAACCACCCCGCCCTGCGCGCGATCGTCCTGGCCACCGCCGACGACCCGCACCGCGCCGCCCGCGCCCTGCACGCCGGAGCCACCGGCTGGGTGGCCAAGGAGAGCTCACTCGCCCGCCTGCTCGCAGTGATCCGCGGCGTGCTGCGCGACGAGACGCACCTGCCGCCCGCCCTGCTCACCGGCGTCATCCGCGAGCTCACCACCGCCCGGCGGGACCGCACCGAGAGCGAGCGCCTGGTCGACACGCTCACCCCGCGGGAGAAGGAGATCCTGCGCTGCATGGTCGCCGGCCTCGGCCGGCAGGCCGTCGCCGAGCGCCTCTACCTCTCCCCGCACACCGTGCGCACCCACATGCAGAACGTCCTCGGCAAGCTCGGGGTGCACTCCACCCTCGCCGCCGTCGCGGTCGCGCGCCGGGCGGGCGTCAGCCCCTCCGAACCGGCCGCGCCCACAGCCCCGCCGTCCGTCGCCTCGACCACAGCTCCCGGCGCCGGCTGATCCGCCCGTAACACCCAGGTACGGCTCAGGTCCGTCACGTCAGGGAAATCCGGAGGACAGATGTCGCCGCACAGCACTTCCGCACGCCCGCACACAGCCCAGGAACACCGAACAACCGAGGCCGGCCCGCGCGCCGGCGGCCCCGGCCCGGCCCGGAGCGCACCGCCGGCCGGCCTGCGCACCCTGGTGGTCGGCGCCGGCGCGGCCGGTACCGCCCTGGTCCGCGACCTCGGCCGGACGCCCGAGTTCGGCCTCGCCCCGATCGGCCTGCTGGACGACGACCCGGCCAAGGCCGGACAGTCGGTCGACACCGTCCCCGTCCTCGGCACCCTCGCCGAACTCACCGGACTCGCCGTCCACCACCGCGCCCAGGTCGTCGCGCTCGCCATCCCCGGCCTCGCCCCGCAGCGGGTCCGCGCACTCGCCACCGCCGCCGCAGCAGCCGGCGCCGCCGTCCGCTACCTGCCCTCCTTCCTCGCCGCACTGCGCCGCGAGGTGGTCGGCTCGGACATGCGCAGCCTGGACGTCAACCGGCTGATCGGCCGGCACGAGGTGCACGTGGTCTCCGCCGACGTCCGAGACGTCATCGAGGGCCGCAGGGTCCTGGTCACCGGCGCCGGGGGCTCCATCGGCAGCGAACTCTGCCGCCAGGTCCACGCGTTCAACCCGAGCGCGCTCTACATGCTCGACCACGACGAGTCCAACCTGCACCGGCTCCAGCTGGAGATCTGGGGCGAGGCGCTGCTCACCGACGAGTCCCTGGTGATCGCCGACATCCGGGACCGCCCCCGGATCCAGCAGATCTTCCGCGACCTCAAGCCGGACGTGGTGTTCCACGCCGCCGCCCACAAGCACCTGCCACTGCTGGAACGCCACCCCAGCGAGGCGGTCAAGTCCAACGTGCTCGGCACCGACCACCTGGTCGAGGCCGCACTGGCCACCGGCGTCGAACGGTTCGTGCTGATCTCCACCGACAAGGCCGCCGACCCGACCTCCGTCCTCGGCGCCAGCAAGCGCCTGGCCGAACTGATCGTGCAGGCCAACGCCCGGGACGCCCGCAACCTCGGCACCGGCGTCTTCTCCGCGGTCCGCTTCGGCAACGTGCTGGGCTCGCGCGGCTCCCTGCTCTCCGTCCTGGCCGAACAGCTGCGCAGCGGCGGCCCGGTGACGATCACCCACCCCGACGTCACCCGGTTCTTCATGACCATCGAGGAGGCCGTCGGCCTGGTCCTGGAGTCCGGCCGGATGGCGCACGGCGGCGAGGTGTTCGTCCTGGACATGGGCGAGCCGGTGCGGATCGTCGACCTGGTGCACAACTTCGCCGAGCAGGTGCAGCTCGGCCGGGACGAGGTGGAGATCCGCTACACCGGCCTGCGGGCCGGCGAGAAGCTGAACGAGGCGCTGTTCTCCGAGGGGGAGGAGCGGCTGCCCACCGCGCACGCCCGGATCTACGCCACGGTGGCGGAGTCCGCCTCCGGCCCGGACGACCTCGCGGGCGGGCTGACCGGCCTGTACGCGGCGGCGGCGGGCAACAGCGACGGGGAGGTGCGCCGGCGGCTGGCCGAGCTGCTGCCCGGCTACCGGACGGCGGAGGCCGAGCCGGCCCCGGTGCCCGCGCTCAGCACCCCGTACCCGGACGGGTTCTGAGCCCCGCCGGGCCCCGCGGTCGGGGCGGGCCCGGCCCGTGCCCGGTCGCCGGCCGGTCCGGGGTGCCGGCGCCCGCGCCGCCCCGGGCGCCGTGGATCAGCCCGGGATGTTGTCGAAAGGGGCGACCAGCAGCCGGAGCAGCCCGGCGAGCTCGCCCTGCTGGACGGCGGTGAGCTGGGCGAGCAGCTCGCGCTCGTGCGCGAGCAGGCCGGCGAGCGCCTGGTCCGCCCGGTCGCGGCCGTCGTCCGTCAGCCGGACCAGCACGCCGCGCCGGTCGTCCGGATCGGGCAGCCGCTTGACCAGGCCCTTGCCGGTGAGGCGGTCGATCCGGTTGGTCATCGTGCCGGAGGTCACCAGGGTCTGGGTGAGCAACTGGCCGGGGGAGAGCTGGTACGGGGTGCCGGCCCGGCGCAGCGCCGTCAGCACGTCGAACTCCCAGGGCTCCAGACCGTGCTCGGCGAAGGCCGTCCGGCGGGCACGGTCGAGGTGCCGGGCGAGTCGGCTGACCCGGCTGAGCACCTCAAGCGGTTCCACGTCGAGGTCGGGGCGCTCTCGGCGCCATGCTGCGACCAGGCGGTCGACCTCGTCCTCCATGGCGATCAGTGTATCGGGGGTTGTGTCGATGTGAAGTCTCTTGACATCGAGAAATGTAACGTGGAAGGTGCGACCAGATATCTTGATGTCGAGATACATGCGAGGTGGACCATGAACACCCCCCACTGGGACCCCGAGCAGTACCTGCGCTTCGCCGACGAACGCACCCGCCCCCTGCACGACCTGCTCGCCCGCGTCCCCACCCTCCCCCACGAACCAGCCCCCACCGTCCTCGACATCGGCTGCGGCCCCGGCAACTCCACCACCGTCCTGCGCCAACGCTGGCCCCGGGCCCACCTCACCGGCATCGACAACTCCGCCGACATGCTCGCCACCGCACGCACCACCGGCGAACCCACCGCCGACTACCGGCTCGCCGACGCCAACACCTACGACCCCGCCGCCGCCCGACCCGACCTGATCGCCTCCAACGCAACCCTGCAATGGATCACCGGCCACCTCGACCTGCTGCCCCGCTGGGCCGCCGCACTCGAACCCGGCGGCGTCATCGCCTTCCAGGTCCCCGGCAACTTCGACTCACCCAGCCACACCACCCTCGCCGAACTCCGCCAAACCCCCCGCTGGCGCGACACCCTCGGCGACACCACCCGCGCCGGCGTCCACGACCCCGCCGACTACCTCCACGCACTCACCGCCGCCGGCTGCACCCCCGACGTCTGGGAAACCACCTACAGCACCCTGCTCACCGGCCCCGACCCGGTACTCGAATGGGTCAAGGGCACCGCACTGCGCCCCGTCCTCACCCGGCTCACCGACCCCACCGACCGGGCCGCCTTCCTCACCGAGTACCGCACCCTGCTCCACCAGGCCTACCCCGCCGGACCCCACGGCACCGTCTTCCCGTTCCGACGCATCTTCGCCGTCGGCGTCAAACAGGCCTGACACCCGGGGCCCCGGGCGCTACGACTTCCGATCCCCCACCAGCTTCGGATGCCGCTCCATCCCCTCCAGACCGTGCCACGCCAGATTCACCAGATGCGCCGCCACCTCCGCCTTCTCCGGCTTGCGCACCTCCAGCCACCACTGACCGGTCAGCGCCACCATCCCCACCAACATCTGCGAATACATCGGCGCCAACCGCGCATCGAACCCCCGGGCCTTGAACTCCAACCCCAGGATGTCCTCCACCTGCGTCGCGATGTCACTGATCAACGACGCAAACGTCCCAGTCGACTGCGCCACCGGCGAATCCCGCACCAGAATCCGGAACCCGTCCGTCGACGTGTCGATGTAATCCATCAACGCGAACGCCGCCTGCTCCAACAGCTCCCGGGAATGCCCCCCGGTCAACGCCCCCGTCACCATGTCCAACAGCAACTGCATCTCGCGGTCCACCACCACCGCGTACAACCCCTCCTTCCCCCCGAAGTGCTCGTACACCACCGGCTTCGACACCCCGGCCCGCTCGGCGATCTCCTCCACCGACGTCCCGTCGTAACCACGCTCCGCGAACACCGTCCGACCGATCTCCAGCAGCTGCTCCCGACGCTGCTTACCGGTCATCCGCACCCGGCTGCCCCGCCGGCGACCCCCCGACGCAGCCTCGCCCGCCGCCGTACCCGCACGCGGACGGTCCGGCGCCCCGTCGGGCGCCGCGTCCGTCCGCGTGCTCTCGTGGCCGCCTGTGCTCTGTGCGCTGCTCCCGTTCACCCCTACATCATGCTGCAGGCGCGCCCTCATGCGGCGCGGCGGGCGGCGATCCGCTGCGCGTCCGGCCAGCGGACGTCCCGGGCCCAGCCGGCCAGCTCGAACCAGCGGATCAGCCGGGCCGAGGAGTCGACCTGCCCGCGCAGCACACCGTGCCGGGCCGAGGTCGGGTCCGCGTGGTGCAGGTTGTGCCAGGACTCGCCGCAGGAGAGCACGGCCAGCCACCAGACGTTGCCCGAGCGGTCCCGCGAACGGAACGGGCGCGCGCCCACCGCGTGGCAGATCGAGTTGATCGACCAGGTGACGTGGTGCAGCAGCGCCACCCGGACCAGCGAGCCCCAGAAGAACGCGGTGAGCGCCCCCTGCCAAGACATCGTGATCAGACCGCCCACCAGCGGCGGCAGCAGCATCGAGAGCATGGTCCAGAGCCAGAACAGCCGGGAGATCACCCTTATGGCCGGGTCGCGCACCAGGTCCGGCGCGTACTTCAGCTGGGGCGTCTGCTCCTCGTCGAAGAGCCAGCCCATGTGCGCCCACCACAGGCCCTTGAGCAGCGCCGGGACGGTCTCGCCGTAGCGCCACGGCGAGTGCGGGTCGCCGTCCTTGTCGCTGAACCGGTGGTGCTTGCGGTGGTCGGCCACCCAGCGGACCAGCGGGCCCTCGATCGCCAGCGAGCCGGCCACCGCGAGCGCCAGCCGCAGCGGGCGGTTGGCCTTGAAGGCGCCGTGGGTGAAGTAGCGGTGGTAGCCGATCGTGATGCCGTGGCAGGTGAGGAAGTACATGACGGTCGCGATCGCGAGGTCCGTCCACCCCAGCCCCCACCCCCAGGCCACCGGCACGGCGGCGACCAGGGCGGCGAAGGGTACGGCGATGAAGAGCCCGAGCGCGATCCGCTCGGCGAGCCCCTGCCGCTCCCCGCCGCGGGTGGCGGAGAGCAGGGTCGGGGCGGGATCGATGGGGAGCGCGGTGTCGGCGCGCGCCTCGCCGGCCTGGATGGTCATGAGAATCCCTTGAGGGAGGGGAGAGAGGTTACGTGAGCGTAACCTACGGCATCGTAGGTTCTGCCCGGTCGCCAGGGGAATACGCCGCTGCCCGGCGCTTGAGTGAATTCACCCGACCGGATGGATGAAGGGCGGATTCGCCCCGTGTCCGGACCACTCGCACACAGAATCGCCGCATGCGAGCCAAGACCGAGCAGCGCGAAGCCGCCCGCCGCCTCCGGGCCCAGGGCCGGACGTACGACGAGATCCAGGCGGAGCTGGGGGTCTCGAAGAGCTCGATATCCCTGTGGGTGCGGGACCTGCCGGCGCCCACTTCGCGTCGAGAGAGGACGCGAAAGGCCGCTGAGGCTCGCTGGGGGCCACTGCGTAAGAAGCGGGAAGAGGAGCGCCAAGCCGTGAAGGCAAAGTCGAAGGCGGAGATCGGTCCGATGAGCGACAGGGATGTCTTCCTCGTGGGTGTCGCGCTCTACTGGGCGGAGGGGGCGAAGGACAAGCAGTATGCGCGGCGTGAGCGGGTCCGATTCATCAACAGCGACCCTCAGGTGATCCGGCTCTATCTTGCGTGGCTGCGGCTGCTCGGTGTCCCGCCCGAGCGGTGGCGGTTGCGGGTGGCGATCCACGAGACGGCGGACGTGGCCGCGGCGGAGTGCTATTGGGCGGAGATCGCGGGCGTGCCGGTGGAGCTCTTTCAGCGCGCCACGCTCAAGCGTCACAACCCGAAGACGGCCCGGAAGAACACAGGATCGGACTACAGAGGCTGCTTGTCTGTCAACGTCCTCGACAGCGCGGACCTCTACCGTCGGATTGAAGGTTGGTGGTCCGGCATAGTGGTGGAGACGCAGCGCTGAAACCCGTAGTGTGTGCTTGGCCATCCCCGGTTGCTCTGCTGGCACGGGCGCCCAGACTTTGAATCTGGTCTTCGCAGGTTCGATTCCTGCCCGGGGAGCTTCACGTCTGAGCGAACCTGATCGGGCCGTTTTCCCAGCGCAGCTATCCTCTAGGCGCCAGGGCGTAGACGTGCGGATCCGCTCCCCGGCTGCTCTGCCCTCCTGTGAACCGACTGAGGAGCCTCCCCCGTGAGTGCCAATTCGCCTGCTGCCGTTGTCGTGCTTGCCGCCGGTGGCGGGACCAGGATGAAGTCGAACAGCCTGCCCAAGGTGCTGCACGAGGTGTGCGGGCGTTCCCTGGTGGGGCATGCGGTGGCGGCGGCCGAGGAACTGACGCCGGAGCAGCTGGTCGTGGTCGTCGGCCACATGCGGGAGAAGGTGGAGGCGCACCTGGCGGCGCTCTACCCGGCTGCCCGCGCGGTGGTGCAGGTGGAGCAGAAGGGCACCGGGCACGCGGTGCGGACGGCGCTGGAGACGCTGGCCGCCGACGGTGTGGAGCTGGACGGGACGGTGATCGTCACCACCGGGGATGCGCCGCTGCTGACGGGGGCGACGCTGGCCGCGCTGGCGGAGGCGCATGCCGGGCAGGGCAACGGTGTGACCGTGCTGACCGCCGTGGTGCCGGACCCGTTCGGTTACGGCCGGATCCTGCGGGACGGTGTGGACGGCGCGGTGTCGGCGATCGTGGAGGAGAAGGACGCCTCGGACGCCCAGCGGGAGATCGCCGAGATCAACTCCGGGGTGTTCGCGTTCGACGCGAAGCTGCTGGCCGAGGCGCTGGCGCGGGTCACCACCGACAACGTGCAGGGTGAGGAGTACCTCACTGACACGCTGGAGATCCTGCGGACGGCCGGTCACCGGGTCGGTGCGGTGGTGGCGGCGGACTACCGGGACATCCTGGGGATCAACGACCGGGTGCAGCTCGCGCAGGCCCGGCGGCTGCTCAACGACCGCCTGCTGGAGCGGGCGATGCGTGCGGGTGTCACGGTGGTGGACCCGGCGACGACCTGGTTCGACGTGCAGGTCTCCTACGAGCCGGACGCCGTCGTGCTGCCGAACACCCAGCTGCAGGGCCGCACCCACCTGGGCGAGGGCTGCGAGGTCGGCCCGAACTCCACGCTCACGGACACCCGGGTGGGTGCCGGCGCGCGTGTGAGCAACACCACGGCGGACCGTGCCGAGGTGGGCGAGCTGGCCACCGCCGGCCCGTACGCGTACCTGCGGCCGGGGGCGAAGCTGGCCCGCAAGGCGAAGGTGGGCACCTACGTGGAGATCAAGAACTCGGAGCTGGGTGAGGGTGCCAAGGTGCCGCACCTCTCCTACATCGGTGACGCCACGATCGGCGAGGGCACCAACATCGGTGCGGCGTCGGTGACGGTGAACTACGACGGTGTGAACAAGCACCGCACGGTGATCGGGGCGCACTGCCGCACGGGTTCGGACAACATGTTCATCGCGCCGGTGACGGTGGGTGACGGCGCTTACACGGCGGCCGGCTCGGTGATCACCTCGGACGTTGCGCCGGGCGCACTGGGCGTGGCCCGGGCGCAGCAGCGCAACATTCCGGGTTGGGTGGAGCGCAAGCGTCCGGGTTCGGCATCGGCGCAGGCTGCGGCTGCTGCCGGGGAGGCGGCGGGGGAGGCCTGATCGGGCTGGGTGGGGGTCCGAGGGGCGGTACCGGGGCGGACGGTTTCTGCGCGGGCGCGTAACCTTGGGGACATACGTGCGCCATTGGGCTTACCGCCCGTGTCCAGGCGTACCGACATTCCCCCGACCCCTATCGCGTGCGGGCTCGTGCCTGTCTGCGGTGCGGACGGGTTCAGCGTCAGCAACGCGAGGAGACGGTGCAGTGAGCGGGATCACGACGTCGGGTGAGAAGAAGCTGAAGCTCTTCTCCGGCCGTGCCCACCCGGAGCTGGCGAGGGAGGTGGCTGCGGCGCTGGAGACCGAGCTGGTTCCGACCAAGGCCCTGGACTTCGCCAACGGGGAGATCTACGTCCGCTTCCTGGAGTCGGCGCGTGGCGCGGACTGCTTCGTGATGCAGAGCCACACGGCTCCCATCAACCAGTGGATCATGGAGCAGTTGATCATGATCGATGCTCTGAAGCGGGCTTCCGCGCGGAGCATCACCGCGATCCTGCCGTTCTACGGCTATGCCCGTCAGGACAAGAAGCACCTGGGTCGCGAGCCGATCTCGGCCCGTCTGGTCGCCGATCTGCTGCGTCAGGCGGGTGCGGACCGGCTGATGGCGGTGGATCTGCACACGGCGCAGATCCAGGGTTTCTTCGACGGTCCGGTGGACCACCTGTTCGCACTGCCGCTGCTGGCGGACTACGTGGGTGAGAAGGTCGACCGGTCGAAGCTGACGATCGTCTCGCCGGATGCCGGCCGGGTGAAGGTGGCCGACCAGTGGTGCGACCGTCTGGATGCGCCGCTGGCGATCATCCACAAGCGTCGTGACATGACGCAGGCCAACACGATCCTGTCGGCCGAGGTCGTCGGTGACGTCCGGGGCCGGGTCTGCGTGCTGGTCGACGACATGATCGACACTGCCGGCACGATCTGCGCCGCGGCGGACGCGCTGTTCGAGAACGGTGCTGCGGACGTTCTGGTGGCGGCCACCCACGGGGTGCTCTCCGGCCCGGCTGCGGACCGTCTGAAGAACTCGCGGGTGAGTGAGTTCGTGTTCACCAACACGCTGCCGACTCCGGCGCAGCTCCAGCTGGACAAGATCACCACGCTCTCCATCGCCCCGTCGATCGCGGCTGCGATCCGCGAGGTGTTCGAGGAGGGCTCGGTGACGAGCCTGTTCGAGGGTGTGCACTGACGAAGCCCCGCGTCGGCGGCCCCGGTCCTCGGTGGACCGGGGCCGCCGTCGATTTCGCGGGAGGCGCCGGGTGCGGTTAGACTCGTGAAACTGCTCGGCGAGGGATGCCGTGTGCCTGTTCGCGGGTGCGCGCTCCGTGATCGACGCGCTGCCGATGCCGGCTTCCGGTCATCTGCAGAGGTCGTACGCCGCCGAGTGACCCCCGAATGTTCTGAGGGTGTGGTCCCGGCGGTTTTTCGTTGTCTGCACCCCCGCGCCAGTCTTCCGAGGAGTGCAGTCGTGTCCGAGATCCGCCTTGCCGCTGAGACCCGTTCCGAGTTCGGCAAGGGTGCCGCCCGTCGCGCCCGCCGTGCCGGTTTCGTCCCCGGTGTCGTCTACGGTCACGGCCACGCGCCGGTTCACCTGAACCTGCCCGGCCACGACCTGATGATGGCCCTGAAGACCCCGAACGCCCTGCTGGTCGTGCCGATCGACGGCAAGGACGAGTACGTGCTGCCGAAGGCCGTCCAGCGTGAGGCCATCAAGCGCACCATCGAGCACGTCGACCTGCTGCTGGTCAAGCGTGGCGAGAAGGTCACCGTCGAGGTTCCGGTCCACACCGAGGGCGAGCTGGCCCCGGGCGGCAACCTGCTGGAGCACGTCCTGCAGGCCCTGCCGATCGAGGCCGAGGCCACCCACCTGCCCGAGGCCGTGACCGTCTCGGTCGAGGGCCTGGAGGCCGGTGCCTCGATCCACGCCAAGGACATCACCCTGCCGTCCGGCGTCACCCTGGCCGTCGAGGCCGACGCCGTCGTGCTGCAGGTCATCGCCGCCCAGGCCGCTCCGGTCGAGGAGGAGGCCGCCGAGGCCGAGGCCGGCGCCGAGGCCTGAGCCTTCCGCACAGCCTGACCGCTGCCCCGGTCGCTCCCGTCGGAGCGCCCGGGGCAGTGGTGTGTCCGGGAAGATGGCGGTGAACGTGACCACGAGGAGCGGCGGGATGAGCGAGAACGCGTACGAGGGCCCCTGGCTGGTGGTGGGCCTGGGCAACCCGGGTGAGCAGTACGCCCGGAACCGGCACAACATCGGGTTCATGGTGGTGGACCTGCTGGCCCAGCGGATGGGCGCGAAGTTCAAGGCGCACAAGAGCCGGGCCCAGGTGGCCGAGGGGCGGCTGTCGGGGCGGCGGGTGGTGCTGGCGAAGCCGATGTCGTTCATGAACCTCTCCGGCGGCCCGGTGACGGCGCTGCGGGACTTCTACAAGGTCCCGGCCTCGGCGGTGGTGGCGGTCCACGACGAGCTGGACATCGACTACGCGGCGCTGCGGCTGAAGCTGGGCGGCGGGGACAACGGTCACAACGGCCTGAAGTCCATCACCAAGTCGCTCGGCCCGGAGTACCACCGGGTGCGCTGCGGGATCGGCCGGCCGCCGGGCCGGATGGAGGTCGCGGACTTCGTCCTGAAGGACTTCTCCGGGACGGAGCGCAAGGAGCTGGACTGGTTCGTGGACCGGTCCGCCGATGCGGTGGAGGCGCTGCTGTCGGAGGGGCTGGAGCGGGCGCAGGGGACGTACAACTCCTGACCGCCCCTGAGCTGATCCGGCGTCAGTTCCTGGGTTCCGCCGGGGGTGCAGCGGTACGTACGAGCTCGACGGCATCGACACCGGGGTGCTCTGCGAGGCGGACCGCAGTGCGCTGCGCGGCAGCCGGATCGGTTTCGTCCTCCAGTCCTTCCATCTGCTGCCGTACCGGTCGGCCGAGGAGAACGTGATGCTCGGCCTGCTCTACCACCGGGCGGCGCGGTCCGGGCGGCGGGAGGCTGCGCGGCGGGTCCTGGAGCGGGTGGGGCTCGGGCACCGGACCGGGGCGTTGCCGGCGCGGATGTCCGGGGGTGAGCGGCAGCGGGTGGCGATCGCCCGGGCGTTGGTGAACGCGCCGTCGCTGCTGCTCTGTGACGAGCCGACCGGCAACCTGGACTCGGTGACGGCCGGGCGGGTGCTGGAGCTCTTCGAGGAGCTGAATGCGGGCGGGTTGAGCCTGTTGGTGATCACGCACGATCGCGAGGTCGCGGCCCGGGCCCGGCGCACGGTCGGCATCCGCGACGGGCGTCTGTTCGACGGGGTGGCGGGCGTCGGCCTTTAGGGCGGTGTGTCGCACAACAGTCGTACAACGCTTGGGCGGTCAAACCTGAATGTGTGTGAGAAACCTGTGCCGATCGGATAGCGTCGACCGGGTACGCGAACGGGTCCTGGGGAGTTCTCGATGCGCAGTTTTCGTCCGGTCCGGCGCCTTCGGCGGATCCGGGTGGTTCGGCTGAAGCAGCTCGGACGGCGGGTCGGCACGGCCGGCGCGCTGGGCACCGCCGGAGCGCTGGGTGCGGCCGGGGTGCTGCTCTCCGGCGGCGGTGTGGCCCATGCGGAGAGCGTCGCGGAGCCCGATCCGGGTGTGGTGTCCCCGGAGCCGGCGGCGGCGCAGTTCGGTCCGGTGCTCGGTGGTTCGGTCGGGGGCGACGCCGGTCTGCTGGCCGTCGGTGGCGGCCTGGTCGTGGCGGCGGGCGGTGCGGCCCTGTGGGTGAAGCGCCGCCGGGCGGGCGATGTAGGCGAATGACGAGGTCCGGAGGGGCCGGGTCCGGGGTTCCGGGCGCCGGCCCCTCCGGCATTTCTCCGTGCGGTGTCATCCGTTTCCGGCGGCCCGTGCGTCCTGGGGGCATGAAGCGCGAATCGATGCGGTCGGAGGGCGCCGGCGGCGACCCGTTCGACGAGTTCGTCGCGGCCCGGTACCCGGCGCTGCTGCGCGGTGCCTTCCTGATCACGGGGGACGTCCACGACGCCCGGGACCTGCTGCACGACGCCCTGGCGCGGGTCTATCCGAAACGGTCGGTGATCCGGGACCCGGCGGCGACCGAGGGTTACGTACGCCGGGCGATGGTGCGTACCCATGTCTCGCGGTGGCGGCGGACCCGGCGGGAGGTGCTGACCGCGGTGCTCCCGGACGGCCCGGCGGCGGGCCCGGAGAACGAGCGGGACGAGCAGCTGGCGGCGGCGCTGCGGGTGCTGCCGCCGCGGCAGCGGGCGGCCGTGGTGCTGCGGTACTACGTCGACCTCCCGGTGGCGCGGGTCGCCGAGGAGCTCGGTTGTTCGCAGGCGACGGCGAAGACCCATCTGGCGCGTGCGTTGAAGACGCTCCGGCAGGAGCTGGCACCGGCGAGGGAGATGGTGGGCCATGGCGGTCGATGACACGGACGGGTTCGAGGAGGAGCTGGTCGTCCGGCTCGGTGAGCAGGCGGAGGCGGTGAGCGGCGCCGCCGCGCCGCTGGCCGAGCTGCGGCGGGCCGGTGAGCGGCGCGCCCGGCGGACGGTGGCGGTGCGGGTCGCGGCCGGTGCGGCGGTCCTGGCGGTGGGCGTCGGCGGGCTGTCCCAGCTCGGCGGTGGTGGCGGCGCGGGGGCGGGTCTGGCTCCGGCCGGTGTGGCGTCGTCCGGCCCGGGGTCGACGGATCCGTTCGGGTCGGAGGACGGGCCGGTGTTGGCCTGTACGCAGGGGCCGACCTCACTGCGGACGCCGGGGTGGGTCGGGCCGTCGAGCGGTCCTTCGGGTGGTCCGTCGGGGGCGCCGTCGTCCGGCTTCCCGTCAACGGGCGTGCCGTCGTCGGGCATCACGTCAACGGGCTTCCCGTCGTCCGGCATCACATCCTCGGGGCCGGGCGGTGCGCCGTCGCCCGGTGGGCCCTTCACGGGGTGGCCGTCCGCGGGCTCGTCCTCGTCCGGCGGGCCCTTCACCGGGGTGCCGTCCAGCACCGGGGTGCCGTCCACCGGGGCGCCGGCGACCTGGACGGGGCTGCCGGTCCCGACCCATTCGTCCGCCTCGACCGGCCCGTCCGGCAGGCCGGCCACCGGGAGCCCGACCGGGAGCCCCACCGGAGGCCCGACCGGCAGTCCGACGGGCGGTGCGCCGTCCTCCGGCCTGCCCTCCCCGTCCGCCTCCGCGGGCGGCGGCGGCCTGCTGGACACCCCGGCGGGCCGGGCGGCCGTGGAGATCAGGACGCTGGCCTCGCAGCGCTACCCGGACCAGTACTTCGGCGTCTGCGTGGACCCCGGGGCCGGCACGGTCCACGTGCTGCGGGTGCCGGGCGGCGGCTTCGACCAGGCGGTGCGGGACGGCGTCCGGACCGCGCCGGTGACGGTGGCCTTCCGGGACGCGGCCGGCTCGCGCCGCCAGGCGCGGGAGGTACTGCAGCGGATCACCGCGGACGCGGAGTACTGGCGGGGGCGCGGGCAGCAGCTGTTCGGGACGCTGGCCGGGGACGGCGCCGGGGTGATGGTCTACGTCACCGACGCGGCGAAGGCCAGGGACGAGGTGGTGGCCCGGTACGGACCGCTGGTCGCCGAGGTGCGCCAGCTCGGCTGACGCGGAACGGAACGGCAGGGCCCCGCGGCACGCGTGCCGCGGGGCCCTGTGGTGTTCCGGGCGCCGGTCAGCCGGTGTTGCGCAGGCCGGCCGCGATGCCGTTGACGGTCAGCAGCAGCGCGCGGGCGCGCAGCGGGTCCTCGTGCCGGCCGGCCTCGACCTCCTCGCGCTGGCGGCGCAGCAGCGCCACCTGGAGGTAGGAGATCGGGTCGAGGTAGGCGTCGCGGACGGTGAAGGTCTGCTTGAGCACCGGGTTGTGCTCCAGCAGTTCGCTCTCGCCGGTGAGCCGGAGCACCTCGCGCAGCGTGAGCTCGTGCTCGGCGGTGATCTGGTCGAAGACGTGGTGCAGGTCGGCGGGCACCAGCTGCTCGACGTAGTGGCGGGCGATCCGCAGGTCGGTCTTGGCCAGCGTCATGGCGACGTTGGACAGGAAGTTGCGGAAGAAGTGCCACTGGCCGTACATCTCGTCCAGCACGTCGCCGAGGCCGGCCGCGCGGGCGGCGGCGAGGCCGGAGCCGACGCCGTACCAGCCGGGCACGATCTGGCGGGACTGGGTCCAGCCGAAGACCCACGGGATGGCCCGCAGGCCGTCGAGGCCGGCGCCGGAGTCCGGGCGGCGGGACGGGCGGGAGCCCAGGTGGAGCGAGGCGAGCTGGTCGACCGGGGTGGCGGCGAAGAAGTACTTCGGCAGGTCGTCCTGCTCGACCAGGGCGCGGTAGGAGTCGTGGGCGGCGGCGGAGACCCGGTCCATCGCGGCGTCCCAGCGGGCCAGCTCCTCGGGTGCCTGGCGCGGGGCGGTGTGCAGCGCGGAGGCGGCCAGGGTGGCCGAGATGGTGAGCTCCAGGTTCTCCCGGGCCAGCGAGGGCAGCAGGTACTTGTCGGAGATGACCTCGCCCTGCTCGGTGACCTTGATCTCGCCCTCCAGGGTGCCCCAGGGCTGGGCCAGGATGGCCTCGTGGGAGGGGCCGCCGCCGCGGCCGACGGTGCCGCCGCGGCCGTGGAAGAGGCGCAGCCGGATGCCGTACCGGTGGGCGACGTCGCGCAGTCGGCGCTGGGCGCGGTGGATCTCCCACTGGGAGGTGGTGATGCCGCCGAACTTGGAGGAGTCGGAGTAGCCGAGCATGACCTCCTGGACGTCGCCGCGCAGCGAGACGAGCAGTCGGTAGGAGGGGTCGGAGAGCATTTCGTCGAGGATGCGGTCGGCCTTCTGGAGTTCCTCGGTGGTCTCCAGCAGTGGCACGATGCCGATCTTGGCGATGCCGGCGTGCAGGTCGATCAGGCCGGCTTCGCGGGCCAGGACGGTGGCGGCGAAGACGTCGTCGGCGCCCTGGCACATGGAGATGATGTAGCTCTCGACGATCTCGTCGCCGAACCGCTCCAGGCCTTCGCGGATGGTGCTGAAGACGCCGAGGGTCTTGGTGCCGGCGGCGTCGAGCGGGGCCGGGGTGGGGGCGAGCGGGCGGCGGGAGCGCAGTTCCTTGGCGAGCAGCCGCTGCCGGTACTCGCGCGGCATGTCGGCGTAGCGCCAGGCCTCTTCGCCGAGGCGGTCGAAGAGCTGGCCGAGGGCGTGGTGGTGGGCTTCGGCGTGTTCGCGGACGTCCATGGTGGCGAGCTGGAGGCCGAACGCCTCGACGGTGCGGATGGCGCGGGCGAGGCGGCCGTCGGCGATCAGTTCGCCGCGGTGGGCGCGCAGCGAGTCCTGGATCAGCCGGAGGTCGGCGATCAGTTCGCGGGTGCCGCGGTAGTCGCGGCCCTCGACGTGCGGGGTGCCGTGGGCGAGGCGTTCGCGGGTGTTCTCCAGCTTGAGCCGGACGCAGGTGGCCTTGAGGCGGTAGGGCTCCTCGGCGTTCATCCGCTTGTAGCGGGGGCTGAGTTCGGGGAGCACGTGCAGGTCGTTGTTGAGCGAGGCGAGCAGTTCGACGGAGGCGCCGGCCAGTCGCTCGGAGGTGGAGAGCGAGTTGCGGAGGTCGTCGACGGCGGCGAGGGCGTCCTTGATGCCGTACTCGTGCTGGAGGTTGAGGACGTCCCAGGTGACCTGCGGGGTGACGTTGGGGTTGCCGTCGCGGTCGCCGCCGATCCAGGTGCCGAAGGTGAGCGGGCGGACGCCGTCGGGCAGGGCGAGGCCGACCCGGGCGAGTTCCTCGTGCAGCTCCTCCAGGACCTCGGGGACGGCCTCGCGGTAGAGCTCGTCGAGGTAGTAGACGGCGTTGCGGGCCTCGTCGGTGGGCTCGGGGCGGGCGATCCGCAGTTCGTCGGTCTGCCAGAGCAGGTCGATCACCTCGGCGAGGCGGCGGTCGGCCTGGCGCTGGAGGGAGGTGCGCCGGGCGGCGGCCCGGTCGGGGGTGCCGGGGGTGCCGGCGGTGGCGAGGCCGGAGGCGATCTGCTCGCGGTGGATGCGGTCGAGGAGTTCGCCGACGCGGCGGAGCTTGTTGAGGACGCTGCGGCGGGCGGCCTCGGTGGGGTGGGCGGTGAAGACGGGGCGGACCGAGAGGTGGGCCAGGGTGTCTTCGAGGTGCTTGGGGTCGGCCTCGGCCAGCTGGTCGGCGGTCTGGGCGAGGAGCGAGCCCTCGCGGGCCCGGCGGGTGGCGAACTCGCGGCCGCGGTGCACCTGCTCGGTGACGTTGGCGAGGTGGAAGTAGGTGGAGAAGGCGCGGACCAGCTTGGCGGCGGTCTCCAGGTCGATGTCGGAGAGCAGTTCGGCGGTGGCCTCGCCGTCGGTGCGGCTGAGGAGCCGGACCTGTTCGACCAGGCCCAGCAGCTGGGGGCCCTCCTGACGGACCAGCGTCTCGCCGAGCAGGTCGCCGAGGCGTCGGATGTCCGCGCGCAGGGCGGCGTTGTCGGCGACGGGCGTGGGGCTGTCCGCCGGGGTGGGGACCGGAGCGGTCACGGCTGGCTCCCTGTGGTGGTGGGGTTCGGCAACGGCTCATCGCCACAGTTCAGTGCGCGTGTGGCGCCTGTGACGCGTGCGGACCGCGCTGTCCGACGCGACCCAGCATAGGTGTCGGGACGGGTCGTGTCCGCGAGGTGGCCGGATGCCGGACAAGATCACTGTCAAGCTTTGTGTGGTCTGGACCACTTGCCCGTCCGCCGGGGTGTACGGGGGGAACCGGGTGGGGAAGGGGGAGGGTTCGCGCTTAGGCTGTGGGGCTATGAGCAAGTCGCCTGGGGAGCGCATGCGGGGTCGGTCGTTCTGGTGGTGGGAGCGTCGGCGCAGCGCTCTCCTGGACATCGGCCTGGCCGCGCTGGCGGCGCTGGAGTGTGCGGCGAGCGGGGTGGCCTTCCTGGCGCCCCGGGTCCACCTCCCCCCGCTCGCGATCGCCGGGGTCGCGCTGTTCGGCGCGCTCGCGGGCGCCAGCCTGGTGCTGCGCAGGCGCTGGCCCGCGGTGCCGGTGCTGGTGGCGCTGGTGGCGATGCCCGGGATGCTCGGGGTGGTGCTGCTGGTGGTCTCGCTCTACACGCTGGCGGAGACCTGGGAGTGGCCGTCGCGGCGGCGCCGGGTGGTGGCGCTCTCGGCGCTGGCCTTCGCCGAGGCGGTCGGCGTGATGATGGTGACGATCCTGTCGCCGGGCGAGTCGTCGGTGGAGCAGCCGCCGCTGTGGGGCCAGATCCTGCTGGCGGTGCTGGTGGCCGTCGGTCTGACCGTGCCGCCGGTGGTGACGGGGCTCTACGTGGGAGCACGGCGCAGGCTGATCGAGTCGCTCAAGGACCGCGCGCACGGTCTGGAGACCGAGCTGGACCTGCTGGCCGAGCAGGCCCGCGAGCGGGCCCGCCGGGCCCGGCTGGAGGAGCGGACCCGGATCGCCCGGGAGATGCACGACGTGGTGGCGCACCGGGTGTCGCTGATGGTGGTGCACGCCGGGGCGTTGGAGCGGATCGTGGTCAAGGATCCGGAGAAGGCGGCACAGAGCGCCAAGCTGATGGGTGAGGTCGGCCGGCAGGCGCTGAACGAGCTGCGCGAGATCCTCGGGGTGCTGCGGATGTCGGACGAGACGGCGCCGGAGCCGGATTCGCTGGCCGGCCTGCCCCGGCTGGTGGACCAGTCCCGGGCGGCGGGGATGGCGGTGACGCTCACCGTCAGTGGCAGCCGTCAGGAGTTCACCACCGAGGCCGAGCAGACCGCGTACCGGGTGGTGCAGGAGGGGCTGACCAACGCGCACAAGCACGCCGGCGGTGCGGAGGTCTCCGTCCTGCTGGCGTACGCGCCCAACGGTGTGCGGGTGAGCGTGGTGAACGCCTGTCCGGGCGGTGAGCGGAGTGCGGCGGCGCTGCCCAGCGGGGGCAACGGGCTGGTGGGCATGCGGGAGCGGGTGGTGGCGCTGGGCGGCACCTTCTCGTCCGGGCCGGAGCGGGACGGCGGGTTCCGGGTGGAGGCCGTGCTGCCGTCCCGGCTGGCGGTCCGCGCCGACCGGCTGGTCTGAGCCCGGGGCGCGCGCCGGCCCCGGCGGGTCGGGGCGGCCGTCAGACCTCGTCGGCGGTGCGCAGCCGCTCGGGGGCGGTACCGAGTACGAGCGCGGTGATCGCCTGGTCGATGCCGTGGCCGAGGAACCACTCGCCGGTGTGGTCCAGGCTGTGGACCCGGCCCTCCTCGTCGATGGCGAGCAGCGCCTGCCCGTACGCCTCCTCGCCGAGCGGGGCGAGCCGGGTGTCCAGGGCGCGGCCGAGGTCGGCCAGGGTGCGCGGCTGGTGCAGCCCGCAGAGCGGGTCGATCAGGAACGGGGTGCGGGCCAGCTGGCGCCCCGGGCCGGCGAGGTCGAAGGAGAGCCCGCCGAACTCGGCCCAGGCCTCCACCGCCGCCGGGAACACCGAGTGCGCCACGCCGGTCGGGCTGCCGTGGCCCACCAGGGTGTCGGCCCATTCCTCGGCCTGCCGGATCTCCCACCGGCCGGGGTGCCAGCCGGCGGCCTTGAGCTCGGCGGCGACGTCGGCGGGGAAGCGCGGGCGGGTGCGGACGGCCGGGCCGCCGAGCGTGGTCGGAGGGGGCGGCGGGGGAGGGCTGGGCGGATTCAGGACGGGCTCCGGTGGTTCGGGAACAGGGGGCGTACGGGGGCGCGTGGTCGGCGCGGGCTGGTCGGGCCGCGCGGTCAGCGCCCGGTCGGACCGACCGCGACGCTCTGCACGGTGAAGTGCTCCAGCATCGGTATGCACGAACGGCAGGGCGGGGCGTGGGTGCCGTGCGCCGGGTCGTGCTCCTCACGGATCCGAATGGTGGTCAACCGGGAGCCCTTGAGGGCCTTGCGGGCCTCGTTCAGGCTCATCGGCTTGCGGGAGGCGCGCTTCGAGCGTCTGCCGTCGACCGTGGCCAGGTACTGGGAGAGCAGCACGGCCTCCGGGCAGCGGCCGGTGAAGCGTTCGCGGTGCTCCAGCGGCAGTGCGTCCAGGAACTCCCCGACCAGCGGGTGCAGTGCGGGCCGGCGGGCGGACTTGTCGCCGGCCAGGGTGTGCACCTCGCCGTGCTTCAGCGACAGGGCGGCGGCGACGGCGGGCAGCAGGCTGTCGCGGTGGTGGCGCAGCAGGGGAGTGCCGGGCTGGTCTTCGGTGGTCATGCGTCGTCCTCCTCCTGTGTCTCTGTGCCGGTGGCGCGGCTGACGGGGGTCAGTCCGGGGCAAGCCTGTCAAATGTCACCGACATTCGCACAACCGGGGTGCGGCGGTCGCCGATCGGCCGGGCGGGCACGGCGTGTTGGCCGGATCCGCACGCCATCGTCACGACTCGTCCCCGGGTTTCCCGAATCCGCCCCCGGTCGGTGGCGGTGGCCGGTAGCGTTCCAGCAGCGGTGCGAGGGGCGGCCGACCGGTCGGGGGGTTTCCGGCGTGGCATGACAACTCCTTTGCCTGCGATGGCCGTTGAGGCTTCCGGGGTGAGGGGTCCGGGGTGCCCGGCGGCCGAGTCGACGACGAGCAAGGGGGGTCTTGCGATGACGGAGACGGAAACCGCCAACGAGGCGCCCGGCGAGCACGTGCCCACGCCGGGAGCACCGCCCCAGCCCACGCCCGCGCACCCGATCGGGATCGCCGTGGTCGGGGCCGGCTACTGGGGCCCGAACCTGGTCCGCAACGCGCAACTGACGCCGGCGCTGCGCCTGCACTGGCTCTGCGACCTGGACGAGAGCCGGTCCCGCCGGGTGCTGGGGGAGTACAGCACCGTGCGGTCCACCACCGCCTTCGAGCAGGTGCTGGCCGACGAACGGGTCGGTGCGGTGGCCGTGGCCACGCCCGCGGCGGCGCACTACCGGCTGGTCCGCGCCGCCCTGGAGGCCGGCAAGCACGTCCTGGTGGAGAAGCCGATCACCACCTCGGCCGAGCAGGCCGCCGACCTGGTGGCGCTCGCCGAGGCGCGCGGGCTGGTGCTGATGTGCGACCACACCTTCTGCTACACGCCGGTGGTGCGCCGGATCCGCGAGCTGGTGCACGGCGGGGAGATCGGCGACGTCCAGTTCTTCGACTCGGTCCGGATCAACCTCGGGCTGGTCCAGCCCGACGTCGACGTGCTCTGGGACCTCGCCCCGCACGACCTGTCGATCCTCGACTTCGTGCTGCCGCCGGGCGTCGAGCCGGTCGGGGTCTCCGCCCAGGGGGCCGACCCGATCGGCGCCGGGCGGGCCTGCGTGGCGTACCTGACGGTCCGGCTGAGCAACGGCGCGCTGGCGCACTGCCACGTCAACTGGCTCTCCCCGACCAAGGTCCGCACCACGCTGATCGGCGGCTCGCGGCGCACGCTGGTCTGGGACGACCTCAACCCGCAGGCCCGGCTGGCGGTGCACGACCGCGGGGTGGACCTCACCCCGCCCGACGAGCTCACCGACGCGATCCGCCACCAGGCGCTGATCTCCTACCGGGTGGGCGAGATGGTGGCGCCCGCGCTGGTGGAGCAGGAGGCGCTGCGCAACGTGATGGCCGAGTTCGCCGCCGCGATCACCGAGGGCCGGGCGCCGCTCACCGACGGCCGGTCCGGGCTGCGGGTGCTGCAGCTGCTGGAGGCGGCCTCGCTCAGCCTCGAACTCGGCGGCGCCACCGTCCCGGTGGGCGCCGCTCCGGTCGACGAACTGTCCGAAGCTCAGGAAAGGGCCGCGACGCGGTGAACGCTGTACAGATCGAGGGCTCCCGCTGCCTGGTCACCGGCGGGGCCGGCACCATCGGCTCCACCGTGGTCGACCAGCTGATCGGGGCGGGCGCCCGCGAAGTGGTCGTCCTCGACAACTTCGTCCGCGGACGGCGGGCCAACCTGGCGCACGCCGAGGAGACCGCCGGGCCCGGCCGGCTGCGCGTGGTCGACGGCGACATCCGCGACCGTGCGCTCCTGCGCGAGCTGCTGGAGCCCGGCACCGACCTGCTCTTCCACCTGGCCGCGATCCGGATCACCCAGTGCGCCACCGAGCCCCGGCTGGCCCTGGAGGTGCTGGTCGACGGCACCTTCGACGTGGTCGAGGCCGCCGCCGAGACCGGCGTCCGCAAGGTGGTCGCCTCCTCCAGCGCCTCCGTCTACGGCCTCGCCGACGTCTTCCCGACGCCGGAGACCCAGCACCCCTACAACAACGACACCCTCTACGGGGCCGCGAAGGCCTTCAACGAGGGCCTCCTGCGCAGCTTCCACGCGATGTCCGGGCTGGACTACGTCGCGCTGCGGTACTTCAACGTGTACGGGCCCCGGATGGACGTGCACGGCAAGTACACCGAGGTGTTCATCCGCTGGATGGAGCGGATCGCCGCCGGGGAGCCGCCGCTGATCTTCGGCGACGGCGCGCAGACCATGGACTTCGTCTACACCGAGGACATCGCCCGGGCCAACCTGCTGGCCGCCGCCGCGCCCGTCACCGACCGGGTCTACAACATCGCCAGCTCCACCGAGGTCTCGCTGCGCGGCCTGGCCGACGCGCTGCTCGGCGCGATGGACCGCCCCGACCTGGACGTCGAGCACGGCCCGGCCCGGGGCACCGCCGGCGGCGTGGTCCGCCGGGTGGCGGACATCTCCGCCGCCGAGCGCGACCTCGGCTGGAAGCCCGAGCTGGGCCTCGACGAGGGCCTGCGCCGGCTGGTCGCCTGGTGGCGCGAGCAGTGAACCCCCCTTCCCGTCCGGCAGTTCGGAGCAGAGCCGTGTCCAGCACCGCCCCCGCGGCGCCCGTGATCCCCGTCATGCTGCCCTGGCTCGGCGAGGAGGAGGCCACAGCGGCCGCCGAGGCCGTCCGCTCCGGCTGGGTGGCCCAGGGCCCCCGGGTGGCCGCGTTCGAGCGGGCCTTCGCCGAGCACCTCGGGGTGCCGCACGCCGTCGCCGTCTCCTCCTGCACCACCGCGCTGCACCTGGCGCTGATCGGGGCCGGGGTCGGGCCGGGCGACGAGGTGGTGGTGCCCTCCCTCTCCTTCGTGGCCACCGCCAACGCCGTCACCTACGTCGGCGCCGTCCCGGTCTTCGCCGACGTCGACCCGGCCACCGGCAACCTCACCGCCGCCACCGTCGAACCGCTGCTCACCGCGCGGACGAAGGCCGTCGTCGCCGTCGACCAGGGAGGCGTGCCGGTCGACCTGGACGGCATCCGGGCGCTGGCCGAACCGCGCGGCGCCACCGTGGTCGAGGACGCCGCGTGCGGCGCCGGCTCGGTGTACCGGGGCCGGCCGGTGGGCGCCACGGCGGCGGTCGCCGCCTACTCCTTCCACCCGCGCAAGGTGCTCACCACCGGCGAGGGCGGCATGGTCACCTGCCGGGACGGCGAACTCGCCGCCCGGCTGCGGCGGCTGCGCGAGCACGGGATGAGCGTCTCGGCCGCCGACCGGCACGCCACCGCCGGCGGCGGGGCCGGCGTGCTGGAGACGTACGACGAGATCGGCTTCAACTACCGGATGACCGACATCCAGGCCGCGGTCGGCCTGGTGCAGCTGGGCAAGCTGCCGGCCATGGTCGCCCGGCGGCGGGAGCTCGCCGCGCGCTACCGCGAGCTGCTCGCCGGCACCGGCGCCCGCCTGGTCGCCGACCCGGAGCACGGCACCACCAACTACCAGTCCTGCTGGCTGCTGCTGCCGGACGGCGCCCCCGACCGCGGGGCGGTGCTCGCCGCGCTGGCCGAAGCCGGCGTCTCCGCCCGGCGCGGCATCATGGCCGCCCACCTGGAGGCCCCGTACAAGGGCACCGCCCGGGTGCCGCTGCCCGCCACCGAGCTGCTCACCCGCCGCTCGCTGATCCTGCCGCTCTACCACGCCCTCACCGAGGAGCAGCAGGACCGCGTGGCCGGCGCCCTCCTCGACGCCCTCCGCCGCAGCTGAAGGGAACCAGGGATGACCACCGACACGACCGTCCCGCTCGTCGACCTCGGGGCCGCGCACGCCGAGGTGGAGGCCGAGGTCCGGGCCGGCTTCGACCGGGTGCTCGCCACCGGCGGCTACATCCGCGGCCCGGAGGCGGCCGGCTTCGAGGAGGAGTACGCGGCCTTCTCCGGCACCCGCCACTGCGTCGGCGCCGCCAACGGGACCGACGCCCTCGAACTGGCCCTGCGCGCCCTGGACCTGCCGCCCGGCGGCGGGGTGGTGCTGCCCGCCAACACCTTCGTCGCCACCGCCGAGGCCGTGGTCCGGGCCGGGCTGCGCCCGGTCCTGGTCGACGCCGACGACGACCACCTGCTGATCGACCCGGCCCGGGTGGCGGACGTGCTGCCGCAGGCCGCGGCGCTGCTCCCGGTCCACCTCAACGGCCAGCTCGCCCCGATGGCGGCGCTGCTGGAGCTGGCCGGCGACCGGCCCGTGGTGGAGGACGCCGCGCAGTCCCAGGGCGCCCGCCAGTACGGCCGGGCCCTGTACGGCCGGATCGCCGCGACCAGCTTCTACCCCGGCAAGAACCTGGGCGCCTACGGCGACGCGGGCGCCGTCACCACCGACGACGACGGGCTGGCCGCGGCGGTCCGGCTGACCGGCGACCACGGCTCGGAGCGCAAGTACGTGCACGAGCGGTTCGGCTTCAACTCCCGGCTGGACGCGCTCCAGGCCGTGGTGCTGCGGGCCAAGCTGCGCCGGCTGCCCGCCTGGAACGGGGCCCGCCGGGCCGCCGCCGAGCGCTACCACCGGCTGCTGGCCGGGTTCGACGGCGTCACCCTGCCGCGGACCGCGCCCGGCAACGAGCACGTCTGGCACCTGTACGCGGTGCGGATCGGCCCCGGCCGGGACCGCGACGCCGTCCTGGCCGCGCTCCAGGAGGCCGGCATCGGCGCCGGCATCCACTACCCCGTGCCGGTCCACCTGCAACCGGCGTTCCGTCACCTCGGCCACGGCGAGGGCGCGTTCCCGGTCGCCGAGCGGGCCGCCCGGGAGCTGCTCACCCTGCCGCTCTTCCCGCAGATCACCGCGGCCCAGCAGGAGCGCGTCGCCGAGGCCCTGGCCAAGGCGCTCGCCTCCTGACCCCCGCCGCGGTCCCGGTCCCCCGGGCGGGGGTCCGGGGCCGGGGCCGACCCCCTACGCTGGTAGCCAGCAGGCACGGAGAATTTGCAGCAGCCAGTGGGGGCTCCCAGATGACGACAGGTCGGCCCGGCGTCTCCGCCGCACCGAACGCGGCGTACGCAGGTCAGGTGGTGCACTTCCCGGATCCGGTCCGCGCGGAGCGGCACCCCGCCGGGGTCCGGATGGACGAGTACGGCTACCCGGACTTCGGCCCCTACACGGCGGCCGTGGCCGAGGTCGCCGACCCGCCGGCGGGCTTCGGGGTCGACGAGCTGCGGCTGACCGACTACGTCTCGGCCAACGCCGCGCAGTTCACCCAGGGCCACCCGCTCTGGGCCGACCTGGAGACCGCCGTCGCCACCCCGCCCGGCTGGACCTGGCACCACGCGGTCGGCCGGGCCGCGCCCGGCTGGCGCCGGATGGAGCTCGTCCCGGTCGAGGTCAAGGCCCTGCTGCGGCACCACGGCGGCCTGGCCACCTCCACCGCCGACCACAGCCGCCGCGGCACCCGCCCGCTCCAGGAGCGCCGGCCCGTGCACTTCTCGCTCGCCAAGGACGGCGGCGACCCGATCGGCGTCCCGGAGGACCTCGTGCAGCGGGCCGAGGAACGCCTCGGCTACCGGCTGCCCGGCGCCTACCGGACCTTCCTCAAGCTCGGCGGCGGCCGCGCCGCGGTCGGCGTCGCGCTCGACCCCGAGCTCGGCATGCTGCTCGACCAGCCGTTCCTGACCCTCAGCGAGGAGTACGGGACCGATGACGTCGTCTACGCCAACAAGTGCCTGCGCGACCACCTCACCAAGGACTACCTCGGCATCGCCTATGCCCAGGGCGGCATCGTGGCGCTCAAGGTGCGCGGCGAGCGGGCCGGCTCGGTCTGGTTCTGCCTGTACGACGACGCCCGCGACAGCGGTGCGCCCGAGGCGCCCGAGGACCGCGTCGCCCGGCTGCTGCTGCCCTGCGGCGAAGACTTCGACGCCTTCCTGCTCCGGCTGGCCGGCAGCCCGCCGGAGCTGGAGACGGTGGCGGAGCTGATGGTGGACGGCGGGTTCGCCCGCGCCGTGCCGGTGGGCTGACGTGGCTGCGTCGGGTGCGGTCGCGCCGGCCGGGCCGCCGGCGGTACTTGCGGTGATGGTGGAACAAGCGGGGACGAAGGGGACAGGGGTGAACCGGGCGTGGTGACGTACGCGCAGGCGCAGGAACTCGCCGAGGAGTGGATCAACGGCGGGGTGCCGCGTTCGCAGCAGCGCGAGGTGCGGGTCCGGGAGTTCGACCTGGGCTTCGTCTGCTGGGCGGTCCGGCCCGCCGACGGCGACCCGGGCGGCGACGACGGCTCGGCCGGCGAGGCCCGGCTGGTGATCGCCCGGGACTCCGGCGCCAGCACGCTGTGGCCCGCGCTGCCGGTCAACGAGGTGGTCCGGCAGTTCGAGGAGGTCTACGGCCGCCCGGTCGCGGCCAACCCGGCCGGGGCGGCGCGGCCCGCGCCCGGACCGGTCGAGGCGACGTCCTTCCTGCTCAGCCCGCCGCAGTGGCTCCAGGAGGCGGGCGAGGCGGCGATCGCCGCCGAGGCCGAGCGCCTGGGGGCGCCGGCTCCGGCCGCCGCCGCGGCAGAACCGGCCGCCCCGGCCCCGGCCCAGGCCCCGCCGGCGCCGCCCGCCGCCCCGGCGCCCGCGGTGCTGACCACGCCGCCGGTCTCCGAGCGGCCGGCGGGCGACGCTCCGACCATGCTGGCCCCGCCGCCCGCCCACGAAGAGCCGGTCGGCCCGCCCGCGGCGCCGCCCGCCGCCCCGGTGCCCCCGGCCGCCCCGGTGCCCCCGGCCGCCCCGCCGGCGCCCGGCGGAGCGGAGGCGGCGACCGTGCTGCTGCCCGACGGCCTGCGGACCAACGGCGCCGGCCTGCCCGGCGCGCCGGGCCCCGGTTCCGAGGCGGCCACCGAGCTGCTCCCGAGCCTGACCGGCCTGCCCGGGGTGTCCGGCCCCGGCACGCCCGTGCCGGGCACGCCGGTTCCCGGTATGCCGCCCGCCGCGCCCGCTGCGGCCGCTGCGCCCGCGCCGACACTGCTGGCGCCGCCGGACGGCCTGCCCGGTCTGGCCGGCCTGCCGGGTGCGCCCGTGCCCGGGACGCCGCCGCACGGCGTGCCCGGCCCCGGCGCGCCCGCGACCCCGCCGCCGGGCGGTCCGGCGGTCGAGTACGCGCCGACCATGCTGGCGCCGCCGGACGGCCTGCCGGGCCTGGCCGGTCTGCCCGGTGCCCCCGGTGCCCCCGGGCCCGCCGTTCCGCCGCAGGGCGGTGCGGCCGTCGACCACGCCCCGACGATGCTGGCGCCGCCGGACGGCCTGCCCGGTCTGGCCGGCCTGCCCGGCGCCCCCGGGCCCGGCACGCCGCCCGGTGGGATCCCGGCCGGCGCCCCGGGCGCCGACGCGCCGCAGGGCGCGCGCGGCCGCAGCCCCGCCTCCGCCCCGCCGCCGCCCCCGCCGGCCGCCCTGCGCGGCGGCCCGTCCGGCCCGTCCGGCTCCCCGGTCTCGCTCGGCCGCAACCCCGGCTCTGCCCCCCCGCCGCCCCCGCCGGGCGAGCTGCGGCAGACCCCGGGCTCCGGCGGCCCCGCGGCCGGCGCCGGCGGTCGCAGCGCCGACAGCGCGCCGCCGCCCCCGCCGCCGGCGGGCCTGCGCGGTGCCGACGCCCCGCCGGCGGCCGCCGAGTCCGGCGCGCCCGGCGCCGGCGTGGCGTACGAGCGCACCCAGCTGGCGAGCGCGATCGACCCGGTGCTGCTCGGCGGCGCCCCGGGCGCGCCCGTCGACCCCGGCACCCCGCCGTCCGGCGGACCGGCCGTCCCGCCGCCGCCCGGTCCGGGCGGCCCCGGCGCGCCCTCGGCCGGCTACGGCTACCCCGGCGCGCCCTCGGCCGGCGCGCCCGCCCCGGCGGCGGCCCCGGCCGTCCCGCCCGCCGCCGTCCCCGGACCGCCGCAGGGCGCCCCGGTGCCGCCCGGCGTGCCCGCCGTCGGCCCCGGCTACTTCGCTGCGCTCAGCTACCGCGGCCCGGACGGCTCCGAGCAGAAGCTGCTGCACCGCAGCGAGCCCGGCACCCCGCATCCGGAGTGGAAGATCCTCCAGGACCTGCGCCGGCTGAACGTCCCGCCGGAGCAGGTGCTGGAGCTCTACACCGAGCTGGAGTCCTGCGACCTGCCGGGCGGCTACTGCAACCGCATGATCGCGGCCTCCTGGCCGAACGTCCGGCTCACCCACACCGCCGACTACGGCCGCGACCACCACTCCCGGCAGGCCGGCATGGCCCAGCTGCTCGACCACCTGGACGAGCTGCACCAGCTGGCCTCCGGCCCGCAGCGGGTCCGGCCGTTCCGGGTGCCGCTGCCGGCGCCGGGCACCGTCCCGCCGCTGCCGCCGATCGCGCCGCAGCAGCTGGCCCAGGAGCTCGGCCAGGCGTTCGGCCAGAACGTGTTCCGCTTCGAGCAGCGGGCGGTCGCCCGCCAGGGCGTCCCCGAGCCGGTGGCACAGACCCTGATGTGGGCCGGCCTGCCGCGCGACTTCGGCCCGTTCTTCTGGGCCCAGGCCCAGGAGGGCCGCCCGATCCCGACGCTCGCCGAGCTGGCCGCCGAGCGCGGCCTGACCGGCGGGCCGGAGTTCGGCGGCTACCTGGTGCTCGGCAACGACTACGGCCGCCAGCTCTGCGTGCAGTACGGCACGGCGCACGTGGTCGCGGTCGACCTGGAGGGAACCGGCGAGCCCCCCCGCTTCGTCAACAGCGGTGTACCGGAGTTCGTCCGCGCCCTGGCCCTGCTGGGCCGGATGTGGCGGCTGCGGTACGGGCTGACGCCTGACCAGGCCGGTCGCTGGACGACCGACTTCCAGGCCCAGCTCGCCGCGATCGACCCGGCGGCCCTGCAGTCCGCGGACACCTGGTGGGCCGTTCTGCTGGAGCAGTTCTGGGACGGCCTGCTGTAGCGGACCGTCGTGGATCCGTGCAGGTGGAAGGGGTCGTTCCGGTGGCCGGGACGACCCCTTCGGCATGCCGGGGCGGCTCTGCCTCGTTGGGGTTTCGCCCCGATCTGCGCAAAATAGGTCAAGAGGATGGGTGTATTCACCCACTCCTCGACATGTTCCGATCCGTGTGACGTGCGAATCCGGACCTGGTTCCGGCATCCGGTTCCGGATCCGTCCGTTCCGTCCGATCATGGGCTCCGCAGCCCGCGACCCGAGGGGAAGAGAGCCCATGAGCGACGCCGTCCCCCAGTACGGCTTCACCGCTGCCCGGCGCGGTTACGCGCCCGAGCAGGTCGACCGAGCCCTGGTGGCTCTCACCGCCCAGCGCGACGAGGCGTGGGAGCGGCTGAGCGTGCTGGGTGCCGGGATCCGGGAGATGGAGCGCCGCCTTGCCGAGATCCGGCAGGCCGCCGCCGATGCTCCGGATCCGGACTACCACGTGCTCAGTGACCAGGCCGCCGGTCTGGCCCGGATGGCCGAGAACGAGGCCCGGGCCGTCCGGGAGGCGGCCGAGCGGGCCGCCGAGGACCTCCGCGACGAGGTCTACGAGACCGGCCAGGACCTCGCCCGAGCCGCCAAGGAGTACGCCGCCACCACCCGGTCCGAGGCGGACCAGGCCGCCCGCCGCACCGACGAGCGGACCAGGGCCGAGGCCGAGACGGTCCGGGCCGACGCCGACCGCGAGTCCCGCACCGTCCGGGACTCCGCCACCGCGCACGCCGCCAAGGTGCGGGTCGCGGCGGCCGAGGCCTCCGAGCGGGCCGAGGCCAAGCTGGCCGAGCTCCGCCGGGCGGCCGACGAGTCCTTCGCCGCCGCCGAGGCCAAGGCCGACGGCGAGGACTCCGCCGTCTCGGCGACCGCCGAGCGCCGGCTGAAGGAGGCCGAGCAGCACCGCGAGGCCGTGCTCGGCCGGATCAAGCAGTCGGACGCCGAGGCGCAGGCCCGGGCGGACGAGCTGATCGAGCAGGCCCGGCGCGAGGCCGAGCGGATCAACACGGCGAGCGAGCGCGAGCAGCGCGAGTTCGCCTCCCGGCAGGAGACGGTGCAGCAGCACCTGGACCACATCAAGGGCACCCTGGCCTCGCTCACCGGCGCGGCCGTGGGTGCGATCGAGCCCGCCGAGGCGGTCGAGGCGGCCGGGGCCGCAGAGCCCGCAGCCGTGGAGCCGGCCGAGGGTGCGCCGGTGGTGGACTCCGAGGCGGACACCGGTGAGATCGCGGTGGCCGGCCTGCGCAAGGACACCGCCCCCGGTACCGGCGCGGCCACCACGGTGCAGGCCGCGGTTACCCCCGGTCGGGTCGCCCCCGCCGCGGTCACGCCGGGGCCGGTCACGCCGGGCCCGGTGGCGCCCGCCGGCTCCGTGCCCGCCGCGGCCTCCGGGACCTCCGTGCCCGCCGCGGCCTCCGGGACCTCCGTGCCCGCCGCGGCCTCCGCGGTGCCGCCCCGCCCGTCCTCGCCGCCGGGCGCCGCGTCCGCCCCGGGCGCGCCTGCGGACGGCGGGAAGCGGACCGAGGAGGAGACCCGGATCATCCCGAAGATCGTGATCGTCGACGACGGCAGCGACTACGCCACCCCGAACACGGTGGGCTACAAGCGGCACTGACGGCCCGCCGGGGCCACGGGCCGATCCGCCTCAGGAACCCTCGGCCGCGAGCAGTTGTGCCAGCTTGGCCTCCTGGGCCCTGACCGCCTCCTGGTGGGCGGTCAGGGCCTGTGCGTTGCGCTCGATCTGCTGCCGCTGGTAGCCGGCCAGGACGGCGAACCAGATCCCGGCCAGGTTGACGCGGGCGGTGCAGTCCGCGTCGGCGCGGGCCGTGGCCAGCTCGGTGGGGGTGGTCTCCGGGGCGCTGCGGAACCGTTCGGCCAGGGCCGCCGGATCGTCGGCCCGGAAGCCGGTGCCCGCCATGCAGACCGACCACTCCTTGGTGGCCGTGACCACCCGGCCGTCCCGGCCGGTCGCCCCGATCGACTCGTCGAAGAGCCGGCCGATCAGCTCCGCCCCCGCCCCGGGCGGCGCCCCGATCCGCTCCGCCGCCTGTCGGTCGCAGTCCACCCGGGTGGCGTCGTACGCCTCGCCGGAGCCGGCGGCCGGCCCGGTCGGCCGGGGCCGGGTGCGCTTCGGCGGGTGGAACCCCTGCGTGGCGGCCGCCTCCTGCCCGAGGTACCCCCAGCCGCCGGCGGGCAGGGCGGTCGCGTCGTCCGGCGCCTGGGCGTCCTGGAGACCGTCGCCGGTGAACCCGGTGTACCCCGCCCTCCGCATGCACGAGACGATCAGCACATTCCGCGCCCGAATCTCTTTCACGGCATCCTGGTCATTGGCCTGATAAGCGGAGAGCGGCAGTCCGGTCATTCCGCCGCGCCCCGATTCCGGCGGTTTCGGGTCGGCGATCGGCGGCGGCTTCGCCGGGGAATCCACGGGGCCTTCTCCGGACGAGTCGGTGCAGCCAGTGGAAAGGATGGCCAAAACGCCCGTAAGGGCTATGGCGGCGAATCGTCCGAAATGTGCTGGCGCTGCCAAACCTTCTGCTCCGATCCTCAAGCGCGGCAAGGTTGTTCGGACCATAGCGCATTCCCATTCGGCCCGATCCCGGGGTATCGCCGGTGGTGGCGGCTTGGCCGGAAATCACCTGTTCGGGGGTAAGTCGCCATGCGAATCTCTGGAGTCGCAACCGCTGCCGATGGAGGGGTTTCATGATTCACCGCACAAATCCCGCAGCTCCGCGCATCGAACGCCGCTCAGGAAAAGCCGTGGCGCGCCGGATCGGCGTGCTGGCCGGGGTCGCCGCCGCCGCGGCCGCGCTGTTCCCGGCGACCACCGCGAACGCGGTGAACCGGGTCGAGTGCGGAAACCGCACCGATTTCGCGAAGGTGTACAACTACGGCTACAGCGGCCGGCTCTGCTTCGCGAACGACGGCTGGACGGCGGTGCGCATCTACAACGTCGACCGGATCGACGCGGGGAACAACAAGGTCATCACCTACCTCGGGGGCGGGATGGGCTCCTGGACCGTCTTCAACTGGGAGCAGTACGACTTCAACGGCAACCAGGGCCACCAGGTGATGATGTACGACATCAACCTCTCCCGCTGGTAGCGGGGACGGGACGGGCGCGGTGCCGGGCGGGTGCGGACGCCCGGCACCGCGCCGTTCCCGCCGTCAGAGCACCTCGACGGCCGCGCCCGAGAGCCGGCGGCGGCAGTCCAGCACGTAGCGGGCGTGCGTGGTCACGGCCTCGTAGTCGAAGTCGTCGTGGTCGGCGAGCAGCACCACCGCGTCCGCGCCGGCCAGCTCCTCCGGCGTCGCCTCGACCCGGCGGACGGCGGCGAACGGATCGCCGTGCGGGTCCTGCTCGGCGGCCCGCTGGCCGGGGATCACCGGCTCGGGCACGTGCACACCGACCACCACGTGCGGGTCGGCGGCCCGGACCTCGGCGCCCATCCTGGTCAGCAGCTCGGCGACCCGGGCGGCCGGCGTCTCGCGGGCGTCACCGGTGTTCTTCTTGTACGCGAGCCCGAGCAGCAGCACCCGGGAGCCCTTCACCGAGCGCCGGCGCTCGTTCAGCGCCTCGCCGAGCCGGCGCACCACGTAGTCCGGCATGTGGCTGTTCACGTCGTTGGCCAGCTCGACGAAGCGGAACGACTGGCCGAGGGCCCGCTCCACCCGCCAGGAGAGGTAGGACGGGTCGATCGGCAGGCAGTGCCCGCCGACGCCGGGCCCCGGGGTGAAGCGCAGGTAGCCGAACGGCTTGGTGGAGGCGGCGTCGATCGCCTCCCAGACGTCGATGCCGAGGTCGTGCGCGAACATCGCCAGTTCGTTGACCAGCGCGATGTTGACGTGCCGGAAGGTGTTCTCCAGCAGCTTGGTCAGCTCGGCCTCCTTGCAGGAGGAGACCGGCACCGTTCGCTCCACCAGCTGCCCGTAGAAGCCCTCGACCGCGGCCAGCGCCGCCGGGTCGATCCCCGACACCACCTTCGGGGTGTTCTCCAGCCGCCAGGTCGGATTGCCCGGGTCGATCCGCTCGGGGCTGTAGCCGAGGTGGAAGTCGCGGCCGGCGGTCAGCCCCGACCCCTCCTCCAGCAGCGGTGCGAGCAGCTCCTCGGTGGTGCCCGGGTAGGTGGTCGACTCCAGGACGACGGTCGCCCCCGGCCGCAGGTGCTGGGCGAGCAGCCGGGCCGAGGCCTCGATGAAGGACAGGTCGGGCACGCCGTCGCGCAGCGGGGTTGGCACGGTGATCACCGCGATGTCGAAGCCCGCCACGTCGGCCGGCTCGGCCGACGGCAGGTACGTCCCGTTCTCCAGCAGCGGCCGCAGCCGCTCGGCGGGGATGTCCTCGACGTACGACTCGCCGATCGCCAGCCGTTTGATCCGGCGCTCGTCCACGTCGTAGCCGATCACCTGGTGTCCCACCTCGGCCGCCCGGACCGCCAGCGGCAGCCCCACGTAGCCCTGGCCTGCGATGACAACGCGCATGACGAAGAACCCCCTCCATCGCGACGCCCCCTGGCCCCTCCGGGGCGTCCCCACACGGTCTTCACAACAGGGTAGGGAGCGGTGGCGGGCCGTGTGCCGGTATGCGCAAAACGGCACGGCGCGGAACGCGGGGCCGCCGGCTGTGGTGCAGGGCGGGTGCCTGCGGTCCGGGGCGGGTGGTGCGAGTGGTGCGGGAGAGGTGAGAGGGGCGGAAGACGAAAGAGGCCGAGACCCGTGGCGCCCTCCAGGAAAGGGCGCCACGGTTCCCGGCGCTTGGGCGGGCGCCCCCACCCAGGGCCGCCCGGCCTCGCACCCCCGACCCCCATCGGGTGTGCGACTGTGCCACCGCAGCCATCCCCCACGGTTGGGTGCGGCGGGCACGTTCACCATGGTGCGCGATCTCCATGGACGGGCAGTGACAGGAGTATGTCCAGTTCGTGGCGGATCGCGGAGGCGGAGCCCCGGCCCCGGGCCGGTGATTCGTCCGCGACCAGGATTCGTCGTGGACACGTCATGGACTTCCCGCGTTCTCCGGCGCTTCTCCGCGCAGCGGTGGCGACCTCGCCGTCCGGGGCCGGCCCCCGGGCCCGCGGCTGGCCGTCGCCGCGGCCGTGCCGGGCCGCGTGTCGCGTACGTGTCGGCGCCGCGGCGTAGGCTGGAGACCCCCGGCCGCTGGGCGCGCCGGGCCGTTCGCGTTGCCCCGGCGGGCCTCTCCCGCGTCGGGGGCAGCACCAGCCACGGGACGAAGAAGAGACTCCAGATGAGCCTGACCGGACTGCTCGATGTCGTCGCGCGGGACGCGGCGCTCGCCGAGGCGATCGAGGCCGCGACCGCCACCGGGCCGGCGGCGGGCGGCCGCCACCATCTCGACCTGGTCGGCCCGCCCGCCGCCAGGCCGTTCGCCATCGCCGCACTGGCCCGCGCGCTGTCCGGGCAGGCGGCGGGCGAGCGCGGCCGGCCGGTCCTGGCCGTCACCGCGACCGGCCGGGAGGCCGAGGACCTCGCCGCCTCGCTCCGCTCGCTGCTGCCGCCCGACGCCGTGGCCGAGTTCCCGGCCTGGGAGACCCTGCCGCACGAGCGGCTCTCGCCGCGCTCGGACACCGTCGGCCGCCGGCTGGCCGTGCTGCGCCGGATCGTTCACCCGAGGGTGGACGACGCGGCCGCCGGGCCGGTGCAGGTGGTCGTGGCGCCGGTTCGCTCGGTGCTCCAGCCGCAGGTGAAGGGGCTGGCCGAGCTGGAGCCGGTGGCGGTGCAGCGGGGCGAGTCGCACGACCTGGAGGAGGTGGCCCGCCGGCTTGCCGCGGCCGCCTACGCCCGGGTCGAACTGGTCGAGAAGCGTGGCGAGTTCGCGGTGCGCGGCGGCATCCTGGACGTCTTCCCGCCGACCGAGGAGCACCCGCTGCGGGTGGAGTTCTGGGGCGACGACGTCGAGGAGATCCGCTACTTCAAGGTGGCCGACCAGCGGTCGCTGGAGATCGCCGAGCACGGCCTCTGGGCGCCGCCCTGCCGCGAGCTGCTGCTGACCGACGAGGTGCGGGCCCGGGCCGCCGAACTGGCCGCCGAGCACCCCGGGCTCGCCGAGATCCTGGACAAGATCGCCGAGGGCATCGCGGTCGAGGGCATGGAGTCGCTGGCGCCGGTGCTGGTGGACGACATGGAGCTGCTGCTGGACGTGCTGCCGCTCGGCTCGGTCGCCGTGGTCTGCGACCCGGAGCGGGTCCGCACCCGGGCGGCCGACCTGGTGGCGACCAGTCAGGAGTTCCTGCACGCCTCCTGGGTGGCGGCCGCGGCCGGCGGCGACCGGCCGATCGACCTGGAGGCGATCGACGTCTCCGCCGCCTCGCTCTGGTCGCTGGCGGACGTCCGCGAGCACGCGGCCGAGATCGGCCTGCCCTGGTGGTCGGTCAGCCCGTTCGCGACCAGCGAGTCCAGCGTCAGCGAGGTGCTGGAGTTCGACGCCAACACGCTGACCCTGGGCATGCACGCCGTCGAGGCCTACCGCGGCGACACCGCGCGGGCGATCGCCGACGCCAAGGAGCGGCTGGCCGCCGACTGGCGGGTCGTCATGGTGACGGAGGGCCACGGCCCGGCCAGCCGGCTCGCCGAGGTGCTCGGCAACGAGGGAATCCCGGCACGGCTGGTGGCCGACCTCGCCGAGGCGCCCACCCGGGACGTCGTCTACGTCTCCTGCGGCTCGATCGAGCACGGCTTCGTCGACGAGGCCCTGAAGCTGACCGTCGTCACCGAGACCGACCTCTCCGGCCAGAAGTCCTCCACCAAGGACATGCGCCGGATGCCGTCCCGCCGCCGCAACGCGATCGACCCGCTGGCCCTGGTGGCCGGCGACTACGTCGTCCACGAGGCGCACGGCGTCGGCCGCTACGTCGAGATGGTGCAGCGCACCGTGCAGGGCGCCACCCGCGAGTACCTGGTGCTGGAGTACGCCCCGGCCAAGCGCGGCCACCCCGGCGACCGGCTCTTCGTGCCGACCGACCAGCTGGACCAGGTCACCAAGTACGTCGGCGGCGAGGCCCCGACGCTGCACCGGCTGGGCGGCGCGGACTGGGCGAAGACCAAGCAGCGCGCCAAGAAGGCGGTCAAGGAGATCGCCGCCGACCTGATCAAGCTGTACTCGGCCCGGATGGCGGCGCCCGGCCACACCTTCGGCCCGGACACCCCGTGGCAGCGCGAGCTGGAGGACGCCTTCCCGTACGCGGAGACGCCGGACCAGCTGACCACCATCGCCGAGGTCAAGTCGGACATGGAGAAGTCCGTCCCGATGGACCGCCTGATCTGCGGCGACGTCGGCTACGGCAAGACCGAGATCGCCGTCCGGGCCGCCTTCAAGGCGGTGCAGGACGGCAAGCAGGTGGCGGTGCTGGTGCCGACCACGCTGCTGGTGCAGCAGCACTTCTCGACCTTCGCCGAGCGGTACGCCAACTTCCCGGTCGCGGTGAAGGCGCTGTCCCGCTTCCAGACCGACTCCGAGGCGAAGGCGGTGCTGGAGGGGCTGTTCGAGGGCTCGGTGGACGTCGTGATCGGCACCCACCGGCTGTTCTCCTCCGAGACCCGGTTCAAGGACCTCGGCCTGGTCATCGTCGACGAGGAGCAGCGCTTCGGCGTCGAGCACAAGGAACAGCTGAAGAAGCTGCGCGCCAACGTCGACGTGCTGACGATGTCGGCGACGCCGATCCCGCGCACCCTGGAGATGGCGGTCACCGGCATCCGCGAGATGTCCACGATCACCACCCCGCCGGAGGAGCGGCACCCGGTGCTGACCTTCGTCGGCCCGTACGACGAGAAGCAGATCTCGGCCGCGATCCGGCGTGAACTCCTGCGCGAGGGCCAGGTGTTCTACATCCACAACCGGGTCGAGTCGATCGACAGGGCGGCGGCCCGGCTGAAGGACCTCGTCCCCGAGGCGCGGATCGCCACCGCGCACGGGCAGATGGGGGAGACCCAGCTGGAGAAGGTGGTCGTCGACTTCTGGGAGAAGGAGTTCGACGTCCTGGTGTCGACCACGATCGTCGAGTCCGGCATCGACATCTCCAACGCCAACACCCTGATCGTGGAGCGCGGCGACACCTTCGGCCTCTCCCAGCTGCACCAGCTGCGCGGCCGGGTCGGCCGTGGCCGCGAGCGCGGCTACGCCTACATGCTCTACCCGCCGGAGAAGCCGCTGACCGAGACCGCCCACGAGCGCCTCGCCACCATCGCCCAGCACACCGAGATGGGTGCCGGTATGTACGTGGCGATGAAGGACCTGGAGATCCGCGGCGCCGGCAACCTGCTCGGCGGCGAGCAGTCCGGGCACATCGCAGGCGTCGGCTTCGACCTCTACATGCGGATGGTCGGCGAGGCGGTGGCCGAGTTCCGGGAGTCGCTGGCCAACGGCGGCGGCGAGCCGGAGGAGGAGCCGCTGGAGGTGAAGATCGAGCTGCCGGTGGACGCCCACGTGCCGCACGACTACGCCCCCGGCGAGCGGCTGCGGCTCCAGGCCTACCGCTCGATCGCGGCGGTCAACTCGGAGGAGGACATCAAGCACGTCCGGGACGAGCTGGTCGACCGCTACGGCAAGCTGCCCGAGCCGGTGGAGAACCTGCTGCTGGTGGCGGCGCTGCGGCTGTACGCCCGCCGGTGCGGGATCGCGGACATCACCCTGCAGGGCACCAGCATCCGGTTCGGCCCGGTGGAGCTGCGGGAGTCGCAGCAGCTGCGGCTGAACCGGCTCTACCCGCGCAGCCAGGTGAAGGCGGCCACCCAGCAGCTGCTGGTGCCCCGGCCGGCCACCGGGCGGATCGGGGGCAAGCCGCTGGTGGGGCGTGAGCTGCTGGCCTGGTGCCGGGAGTTCCTGTCCGCGATGTTCGACGACCTGGCGGGGGCGAAGAAGTAGCGGCGGGAAGGCAGTGGTCCGCCTCGGTGGAGGCGGGGAACGAGCGGCGGTCTCGGGCGACGGTGCCCGGGACCGCCGTTCTCTGTCGGCGGGGTGCCTCGCGGGTCGCCCGGCGGGGCGGTGCGGGGGCGTCGGCGTGACGGCGGCCGCGGCCCCCGTCGGGTGTGAACAGGGGCGTCAGCCGATCTTCCACTGGCCGACCTGGTTGGCGAAGCCGTTGTCCAGGGCGAACTGGATCTTGTCGATCTTGGCGTCGGTCGGCACCTCGAAGGTCACGAAGCCCTTGCCGGTCTCGCCGGAGGCGATGTTGGTGGGGGTCTGGAAGTCCGGTCCGGCCTTGGTCTCGGCGAACGTCGGGCCGTACGACTGGCCCTGCGCGTCGACCACCTTGGCGCTGCTCAGCGGGGACTCGCCGTAGGCCTGGGCGCCGGTGGCCTTGATCTGGAACTGCACCGCGACGTACCGCTTGCCGTCGGCGGGCTTGAGGAACTCGTTCGCGCTCTCGGCCGGGTCGACCAGCTTCACCGCGGTGACGTCGGCGGTGTTGCCCTTCTCCATGCCCTTGAGCGCGATGGTGTCGCCGACCTTGGCCGCGGCCTTGGGGGCGTCGGCCGGCTTGCTCTCGGCGGGCTTGGCGGCGGCGCCGGTGGCCGCGCCGGCGGCGGAGGCCGCAGCGGCGGTCTGCTTGGGCTCGGTGGCGACGGTGGAGCCGCCGGTGGAGTTGCAGGCGGTCGCGGTGAGTGCGACCAGCGCGGCGCCCAGCAGCAGGGCGGCGTTGCGGCGGGTGCGGCGCGGGGTGGTGGCGGCGGACATCGGTCTCTCCCGGTTTCTCGGTCCTGGGCCGCCGGCGCTCGGTTGCGTCGGCGACAGGTAGATCACACCATTCACTGTGAACGATGTCAACGGCCAATCGAGAAACACCTCTGTTCACGTGTGAACGCCGGCGGGGGTGGCGCTGGCTATGCTGTGTGGTCACACTCCGTGCCGCCCTGCCCTGCTTCGCCCCTCCTTGCCCCTCCCCGCCCCTCCCCGCCGTCCGCGCGTTGCCGAAGGAGCCCCCACATGCCGGACCGTCCCGAGGTGACCGCCGTCGAGATCGCCCGGCTGGCCGGGGTCGGGCGGGCCGCCGTGAGCAACTGGCGCCGCCGGCACGCCGACTTCCCCCGCCCGGTCGGCGGCACCGACGCCAGCCCGACGTTCGCGCTGGACCAGGTGGCCGACTGGCTCCGCGCACAGGGCAAGCTCGCCGAACTCCCGCTGCTGGAGCGCGTCTGGCAGTTGCTGGAGACCCTCCGCGACCCCGACGGCCACCCGGCCGCGCCGTTGGCCGAGGCCGGCGCCGTCCTCCTGCTGCTGCACCGCGAGCCCGAACGCTGGGCCGCCCTCGCCGCCGAGCCCGACACCCGACTGGCCACCGCGCTGCCCCGCGCCCTCGCCGAGGCCGCCGCCTCGGCGCTCGGCCCGGACGGCGCCGCCGCCCTCCGCCTCCCCGGCCTGCTCGGCAGCACCCAGCTCGACCTGGCCCGGCTGCTCGCCCGGCTGGCCGCTGCCGCCGCTGCTCCGGCCGGCGGCCCGGCGGCAGGCACCCCGGCGGCCGGTATCCCGGCAGCCGGTGCCCCCGTCGCCGACGCCGCCGGTGCGTACGAGCAGCTGCTCACCCGGTACGCCGAGGCCAACTCCCGTCTGCTCAGCCCCACCCCGCCCGAGGCCGCCGAGCTGCTCGCCGCCGTCGCCGGCGTCCCCGCCACCGTGCTGGACCCGGCCACCGGCCTGGGCCCCCTGCTGCTCGCCCTCCCGCCCACCACCGGCCGCTACGGCCAGGACGCCGACCGCGTCACCGGTGTGCTCGCCCTCCTGCGGCTCGCCCTGCACACCCCCGCCGACGACCCCGGGCCGCTCCCGGTCGAGCTGCGGGCCGGCGACGCCCTGCGCGCCGACGGCTACCCCGGCGACACCTTCGAGGCCGTGCTCTGCCAGCCCCCGTACAACGAACGGGACTGGGGCTACGACGAGTTGCAGTTCGACGCCCGCTGGCCGGGCGGCCTCGTCCCGCCGCGCGGCGAGTCCGAGCTCGCCTGGGTGCTGCACTGCCTCGCCCACACCCGCCCCGGCGGGCTCGCCGCGCTGCTGCTGCCGCCCACCGTCGCCACCCGCCGGGCCGGCCGCCGGGTCCGCGCCGAGCTGCTGCGCTCCGGTGCCCTGCGCGCCGTCATCGCCCTCCCCGCCGGCGCCGCCCCGCCGTACGGGGTGCCGCTCCACTTGTGGGTGCTGCGCGCGCCCCGCCCGGGGGACGACTTCCGGCAGGTGCTGCTGCTCGACGCGTCCTCGGCCTCGTTCGGCGCCGCCTCCGACGGGGCGGAGGGCGGCCGGGACAAGGTCCGCTGGCCCGAGCTGCGCCGGACCGTCCTGGACGCCTGGCGCGCCTTCGACCTGGCCGCCCGCGAGGGCCTGCCGCTGCCGCCGGACCGGCCGGGCGTCCACCGGGCGATGGCCGCGATCGACCTGCTCGACGACGAGACCGACCTCTCGCCGACCCGCCACGTCCCGCCCGCCTCACCGGTCGGCGGCACGGCCGAACTCTCGCACCTGAGCGGCCGGTTGACCGAGCTGCTGGGCGGCCTGGGGGAGCCGTCCGCGCTCCTGCCCGATCCGGCTCCGGGCGCAGTCGCGGCTCCGGGCGCCACCGGGTCGGCCGGCGCCGCCGGACCGGTGGTCACGGTGGGGGAGTTGGTCCGCAGCGGTGTGCTGGAGCTGTACTCCTCCGGGGCCGGTGTGCCCGCCCGCCCGGGCTCGGGCGCCCCGGGCTCGGACACCCCCGTGCTGACCGACCAGGACGTCGTCGCGGGCAACCCGCCCGGCGCCGTCCTCGCCCCGGCCGGCGCCACCGGCGGCACGGGCGCCACCGGCCCGGTGGGCGCGGCGGGCGAGCTCCGGACGCGGCCCGGCGACGTCCTCGTCCCCGCGCTCGGCGGGGGAGTGGCCCGGGTCGTCCGGGCCGGCGGCCCGCTCGCGGGCGCGGCGCTCGGCCGCCAGCTCCACCTGCTGCGGCCCGACCCGGCCGCGCTCGACCCGGAGTTCCTGGCCGGCCAGTTCCGCTCCACCGCCTCCACCCGGCGGGCCGCCAGCCACGCCTCGACCACCGTCCGCCTGGACATCCGAAGGGTCGAGCTGCCCCGTCTGCCGATCACCGAACAGCGGGCCCTCGGCGTCGCGTTCGCCCGGATCGAGGCCTTCGACGCCGGCCTCCAGCAGGCCGCCGCCCTCGCCCGTACGCTCGCCCAGGCCCTCACCGACGGCCTGGCCACCGGCACCCTGCCCCCGCCGGCCGGGCCCGCCGAATCCTGAGGCCGCCGCGGTCCCGAGCCCATCCCGAGCCCATCCCCAGCCGGTCCCGAGCCCATCCCCAGCCGGTCCCGAGCCGGTCCTGGGCCGGTCCCGAGCCGGTCCGGCGGCGGCGCCGACCCGGCGTCACATCCGCGGCCGCTCCCGGCTCCCCGCGCGGCGCTGGCCGCCCGGCCCACCGTCCGGTCCACTGCCCGGGAAGGCCTCCGGCCGGTCGGTCGTGGGCGGTACGGTGTGCGGGGATCGTCCGTGGCACGGCCGACCGCCGTTCTCACCGCTCAGGAGCGCAGATGTCAGGGCAGTACCCCGGGCAGTTCGGACCACCGCCCGGCGGCGTGCCCGCCGGCGGCATACCGGGCGGAGCGTCCTACCCGGCCCCGCCGACCGGGCCCATGCCCCTGCCGGGCCCCGGCGCCGGTCCCGCGGCGGGCCCCGGCCCGTACGGGGCGCTGGGCCGGACGCTGTGCATCCTGGCCCCGCTGCTCACCTTCGGCCTGCTCGGGATGGTCCCCGCGCTGCTGCTGGCGATCCGCCGCCGGCGGGCGTACGACGTCGTCGGCGCGGTGGTCTTCACCGGCCTGTTCCTCGCCTTCCTGGTCAGCGCCGGCATCGCCGGCGGGAACAGTGACGGCACCGTGCTCGACAAGGTGGGCACCGTGGCGCTGGTCCTGCTCTGGTTCGGCGCACCGCTGCACTTCGTGGGGATGGACCTGCGCGCGGTCTGGGACGCCGGCCGACCCGCGCCCGCCCCGGCCGCCTACTACCCCCCGACCGCCCCGCCGCCCGTCTCGCCGTACGCGGCGACCGCGATCAGCCCGTACCCGGGCGGCACTCCGGCCCGGACGGGCACCCCGCACCCGGGCGCCACTCCGTACCCCACCGGGACGCCGCAGCAGCCGCCGGCCACCCGCTTCGACGGCCCCGTCGCGCCGTACGCCACGCCCCCGACCGCCCGGGGCGGCGCCCCCGCCCCGGCCCCCGTCTCCTCGTCCGAGACCGGCGACGAACTGCGCGAGCTGGGCGAACTGCTCCGCCGTCAGGCCCGCGAGGGCCGCCCGTGAGCGTCGACCGGGTGATCGGCGGCCGCTACCGGCTGGCCGAGAAGATCGGCCACGGCGGAATGGGCCAGGTCTGGGGCGGCTACGACGAACGGCTGGACCGCCCGGTCGCGGTCAAGCTGCTCCGCACCGACCGCCTGCTCCCCGCCCACCCGTCCGGTGCCGGTGGCGGCACCGACCACGACCGCGAGGGCGACCGGCTGCGCCGCCGCTTCCTGCGCGAGTGCCGGATCACCGCCGCCCTGGACCACCCGGGCCTGGTCACCGTCTTCGACGCCGGTGAGGACGCCGGCGAGCTCTACCTGGTCATGCAGCGCGTCCCCGGCGTCAGCCTCGCCGACCTGATCGCGGAGGACGCGCCCTTCCCGATCGAGCGCGCGGCCGCCGTCGCCGCCCAGCTCTGTGCGGCGCTGGCCGCCGTCCACGCCGTGCCGGTGGTCCACCGCGATCTGAAGCCCAGCAACGTGATGGTCCGCGACGACGGCCGGATCGTCCTGCTCGACCTCGGCATCGCCACCGCGCTCGACACCGACGCCACCCGGCTCACCCTCACCGGCGCCCCGGTCGGCAGCCCGTCCTACATGGCCCCCGAGCAGGCGCTCGGCGCCGCGACCGACCCGCGCAGCGACCTGTACGCGCTCGGCTGCCTGCTGCACGCGATGATCGCGGGCGAGGAGCCGTTCCGTGCACCGACCGCCCTCGGGGTGCTCCGCCGCCACGTCGACGAGGCGCCCGTCCCGCTGCGCGACCTCCGCCCCGACGTCCCGGAGCCGATCGAACGGCTGGTCCTCGACCTGCTCGCCAAGCAGGCCGGCGGCCGCCCGGCCGACGCCCAGCAGGTCCACGCCCGGCTGCTCCCGTTCCTCCCGCCGGCCGTGTCGGCCCCGCAGCCCCGCTACGGGCCGCTGCCCGACCCGGCCCGTCCGTACCGCCACCCCCACCAGCCGCAGCCGCGGCCGGTGGCGGCCGCCGACCCGCCGCCGGTGCCGCCCGCGCCGCGGCGGGCCGAGCCGCAGCCGTTCCTGATGGCCGCGGTGCCGTCCGCGGCGGTCGCGACCCCGGTCGCCACCCCGCCCGCACCCGCGACCCCGCCCGCACCCGCGACCCCGCCCGCACCCGCCGACCTGACGGCCGCCTGCGCCCAGCTCTCCGACCTGGTCGCCGCCGAGCGGCACGCCGAGGTGCTGGACCTCGCCGCCCGGCTGCTGCCCCGGGCCCAGGCCGAACTCGGCGACGCCGCCCCGATGGTGCGCACCGTCCGGACCATCTACGCCCGCGTCCTGCTCCAGGAGCGCCGCTACCGGCAGGCGCTGCCCGAGTACCGGCTGCTGGTCGCCACCGCCGAGGGCGGCCCGGACGGCCCGCAGGCCCGCGAGCCCCGGTACCGCGCCGCGTTCTGCCTCGAACAGCTCGGCCACGGCTCGGACGCGCTCGACGAGTACCGCGCCCTGCTCTCCTCCGCGCCGGACGCCGACCCGGAGCGGGCCTTCGACCTGCGGGAGCGGATCGGCCTGCTCCTCGCGGCCGGTGGCGGCACCGAGGCCGCCTGGCAGTGGCTGCTCCAGCTGCTCTTCGACCGCGAGCGCCGCGACGGCCCGCACCACCCGGCCGTCCGCCGGCTCCGCCAGGCGCTCGACACCCTCCAGCCCCACCGCACCACCAACCACTCGGTCCCGCCGCAGGACCCCCGCGCGACCCCCTGGCCGCCGGGCCGCTGACCGGCCCTAACGGGCGGCGACGCGCGGCCGGTCGGCCACCACGGGGCGGACCTTGGCCAGCATCAGCTCCAGGAACCGGTCGGGGTGCCGGAACGCGGCGAAGTGGCCGGCGTCCGGGATCACCGCGAAGTCCTTCACCGGAGCCTGGACGTCCGCGACGAACCGCTGGGCGAGCGCCGGCGGGGTGTACGGGTCGTGGTCGCCCTGGAAGACGAAGAACGGCAGGTCGAAGACGGTGCCGTCGGCCCAGTCGTCGTAGCCGACGGTCTCCGGGAGGAGCTGCGCGGAGAGCTTCATCCCCTTGCCGAGCATGCCGATGTCGCGCAGCCGGTGCAGCGGGGAGAACCAGAGCGAGGCCATCACCACGCGCTTCAGGGCGTCGGCGGTGTGCGGCTCGCTCATCGCGGCGATCCGGGCGTAGGTGCTGTACTGCTCGGTGGTCCAGGTGCGCGGGTCGGTGCCGAGCCGCTCCAGGGCGGCGAGCTCCTTCCGCCTGCCGGCGGTGCGCAGCCGTTCCAGCAGGGCGTGGTGGGCGGAGCGGTCGCGGCCGCCGGCGTGGAGGTTCTGGTCGGTGCCGACGTACGCGGAGAAGAGGTCGGGTCGCCGCCGGGCCAGCCGCAGGCCGATCACGCTGCCGAACGAGTACGCCGTCAGGACGACCCGCTCGACCCCGAGCCGGGTCCGGACGTACTCGGTGACCTCGACGGCGTCCTCCTGGAGGCGGGCGACGCTCAGCTCGCCCTGGCCCTCGGGGCCGGAGCGGCCCAGCGTCCTGCCGGCGCCCCGCTGGTCCCAGCGGACGACGGTGAAGTGCTTCTCCCACTCCCGGGTGCGCGGGCCGAAGAACGAGTTGGACGAGCCGGGGCCGCCGTGGATCTCCAGCAGCACCGGGTTGGCCAGGTCCTCGCCGCGGATGGAGATCCACTGCTCGATCCCGCCGATGCGGACGAAGCGCTGCTCGTCGATACCGCCCGGGTGGTCGATCCGCATCAGCTCGGCGTTGCGGAGCTGCTTGAGCCGGCGGTGGCCCAGCAGGCCGGCCACGGGCGCGGCGAGGGCGGCGGAGGCGGCAAGCACGGTCCCGATCACAGTTACTCCCCTAAACTGTATATGTGTTACACGGTTGTGTGTATGTTATACACAGTTCTGAGTGGTCGTCAAAGCCCACCGGCGACCGCCGACCGGTGCGCGACGAGCGAGGAGTGCGGGTATGGCCAGGAGCCCGGAGAAGCAGCGAGACCCGAAGGCGAGCCTCGCGCTGCTGTGGGGAGAACAGGAGCAGCCCCGGCGCGGGCCGAAGCCCTCCCTGACCCCGGACCGGATCACCGCCACCGCCATCGCGATCGCCGACGCCGAGGGGCTGGACGCGGTCTCCATGCAGCGGATCGCCGCAGAGCTCGACGTCACCACGATGGCGCTCTACCGCTACGTCCCCGGCAAGACCGATCTGATCGACCTGATGGTCGACACCGCGCTCGGCACCCCGTCACCCGGCGGGGCGGAGGGCGGCTGGCGCCCCCGGCTCACCGAGTGGGCGCGGCAGTGCTGGGCGCTGTACCGCCGCCACCCGTGGATCCTGTCCGCCACCGCGATGCGCCGGCAGCTGATGGGGCCCAACCAACTGGCCTGGCTCGACGCGGCCCTCGCCGCCCTGGCGGACAGCGGGCTGCCCCCGGCCCGCCGGCACGACACGTTCCTGCTGATCGTCGGGCACATCCGCAGCCTCGCCCAGCAGCGGCTCGACGCGAACCAGGAGGGCGACCGGGAATGGAACCGACTCACCGGTGAGCTGCTGGAGCGCCACGGCGCGCGCTTCCCCGCGCTGACCGCCGCCATCGCGGCCGGTGCCTTCGCGCCGCAGCAGGAGGACCCGCTGGACTACGGCCTGGAGTGCATCCTGGACGGCGTCGCCGCCCTGATCGACCGCACCGCGCCGCAGCCGTAGCCGGGGACGGCCGGCGGCGGCCACCGAACGGGTGACCCGTTCGGCTCGCGGTCCGCGCGACGGCGGCCTCCCGGACCTACGCTCGGTGGACGTGCTGCGTCCGGTGGGAGCGCCCCTCCGGGCCCGCCGCCACCTCGCCCCGGAGGCCGCCATGCACCGTCGGACCGCCGCCGTCGGCGCCCTGCTCGCCGCCGTCGCACCGGCCGCCGCGGGGCTGGCCGCATGCGGGGGCGGCGGGCTGACGGCCGGCACCGCGGCGGTGCTGGACGGGCGGCGGATCCCGGTGCGCGCGGTCGAGGCCCGGGTCGCGGAGCTGCGGCACACGGCCGGCGGCCCGTCGGTGGACGCCCGGCAGCAGCCGGACGGGCCGGCCCGGCGGGCCGTCGCCGACCTGGTGCTCGACGCGGTGGTGGCCCGTGCGCTGGCCGACCGCGGGCTGGCCGTCGGCGCCGCCGAGGTGGCGGCGGCGCGTGCCGACGCCGCGGAGCGGTCCGGGGGCGCCGATCCGCTGGCCCGGGTGCTGGCCGACCGGGGCGTCCCGGGCAGCGGGATCGACGACTGGTTCCGCCGCCGGCTCGGCATCCTCCGGCTCGCCGCCGCGGCCGGGGCGGATGCCGGCACCCCGGAGGGCGAGGACGTCGTCCGCCTTGCCCTGGCCGACGCGGCCACCGCGCTCCGGTTGCGGATCAACCCCCGCTACGGCACGTGGGACGCCGCCCGGGCCGCCCTCGTCCCCGACCTCCCGCCCTGGCTGGCCCGCTGACCGGCGGCGCGCGCAGGAAGTCGGAAGCGCCGACGTCCGGTGTTCCCGCGCCCGGGCAGCGGGCCGAGCGGGCGGGAATGCGGAAGCGGGTGCCGGGGCGGCCCGGGTAGGTTCGGGGTGTGACGAATCTTCCCGGCGCGAAGCTGATCCTGCTCACCACCACCCACCGGGTGGCCCCCGGTCTGCTGTCCTGGCCGGCGTGGGAGGCCCTGCGTTCGGCCGGGCGGGTGCTGGCCGCCGACGCGGGGCACCCGCAGGTGGCCGCGGTGCGCCAGGCCGGGGTCGAGGTGGAGATCGTGGAGCCCGGCTCCGCGCCGGCGCTGGCCCGGACGCTGACCGGGCAGCCGGCCGGTGCGGGCACGACGGTCTGGCTGGGCAGCCCGGACGGCGACCCGGGCCTGACCGACGCGCTCGCCCGCCTCGCGGTCGAGCACGCGGGCGAGGTGCCGGAGATCGAGGTGCTGCCCGGTTCGTACGACCTGCCGGGCGCGCGGCTGCTGGACCTGGTCTCGGTGATGGACCGCCTGCGCTCGCCCGGTGGCTGCCCCTGGGACGCCGAGCAGACCCACGCCAGCCTGGTGAAGTACCTGGTCGAGGAGGCCTACGAGCTGGTCGAGGCGATCGAGGAGGAGGACCGCGAGACGCTCCGCGAGGAGCTCGGCGACGTCCTGCTCCAGGTCTTCTTCCACTCCCGGATCGCCGAGGAGCACCCCACCGACGCCTTCTCCATCGACGACGTCGCGGGCGACATCGTCGAGAAGCTGATGTACCGCCACCCGCACGTGTTCGGCGACGCGCAGGCCGAGGGCGCCGCCGAGGTCGAGGCGAACTGGGAGGCCCTGAAGGCCGCCGAGAAGTCCGGGCGCGAGTCGGTGCTGGACGGCGTGCCGGCCGGGCTGCCGTCGCTGGCGTACGCGGCGAAGCTGGTCTCCCGGGTCCGCCGGGCCGGGTTCACGGGCGTGCCGGACGCGCCGTACGCGCTGCCGGCCGAGCTGACCGCGGAGTCGACGGGCACGCTGCTGCTCGCCCTGGCGCAGCGCGCGCACGACGCGGGCGTGGACGTGGACGCGGCGCTGCGGGCGGCCGCGCGCGGCTACCGGGAGGCCGTCCGCGCGGCCGAGGGGCTCAAGCCCGAGTAGGCCGGAGCGGGCACGGTCGGACGGGCCTCGCCCCGGGAGGTGCCCGGCGGCATGCTCAGACGCGCGCCGCCTCCTCCACCGGCCGGCGCGGCTGCGGCACGACCACCTCGCCGATGGCCTCGCCGACCAACTGCAGCAGCTCCGCGAGCCGCTCCAGGTCGAGGTGGTCGGGCAGGTCGGCCAGCGAGACGATCCGCTCGCCGTCCGGGCCGGCGACGCAGAACAGGTCGATCGGCCCGAGGTGCTTCTCGGCGGTGTCGACGAGGGCGGCGACGTCGCTGGGGCGCCGGACGTCACCGCAGACGCCGACGACCGGACAGCCCGGCCTGTCGAGCTCGGTGGCGAGGTCCTCGGCGATGCCGACCTGCTCGTCCGCGATGAGGACGCCGGCGGCGCCGGCCGCGGTGAAACGGCGCGCGAGGTCGGCCCCCGACCCGCCGTCGAGTACCGCGATCACGACGACTGCCCCGGTGACCCGCATGGTGCGCTCCTCCCTGGTGGGCGGCTCCGCACCGGCGCCCACACACGTGCTTTGCGGAGGATCGTAGGCTCGTCCCGATCCTCCGCAACAGGAATTACCCCTCAGGTGACCAGGCTCACGCCTGCCGTACGGGCGATCTCCACCGGATACGGTCGACCCATGCCAGTTCAGCCCGATCCCGCCCGCCCGTCGCTCTTCACCTGGGAGTTCGCCGCCGATCCGTACCCGGCGTACGCGTGGCTGCGGGAGCACGAGCCGGTGCACCGCACGACCCTGCCGAGCGGGGTGGAGGCCTGGCTGGTGACCAGGTACGCGGACGCCCGGCAGGCGCTCGCCGACAGCCGGCTCTCCAAGAACCCGGTCCACCACAGCACGCACGCGCACCGCACCGGCCGGGTCGGCATCCCGGGCGAGCGGCAGGCCAACCTGATGACGCACCTGCTGAACATCGACCCGCCGGACCACACCCGGCTGCGCCGGCTGGTCTCCAAGGCGTTCACCCCGCGCCGGGTGGCCGCCTTCGAGCCCCGGGTGCAGCAGCTCACCGACCGGCTGATCGACGGCTTCGCGGCCCGCGGCAGCGCCGACCTGATCCACGAGTTCGCCTTCCCGCTCCCCATCTACGCGATCTGCGACCTGCTCGGCGTGCCCGCCGAGGACCAGGACGACTTCCGCGACTGGGCGGGCATGATGATCCGCCACGGCGGCGGCCGGCGCGGCGGCGTGGGGCGGGCGGTGAAGCGGATGCGGTCGTACCTGGCCGAGCTGATCCACCGCAAGCGGGCCGACCTCGGCGACGACCTGATCTCCGGGCTGATCCGGGCCAGCGACCACGGCGAGCACCTGACCGAGAACGAGGCCGCGGCGATGGCCTTCATCCTGCTGTTCGCCGGGTTCGAGACGACCGTCAACCTGATCGGCAACGGCACCTACGCGCTGCTGCGCAACCCCGGGCAGCGGGAGCTGCTGCAGGACTCGATCGCCCGGGGCGAGACCGGCCTGCTGGAGACCGGGATCGAGGAGCTGCTCCGCTACGACGGGCCGGTGGAGCTGGCCACCTGGCGGTTCGCGACCAGCCCGCTGACCATCGGCGGGGTGGAGATCCCGGTGGGCGACCCGGTGCTGGTGGTGCTCGCGGCGGCGGACCGGGACCCGGCGCGGTTCGCCGACGAGAACACCCTCGATCTCGCACGGACGGACAACCCGCACCTCGGCTTCGGGCACGGCATCCACTACTGCATCGGTGCCCCGCTGGCCCGCCTGGAGGGCCGCGCCGCGCTGGCCACGCTGCTCACCCGGCTGCCCGATCTGCAGCTCGCCGAAAGCCCGGAGAATCTGCGGTGGCGAGGTGGTCTGATCATGCGTGGACTTCGTGAACTTCCTGTCGAATTCACTCCGGAGAACGCGGAGAAGAACCCCGTCTGATCACGGGCCGGAACCGATTGCAGCGGCCGGCGCGTCCTCCGGCCGGCGGCTCGACACGCTGACACGGCGTCGCCGAGCCGCCCATTCAGGGGGGTTGAACCGCCATCAATCCGGACATACCGCCTCCGTTGGTAGGCGATCGACCGTGTGCCGTAATTTCTGTGTGATATCGGCGATATGAGCTTGTGATTGGTGTGAGGATCTGTCTACTCTCCCTGCAGTTCGCAGCTGCGGACCTCGTGCGCGGAACGCCGAATCCTGCCCGCCGCGCCACGGGAAACCGACCAGAACCCTGGGCAGGGGCGGGGGACCCAGGTTTGTTGCCGTCCTCCACGGCTTGGGGTGAAGCCGCAGTCGCGGGCAGAACGCCTCGCGACACGCGGCCGGGCCACCTCCCGGTCCGAACCCGACAGCTCACCTCGCAGGCGTGCGGAGAGGGACGTCTTCATGCTGTTCGTTGGAACTGGCCGCCACCGCCGCCGCACCCAGGCCGAGAAGGCCATCGCCGTCGCCGGTGTGGCCGGCGTCGGACTCGCGATGCCGCTCCTCACCGCCACCGGCGCCTCGGCGGCCCCCGTCTCCACCTGGGACGCGGTCGCCCAGTGCGAGAGCGGCGGCAACTGGAGCATCAACACCGGCAACGGCTTCTACGGCGGTCTGCAGTTCACCTCCAGCACCTGGAAGGCGTACGGCGGCACCGCGTACGCGCCGCAGGCCAACCAGGCCAGCAAGGGGCAGCAGATCTCGGTGGCCGAGAAGGTCCTCGCCTCGCAGGGCCCGGGCGCCTGGCCGGTCTGCTCCAAGCGGGCGGGCCTGAGCAAGGGCGGCGCCGCGGCCGAGGTCGACACCGCCGTGGACGCCAAGCCCGCGGCGCAGCAGCCCGCCGCGCCGAAGCCCGCCCAGTCGAAGCCGGCTCAGAAGCCCGCGCAGCCCGCTCAGAAGCCGGTGCAGCAGCAGGCCCCGAAGCCGGCCGCCCAGCAGCCCGCGCAGCACGACGCCAAGGCCCCGGGCTTCTCCGGCCAGGGCGGCTGGGACGCCGACGCGAAGGTGTACTGGTACCAGAACGACGGCGCCTGGTACTGGACCAGCCACCAGAGCGTGTACCAGCAGCACACCGCTGACTACGCCCCCCAGGCCGCCGTCCAGTCCGCCGGCCAGGGCGTCGGGTACATCGGCCAGGGCGACGCTCCGACCCCCGTCCACGCCGACCCGGCCGCCCAGCAGCAGCGCACCGGCCACGGCTACACCGTCCAGGCCGGCGACACGCTGGGCGGCATCGCCGCCGCCCAGGGCGTGTCCGGCGGCTGGCAGTCGCTGTACGACGGCAACCGCGGCACCGTCGGCGGCGACCCGGACCTGATCATCCCCGGCCAGGTGCTCAACCTCGGCTGAACCGCCGTCCGCTGAACCCGGGCCACCGCCCGGCGCGGACGAAGGGGGCCGGATACGTCCCCCTTCGTCCGCATCCGGACCGCTTTCACGGGGCAACCAGGTGAACTACCGGTGGGTAGTGCGGCCACACGCTGAGACGGACCCATGGCCGACGTGGCCCCGAGAGCCCGTGCGGTTAGGCTCTGGTCGTAACGACTCCGCAATCGTCCGGCCGACAGCACCCACCGTCAGCCGGACCTGCTTCCGCTAGGAGATGCCTCGTGCCGTCCATCGATGTCGTCGTAGCCCGTGAGATCCTCGACTCGCGTGGCAACCCCACGGTCGAGGTCGAGGTCGGCCTCGACGACGGCAGCACCGGCCGTGCCGCTGTCCCGTCGGGTGCCTCCACCGGCGCCTTCGAGGCGCTGGAGCTTCGTGACGGCGACAAGAACCGCTACTTCGGCAAGGGCGTGGAGAAGGCCGTCCTGGCCGTCATCGAGCAGATCGGCCCGGAGCTGGTCGGCTACGACGCCACCGAGCAGCGCCTGATCGACCAGGCCATGCTCGACCTGGACGCCACCCCGGACAAGTCCTCGCTCGGCGCCAACGCCATCCTCGGCGTCTCCCTGGCCGTGGCGCACGCCGCCTCCGAGGCCAGCGACCTGCCGCTGTTCCGCTACCTGGGCGGCCCGAACGCGCACGTCCTGCCCGTCCCGATGATGAACATCCTCAACGGCGGCTCGCACGCGGACTCCAACGTCGACATCCAGGAGTTCATGATCGCGCCGATCGGCGCGGAGTCCTTCTCCGAGGCCGTCCGCTGGGGCGTCGAGGTCTACCACACCCTCAAGGGCGTCCTGAAGGAGCGCGGCCTCTCCACCGGCCTCGGCGACGAGGGCGGCTTCGCCCCGAACCTGGACAGCAACCGCGAGGCGCTGGACCTCATCACCGAGGCCATCCAGAAGGCCGGTTACGTGCCCGGCCGCGACATCGCGCTGGCCCTGGACGTCGCCGCCTCCGAGTTCTTCAAGGACGGCGCCTACCAGTTCGAGGGCAAGTCCCTCTCGGCCGCCGAGCTGATCGAGTACTACGCCGAGCTGGTCGCCGCGTACCCGCTGGTCTCCATCGAGGACCCGCTGGACGAGTCGGACTGGGACGGCTGGAAGGCCATGACCGTCAAGCTGGGCGACAAGGTCCAGCTGGTCGGCGACGACCTGTTCGTCACCAACCCGCAGCGCCTGGCCAAGGGCATCGAGACCGGCACCGCCAACGCGCTGCTGGTGAAGGTGAACCAGATCGGCTCGCTCACCGAGACCCTGGACGCCGTCGAGCTGGCCCAGCGCAACGGCTACCGCTGCATGATGTCGCACCGCTCCGGCGAGACCGAGGACGTCACCATCGCCGACCTGGCCGTCGCCACCAACTGCGGCCAGATCAAGACCGGTGCCCCGGCCCGCTCCGAGCGCGTCGCCAAGTACAACCAGCTGCTGCGCATCGAGGAGATCCTCGACGACGCCGCCGAGTACGCCGGCCGCGGCGCCTTCCCGCGGTTCCGCTCCGCGGACCAGTAAGCCCGGTAAGTACGAGCGCTGACACACACTGCTCCCGCCGGTGCCCCGCCTGTTCACCCCGTAGGGTGGACGGCGGGGCACCGTCGCGACCGGGCGGCGCCACCGTCGCGACCAGGAGGGGACACCGGAGATGGCAGGCTGGAGGATCCCGGGCTTGGCGGCCCGGCCCCGCTTCACGAGCCGGGCGACCGTCCTCGTCCTGGTGCTCTGCTCCCTCGTCGCGATCCTCGCCTACCCGACCCGGCAGTTCATCTCCCAGCGCTCCGAGATCTCCGCCCAGCGGGCGAAGGCCGAGCACGCCCGGCAGCAGGTCGAGCAGCTGCGCCGGGAGAAGACGCGCTGGCAGGACCCGGAGTACGTCAGGGCGCAGGCCCGCGCCCGGCTGCACTACGCGATGCCGGGCGAGACCCCGTACATTGCGGTGGACCCGGCCGGCCAGAGCGCCGCCAAGTCCCCCGCGGCTGCGCCCGCGCCGTCCGACGGTGCGGCCGCCGCCCCGGCGAAGGCCGCCAAGCCCTGGTACGCGAGCGTCTGGGACTCCGTGGACGCCGCCGACACCGCCCCGCCCTCTCCACCCGCCACTGCCCCCGCTGGAGCCAGCTCCCCCCATGACCACTGAGAACCACCCCTCCGCCTCCGACGCCGACATCGCGGCCATCGCCGCCCAGCTCGGCCGGGTCCCGCGCGGTCTGCGCGGCGTGGCACACCGCTGCCCCTGCGGCAACCCGGACGTCGTGGAGACGGCCCCCCGGCTCGCGGACGGCACGCCGTTCCCGACCCTCTACTACCTGACCTGCCCCAAGGCCGCCTCGCTGATCGGCACCCTGGAGGCGGACGGCGTGATGAAGGAGCAGACCGCCCGGCTCGCCGAGGACCCGGAGCTGGCCGCGGCCTACCAGAAGGCGCACGAGGACTACATCGCCCGCCGTGACGCGATCGAGGTGCTGGAGGGCTTCCCGAGCGCCGGCGGCATGCCGGACCGGGTGAAGTGCCTGCACGTGCTGGTCGGCCACTCGCTGGCGGCCGGCGAGGGCGTCAACCCGCTCGGCGACGAGGCGCTCGGCATGCTGGAGGACTGGTGGGCCAAGGGCCCGTGCGTCTCCGCGGCCGAGGTCGAGGCCGCCGGCGAGCGGGTCCTGCGCAACCGCGCGAAGGACGAGGACCACGCGGCGGTGATCGCCGCCAAGGAGCGGAAGACCGCCGAGCGCGCCGCCAAGCGTGCCGCGCAGGAGGCCGGGGAGACCGGGGAGGACGGCGCATGACGGTGACCAGGGTGGCCGCGATCGACTGCGGCACCAACTCGATCCGGCTGCTGGTCGCGGACCTCGACCCGGAGACCGGGGCGATCACCGACCTCGACCGCCGGATGATCATCAACCGGCTGGGCCAGGGCGTCGACCGCACCGGCCGGCTCCACCCCGACGCGCTGGCCCGCACCTTCGCGGCCTGCCGCGAGTACGCGGAGATCATCCGCGGCTTCGGCGTCGGCCCGGAGCGGCTGCGCTTCGTGGCCACCAGCGCCTCCCGCGACGCCGAGAACAGCGACGAGTACGTGAAGGGCGTGCGGGACGTCCTGGGTGTCTCGCCCGAGGTGGTCAGCGGCGAGGAGGAGGCCCACCTCTCCTTCGTCGGCGCCACCAAGGAGCTCACCGGCGGTCAGTTCCCGGCGCCGTACCTGGTCTTCGACCTCGGCGGCGGCTCCACCGAGTTCGTGCTGGGCGCGGAGGACGTCCGGGCGGCCCGCTCGGTGGACATCGGCTGCGTCCGGCTCACCGAGCGGCACTTCGGCGGCGCCGAGCTGCCCTCGGCGGAGCAGATCGCCGAGGCGCGGGCGCACGTCCGGGCCGAGCTGGACAAGGCCGAGGAGGTCGTCCCGCTGACCGGCGCAGCGACCCTGGTCGGCCTGGCGGGGACGGTCACCACGGTCTCCGCGATCGTCCAGGACCTGCCCGCCTACGACTCGGCGGCGATCCACCACTCCCGGATCAGTCGCGAGGAGGTGGCCCGGGTCGCCGACGAGCTGCTGGCCGCCACCCACGAGCAGCGGGCGGCCATCCCCTCGATGCACCCCGGCCGGGTGGACGTGATCGCGGCCGGCGCGCTGGAGCTGCTGGAGATCATGGAGCGGACGGGCGCCGCCGAGGTGGTCGTCAGCGAGCACGACATCCTGGACGGCATCGCCTGGAGCATCGCCTCCTGAGCCCTCCCCGGCCTCGGCCAGGCTCCCTCCGGACCCCCTCCGGACCCCCTCCGGACCCCCTCCGGACCCCCTCCGGACCCCCTCCGGACCCCTCGCGGGTACGGCCCGTCGGCCGCCTGCAGGCCTTACCCGACCGGCCCCGGACCCCTCTCGGGGGCTCCGGGGCCGGGGCGCGCGCGGGGTCGCGCGACAAAGTTCGTGAATTTCTTCACATGGCGATCCCGTCATTCGTCGTGGTCCCGCGTCCGCAACGTCCGAAATGTGGGACTGAAGGCCTGCCCCGTCCGCTGCCCGCTGGATCGCAGGCTGTGCCCCGCCGAAGGTTTGATATTCGAAATGATGCGCGGGAACCCAGGCCCCATCTGGATCGTTGCTGCTCAGCGGGCCCGTTGGCGCGTGGGCGCTCACAGGGGGGTCGAACCGGCCGTGAGCCGGCCCCTGGGGCCGAAAACGGGGGCGCGCAGTGTAGCACGGGGTGTCCAGCACCTTGTGAGCGGGCTCACGAAGAGTGCTCCGGGGCGTGCTGGATACTTTCGGATATGAGCACCACGGAGCGTCCTCGCATCCTCATTGTCGGCGGTGGTTACGTCGGCCTGTATGCCGCGATGCGCATCCTCAAGAAGATGCGCTACGGCGAAGCGACCGTCACGGTCGTGGACCCGCGGTCGTACATGACGTACCTGCCCTTCCTTCCCGAGGCGGCCGGCGGCAACGTCGCGCCTCGCAACCTCGTCGCGCCGCTGCGCAGCGCCCTGAAGAAGGCGGAGGTGCTCACCGGTGCGGTCACCGGTGTGGACCACGCCCGCAAGGTCGCCACCATCCAGCCCGCGGCCGGCGACTCGTACGAGCTGCCCTTCGACTACCTGGTCGTCGCGACCGGCTCGGTCTCCCGCACCTTCCCGATCCCGGGTCTGGCGGAGCACGGCATCGGCATGAAGACGGTCGAGGAGGCCATCAGCCTCCGGAACCACGTCATGGCCCAGCTGGACAAGGCCGAGTCCACCACGGACGAGGCGATCCGCCGCAAGGCCCTGACCTTCGTCGTCGTCGGCGGTGGCTTCGCCGGCGTCGAGACGATCGCCGAGATCGAGGACATGGCGCGCGACGCCGCCAAGATCTACAAGACCGTCAGCCGCGACGACATGCGCTTCATCATGGTGGAGGCGGCCAACCGCATCCTCCCCGAGGTGGGCCCGGACCTCGGTCTGTGGACCAAGGAGAAGCTCGAAGAGCGCAACATCGAGGTCTTCATCGAGACCTCGATGGACTCCTGCGTCGACCAGCACGTCGTGCTGAAGAACGGCGTCGAGGTCGACGCCTCCACCATCGTGTGGACGGCCGGCGTGAAGCCGAACCCGGTGCTGGCCAACTTCGGCCTCCCGCTCGGTCCGCGCGGCCACGTCGACACCGCGGCGACCCTCCAGGTCCAGGGCTTCGACTACGTCTGGTCCGCCGGCGACAACGCCCAGGTGCCGGACCTCGCCTCCGGCGAGGGTGCCTGGTGCCCGCCGAACGCGCAGCACGCCTGCCGTCAGGCCGTCGTCCTCGGCGACAACGTGATCTCCGGCATGCGGGGCTTCCCGCAGAAGGAGTACAAGCACAAGAACCTCGGTGCGGTCGCCGGTCTCGGTCTGCACAAGGGCGTCGCGATCCTCTTCGGCAAGGTGAAGCTCAAGGGCCGCCTGGCCTGGTGGTTCCACCGTGGCTACCACGGCGCCATGGTCCCGACCGTGAACCGCAAGATCCGCGTCTTCACCGACTGGACGCTGGCGATCTTCCTGAAGCGCGAGACCGTGGGTCTGGCGCAGATGGAGAAGCCGTTCGAGGCGTTCCAGGAGGCTGCGGGCCCCGCGCCCAAGCCCGTCGAGGCCGCCAAGCCGGCCGCCGACAAGGAACTCGCCAGCAGCAAGTAAGCGACTGAGATCCCGGTGTGGGAGCACCGGGGTATGAGTCGGAGGCCCTCCGCCCGGCAGTGTCGCCGGACCACGACCTCCGTGGTGCTCAGCCGGCCGTGCGACCGGGCGGAGTACATCAGCACGAGAAGGCCCCCAGCCGGACCTCCGGCGGGGGCCTTCCGTCGTTCGCGCCACCGTGTCCGGGGCCGGGTGCGCGAGGGGCGACCCCTCCGCGCCCGGCCCCTGACGTCCCGCCGGCGCCCCGCCCCGTACGCGCGGAGGCCCCGTACGCGCGAAGGCCCCGGGCGGGCTGCCCGGGGCCTTCGGTGACCTCGCGTCAGTCGGTCTTGATGCTCGCCAGGATGTCGAGCTTGGAGGCCCGGCGGGCGGGCCAGAAGGCGGCCACCAGGCCGACCACGCCGGCCAGCGCCAGGAAGAGCAGCAGCTGCCCGTACGGGAGGACCGTGGTCAGCCCCTGCAGGCTGGACTTCAGCGTGCCGTTGATCGCCCAGGCCATGAAGCAGCCGAGCAGGACGCCGATCCCGGCGCCGAAGACCGAGATCACCACCGACTCCAGACGGACCATCCGCTTGATGCCGCTGCGGTCCAGGCCGATCGCCCGCAGCATCCCGATCTCGCGCTTGCGCTCGAAGACCGACATGGCCAGCGTGTTGACCACCCCGAGGATCGCGACGATCACGGACATCGCCAGCAGGCCGTACATCATGTTCAGCGCGAAGCTGATGGTCTGGCTGAACTCGTCCCGGACGTCCTGCAGCGACTTGACCTCGATCACCGGGTTGGCGCCGGTGGCGTTCTTCAGCGACTGCTTCAGCGTGTCGCTCGCGCCGCCGGTGCCCTTGACCAGGACGTCGCTGATGTACGGCTCGGGCTCGTGCTTGACGATCTCGGTGTTGGCCAGGACGACCGGGCCGAGCATCCCGCCGGCCTCGTAGACACCGCCGACGGTGATCTGGCCGGTGGACTTGTCCGGGTAGGTGAGCGTGACGGTCGAGCCGGTGTCGATGCCGTTCTTCTTGGCCACGTCGGCGTCGACGAGGATCTTGCCCTGGCCGAGCGCGGCGGCCGAGCCGCTGGTCATCTTCATCGCGACGAGCTTGTCGAAGCCGTCCGGGTTCAGGCCGGTGATCGACCGGGTGCTGCCGTTGAGCTTCCAGTAGACGGTGGTGAGCGGCGAGGAGGCCGCCACGCCGGGGGCCTTCGCGAGCTCCGCCGGGACCTTCTCCGACAGGCCCATGCCGTTCGCCGCGCCGACCACGTAGTCGGCCTTCATCGTGCTGGTGACGGCCTTGTCGATCGCGCCGCCGATCGAGGAGCCGAGCACCGTCAGACCGCTGACCAGGGTCAGGCCGATGGTGAGCGCGGCCGCGGTGGCGGCGGTGCGGCGCGGGTTGCGGACGGCGTTCTGCCGGGCGAGCTTGCCGGGCGTCCCGAACAGCCGGCCGAGGACCGGGCCGACCAGGGCGATCACCGGGCGGGACAGCAGCGGCAGCAGGATGAAGACGCCGACCAGGGCGAGCAGGGCGCCGAACGCGACCGGCATCCGGCCGTCGCTGTTGCCGGTGGAGGCGCCGAAGGCGATCAGCGCGACACCGCCGGCGGCCAGCACCGAACCGATGGTGTTGCGCACCACCAGGCTCTTCTGGGTGCCGGGCTGGTCGCCGCTGCTCATCGCGGCGACCGGGGCGATCCGGGAGGCGCGCATCGCGGGCAGCAGGGCGGAGAGCACCGTGACCAGGACGCCGACCACCAGGGTGACCGCCACCGTCATCGGCTTGACGACCAGTGAGCCGCTGGGCATGCCGCTGTCCAGCGCGCCGACCAGGGACTGCAGGCCGGCGCCGATCCCGATGCCGGCCACCAGGCCGGCGGCGGCGGAGACGGTGCCGATCGCCAGGGCCTCGACCAGCACCGAGCGGGTGACCTGCTTGCGGCTGGCGCCGATCGCCCGCAGCAGTGCGAGCTCCTTGGTGCGCTGGGCGACCAGCATGGTGAAGGTGTTGGCGATGATGAAGATGCCGACGAAGAGGGAGATGCCGGCGAAGGCGAGCAGCATGGTCCGCATGCTCTCGGTGCCGGACTCGATCATCTTCTGCTCGTCGTCCTTGAGCTGCTGGCCCGTCTCGGCGTCGATCTGGTCGCCGTCCGGGAGCTTCTGCTCGGCCTGGGCGAGCAGGGTGCTCTCGGCGGTGCCGGGCTTGGCGCTGAGCACGATGCTGCTGTAGCGGCCGGGCTCCAGCAGCAGCTGCTGGGCGGTGGCGCGGTCGAACAGGGTGAGCGTGCCGCCGGAGTTCACCACCGGGTCGTCGGTGCTGAAGACACCGGTGAGCTTCGCCTCGACGACAGGGCCGTTGGAGGCGACCCGGACGGTGTCGCCGACCTTGTAGCCGCCCTTCTCGGCGGTCCTGCGGTCGAGCGCCACCTCCTTGGCCGTCTTCGGGCCCTGGCCCTCGACCAGCGGGTAGCGGGCGTCCCGGCCGTCCGCGCCGGGGGAGTAGTTGGCGCCCTTGGCGGCCCACGCCTTGCCGATCAGGTTGCCGCTCTTGTCGGCGACGCCGGTGAACCCGCTCACCACACCGCGGGCGCTCGCCGTCCCGGGCAGGGCGGCCAGCTGCTGGACGGTGGCGTCGGTCAGGGTGGCGGGGCTCTTCTCGCTCTTCTCCCGGGCGGTCGCGTAGGTTCCCGCGGCCTGGTCGACGATCTGGACCGACACGTCCGAGTAGCTCTTGGAGTTGCTGTCCCGCATGGCCTTGCCGAACGTGTCGGAGAAGACCATGGTGCCGGCGACGAAGGCGGTGCCGAGCATGACGGCCAGAGCCGTCATCAGCAGTCGGCCCTTGTGGGCGAGCACGTTGCGCAGTGCGGTGCGATACATGGGGTGTCCTGTGGTCTGCGGAGGGGCGGGCTGCTGCC